>CAKUXO010000016.1 GCA_934700385.1 uncultured Candidatus Melainabacteria bacterium
GAATACGCCTGTTAGACCTAAAACTGCGTGAGTTACATTTTTATCAATTTTTTGTCCATTGATTGCTTGACCAATCCCTGGCCAAACTAAAAGTGAACATAGGCTTGCGCCAACGCTTCTTGCTTTAACTCCTCTGTCGTGACCTTGTGTTGCTTGAGCAGAGGCAGGGTTAAAAAACATAAATGCGCCAAGTAAAATTAATGCTGATAAAATCTTTTTCATACTTTCTCCTTTTTCTTAAGATAAAATATAGTTAATTAATGATCTAATCATAACACCTGTTGGTCCAAAAGGTGTTTCTTTATTGGATTTATCAAGATATGCTGTTCCTGCTATATCTAAATGTAGCCAAGAATTTGATTTTGTGAAGTTAGATAAAAACCAAGCAGCGGTTGAAGTTCCTGCTAATCTGCCACCTGTATTTTTCATATCTGCAATTTCAGATTTTAAATTATCTTTTAATTCATCTAAAATTGGCATTTGCCAAGTATTTTCAGCACTTAGTTTTGAAATTTCAATAAACTTATTAATTTGAGCTTGATTATTTCCCATAACGCCTGTTATGTTATTTCCTAATGAAACTATAACAGCCCCTGTTAAGGTTGCAATATCAATTACTTTATCTACATTTAACTTATCGCAATAGCATAAAGCGTCTGCTAGGGTAATTCTTCCCTCTGCGTCTGTGTTATCAACTTCAATTGTTTTTCCATTCATCGCAGTTAAAACATCACCTTGTTTATAAGCGGAACCTGAAGTCATATTTTCACAAAGTGCTGAAACAACGTGAAGTTCAACATCGGCTTCTAGTTTTGCAATCGCTTGAATAATACCTAAAACGCTTGCAGCCCCTGTCATATCTGATTTCATTGTTAACATAGATTGAGCAGGTTTAATGTTCATACCACCTGCGTCAAAAGTTATACCTTTACCAATAAGGGCAATTTTTTTGCGGGGTGTGGTTTTTGGTTTATATGTTAAATGAATGAATTTTGGTTCATTAACGCTACCTTGTCCAACCGCTAAAAAGGCATTCATATTAAGGTCTTTAATTTGATTTTTGTTATAAATTTTTGCTTCAAGTTTGTGTTCTTGGGCGATTTGATTAGCTAAATCTGCAACATATTTTGGTGTAACAATTTGAGCAGATTCATTAACTAAATCTTTTGCAAACTTCATTGCAAAAGAAGTAAATGCGCCAATTTGAGCACCTTGTTCAATGTCTGGTGTTATATTTTTATTTATAATTTCAATTGTTTCAATTTTTGGTTTTTTATCGTTTACATATTTATCAAAAGAATATAAACCAATTCTTGCGCTTGTTAAAAGCATTTTTGCGCTATCTTTTTTATTAAAGTTGCTTAAAATGCAATTGCAATCAGATGTGTTTTCAATTAATTCAAAACCTATTGATTGATTTTTTGAGATTGATTTAGCACATCTAGCTGCAGCAGCAACGCATTGAGAATATTTTTTTCTTGTTAAATTTTCTTTTTTACCTAAGCCCCAAACTAAAACTTTTGTTTTTTCATCAAGTGCCATTTTAAAGTTTTCGTTTAAGCTGCCTTTAATTATTTTATTTGTGAAAACTTGTTCATATAGCTTGTTTTTTGATTTAGCATTCATAAAATCAAAAAGCTCGCTTGTTTCCATATTGTTTTCAAATAAAAATAAAACAACTGTATCTGATTGAATTTCATCAAAATTTCTTGTTGTAAATCTCATCTTTATCTCCATTTTAATTTTCTTCTAATTGTTTTTTAATTTCTTGAATTTTATTAAGCGCCCTATTAGCTCTTATTTCATTTTTATATTTTTTATCTTTTAATTTCTTTTTATCGCCAACAACCTCTTTTGTTATCCCCCAATTAGAATTTACAGGTTGGAATTTTTTATGTTCTTCAAAAGTTATGTAGTCGATTAATGAACCAAGCATTGTTTCATTTGTTAATTCAATCATTGGTTTATTATTTAAAAATCTATCTAGGTTAATTGCTGCCATCAAGCCTGTTGAAATGCTTTCACAATAGCCCTCAACACCTGTTAATTGACCTGCAAAAAAGATATTTTCATATTTTTTTGTTTGCAAGAACTTATTTAAAATTTTAGGTGAATTAATAAACGTATTAGCATGCATTACCCCATAACGCACAATTGAAGCGTTTTCAAGCCCAGGGATAAGTTGAATTAGTTTCTTTTGCTCGCCCCATTTTAAATTTGTTTGAAAACCAACAAGATTATATAAATTAGCCATTTTGTTATCTTGCCTTAGTTGAACAACGGCATAGAATTGATTTTTCTTAAAAGTTGTTTCAATTCTTTTATCAAACAAGCCAACGGGTTTCATTGGCCCAAAACGAAGTGTGTCAATTCCTCTTGAAGCCATTACTTCTATCGGCATACAGCCTTCAAAATATCCTGCTTCAAAATCTTTTAGAGGTGCTCTTTGCGAGTTAATTAATGTATCATAAAATTTTTCATATTCTTCTTTATTCATTGGGCAGTTGATAAAATCAGCGTCCCCTTTGTCCCACCTTGAAGCGTAAAATGCTTTTGAAAAATCAATTGAATCTTTTTCAACAATTGGCGCAATAGCATCAAAAAAATGAAAATTATCTTCCCCAAATTCTTCTTTAATATTTTGAGATAATTCCTTGGCGCTTAATGGGCCTGTTGCAATTATAGTTGGAATAGAGGGGTCTATTTTTTCATATTTTTCAACTAGAAGATTAATATTTTTATAGCTATCTATAATTTTTTTAATTTCTTCACAAAAACCAAACCTATCAATTGAAAGAGAATTTCCTGATGGAACTTTGCAATTGATAGCCGTTTGAAACAAAGTTGAACCAAGCTCAAGCGCTTCTTTTTTTAATAAACCTGAAGCAGATAAAATATCTGATGAACCTAGGCTATTAGAACAAACAAATTCAGCAGGATAGCTTGTTGTGTGTGCGCCTGTTTGATATTTTGGGCGCATTTCAATTAAATCTATTTCATAACCTTTTTTAGCTAAATAAATTGCAGCTTCACTGCCAGCCAAACCGGCACCTATAATTCTTATTTTTTTCATAAAATAATTATACACCTTAAATAAAATTTATCTTAATAAAAATTAATAATACACTAAAAAAACTAAAGTTTTAAGATAATTTTCCGATATTAATTATAGATGAGTTTTAAGGTGAAATATGTCAAAACTAAAAATTAATGCTAAAAATTCGCTTGGATGTAATGACGCTATTTTAAAAGCTATGAGCAAAAGAAGACGACTTGCTTTTAGCGCTATTGCTAACTTGTGCGAAACTCAACAAAAAATAAGGGTTGTAAAATAAAGTTATTCTGAAATTTTATCTGGAATTGGTTCTTTTGAAAAATTAGATGAAAAATTTTCCAAAAATCTTACAAATGCGTTGTCTGGGATTTTTGTTTGTTGTTTTTCTTCTTCATGGGGCTGATTAATGATAATCAAAACTTCATCTTTTGCTGCCATTTTTAGGTTGTTTCTGGCAATTGATTCAACTTTATACATCGAGCTGAAGTTTTGTATTTCACTTTTTAGGTGTTTATTTCTTGATTCAGCTTTTGCTTTTAAATTTTCAGCTTTTATTATCTTTGTTTGATAAGCAACAATTTTAGCTAGGTTAATTAAAGCACTTCTTCCAATTTGAAGAACGCAAAAAAGTAAAACAATTGTTAAAAAAGAATGATAAAATCTTATTCTTCTGATTTTTTTCTTTTGTTGTTTTTGAATTCTAGCTTTAAGATTGTTATAGTTTTCGCTTTTCATAAAATTATTTTACCTTAAAAAATTTTTTAAAGTTGAAATTCGTAATAATATTTTGCAACTTTTTCTTTTTTTTGATTGTAAACCCAGTTTTCACTTTTATAATCAAGCCAATTGATTTTATTTAAAATATCAAGAGTTATTAAGCGGCGATATTCATTGTTATTTTGTATCATTTTAACAAGTAAAATTTCATTTAACTCAAAATTATAAACAATTACAAAGCCGCCTGCGCCAACTTTAGAAAAAAGTTTTCCTTTTGAAAGTTGAATAATCTCGCTATCAAGGCGGTTGTTGCCTCCAAAAATATATGGGTGTTTTAGAGCGCTTTTATATAATGGAGAATATTTTTCGTTATTTAAAAAGTTAAAATATCCATTAATTATAGATTTAATATCTAAACCCCATAATGGCGTGCCGCAACCATCTTTAGTTATAATTGAGCTTTTATAATTTGTTAATTCAACTTGTTTTTTATAGATTAATTTTTGAATGGGGTGATTGATATCTATATAATTTTTAATCGGATATCCTAAATAATTTGATATTGCAATCATCATAATGTGTTTTGCGCTGCAATTATTATGGAGTTTTGTTTTAACCCCTCTAAAACCTTTCATATCAAGAGGATAATCTTTTTCTATTTCAAGATTATTTATTTTAAGTTTAAATTTTTTAAGAAGATTTTTTAAAACTTCAATGTGTAAGGGGCTTCCAGAGTGCGAAGCCATAAAAATCGCAAGTTCTTTTTGTGTTAATTTAAATTCTTTAATAAAATCATAATCGCAGATAATTGAAGCCTGAAAAGGCTTAGCTAAAGACCTCATAAAGCAAATTGTGTTATCATTAAAACCAAGTTGCTTATAAATTTTATTTTCTTTAGCTAAATAAACACTACCTAAAAAATAATTATCAAGGTAGCCCTCTCTATAAATTGAAAGAAGTTTTTCAGCTTGATTAGTCATTTATTTTCAATAGTTTTTTAAGACGCTTTTTCATGATTAAATTTTCATTTTCTAAACGCATCATTTCTTTTTGCATTCTTAAGAATTGATCATTTTTTTCTTCGTCGTTTTCATATTTAATTGAAGTTAAACCGATGTTAAGGCTTAAACGTCTTTTTGCTTCATCTTTTAAAAGTAAAAGGCTATCAAGACCTTGGTCTGTAATGAAACCAAGTTTAATTAAAATGCTTGCCATTTTAATGTGTCTGCCTTCAGAATTAAGAGTCTTTTGATATCTGATTGCTTGTTCTAGTTGAACAGCGTCGATTTTGCCAATTCTTTTTAAGAATTCGCCTGTTTTAATTTTGCCTGCGATAAACATCGCAACTGCAACATTTTTATTTTTTGAATAATCAACAACGCTTAAAAATTCCATTTCAATTAGTCTGATGAAAAGTTTTGCGCTATCTGCTAAAGTCCAATTGTTCTTCACTGTTATTTCAAAAATGTTGCACTCATCTAGTGAATCTTGTAAAAAAACATAATATCCATCAGATAGATTATTATTTCTTTCTAAAAGCTCTTGTTTGCCTTTGAAAGTTACAGTTGGAGTCATAAATTGAAACAATGAATCTGTTTGAAGAAGCTCTTTAAATTCATCTAGCTTTGTTTCAAGTTCTTCAACGATTTCTTTTGTAATAACTTGTTTGACCCATATTGGTAGATTTCTGATATTTTGTAAGAATAAATCTGATTTTTTTTGCATGCCGTATAATCCCTCTCATTATAAATTATACCCAATATAGATTTTTTTATAAATACATTATATAATTTATTAAAAGATTTGTGAAATAAGTTATAATTATTTACGAAAGAAATTTTTTATGGGTTTAGATGGAATATCGATAAATCAAATAAGAAGTATTCAAGACAAAAATTCAAATGAATTGAATTCCATTGTTTTTAATCCTAAAACCGAAAACACTCGTTCTGTTTCAGGTTTAGATAAAGGAAGAATGGTTGACCCTGATAAGGAAAACAATGAAAACCAAGAAGAATTTGAATTTGATTTTAATGAACAAGAAGAAAATCAGCCAGAAGATGACAACTCTGCGATTAAATATGATTTATCAAGAACAGATAAATATTCTCTAACTCTTGATGAAAATACAAATGAAATAGTAATTAAAGAAAAAGATTCGGGTGAGGTTATTCAAAAAATTGACGCTCAAAATTTATCTCGTTTTGTTAATTTTCTTTCAAATACCCAAGGTGCAATCGTAAATAGGAAATTTTAAATGAATCAATATGTTAAACAATATCAACAGGCAAGCATTGAAACGGCTTCAAGAGAGCAAATTTTAATTATGCTTTATGATGGCGCTATTCAATTTTTAAATAAAGCAAAAGTTGCCATGGCAAAAAAAGATATTGAGGAAATTCATAACAATTTAATGGGCGCTCAAAATATTTTAAATGAATTTATAACATCTATGGATGTTGAAGTTGCACCGCAATTAGCTCAAAATTTAATTAGCCTTTATGAATATTTTATTAGAAGACTAGTTAGAGCTAATATGAAAAAAGAAATCGAACCAATCGACGAGGTTTTAGGGTATTTAAAAAGTCTAAAAGCTACTTGGGAAAAGGCAATTGCACTTGCTCAAAAAGAAGAAATGGAAAAATATAAGCAAACAAGAAATAATATCGATTTTTCTGATGATTATGATAGTGATGAAGATGATGACGACGATGAGGATGATGAGGACGAATAATGCTTGATATTAATGATATTAGTCATCTTAAACTTTTATACGATAAATTTAGAAAAACTAATGAATACATTAAAAAACTTGTCCTAGACCAAGATTGGGAAGGCTTAGCAGCTGCAATAGAAAATAAAGAAACTCTTTTAAATCAAATTTTGCAGTTTGAAAAACCAAGAATTAATGAAATAAAAGCAAATGTTGAATTAATTAACATTAGAAAATATCTTCTTAACCTAGAAAAAGAAAACATTGAGCTTGTTAAAAGTATTAAAAAACAATTGATTTATGAAATGAAAAATGTTTCAAACGCTAGGAAAATAATTAATGCCTATGCGCCTGAAACATCTTCAACCGTTTCAACTTTTGATATAATCCAAGATTAATTATCTTTTTTTATCTGTTCTAAGATTTTTATAACTAAAACTTGCATAAATAATTACACCCACAAAAACCCAAAGTGGAAACATTATAGCGCTTGAGCTTAGGTGTCTTAAAGAGTAAATCATTAAACCAGAGCATGCTATTATTCCTAAAATTGGGAAAAGCGGAACAAAAGGAACTTTGAATGGTCTTTTTAAATTTGGTTCTGTTTTTCTTAGAATAATTACCGCTATACAAATTGCTATAAAAGATGTGAAAGTGCCATAATTACATAATTCAGCCGAGATATTTAAGTCCATAAACAGGCTGCAAATAATGATTACAAGCCCGACTGCCCAAGTTAAAACGTGGGGAGTTCTATGTTTTTTATGAATTGCTCTTAAAACTCTTGGTAAAAATTTATCTCTACTCATAGCATAAAGAATTCTTGTTGCCGCTAATTGGCAAATTAAAAACACGGAAGCTAAAGCGCAAACCGCTGCAATTGAAATAAAACCTGCTAAATAATCTTTATTAATTGTATGAAGTGCTGCTGCAATAGGTGCAGTTGGGTTTATTGCTTCAATTGGTGAAATTCCTGTTAAAACAAGTGCAACTAAGATATATAAAACAGTGCAGAATGTTAATGTTCCTAAAATTGCAATTGGTAAATCTTTTTGAGGATTTTTTGTTTCTTCTGCTGCCGTTGAAACTGCGTCAAAACCAATGTAGGCAAAGAAAATAATAAACGCCCCCATAAAAATCCCACTTAAACCATTAGGCGCAAAAGGAACCCAGTTTTCAGGTTTTACATAAAAAGCGCCCACAAAAACAAAAGATAAAATCATTAATAAATTTAAACAAACCATAATTGTTGCAAATTTAGTAGATTCTTTTATGCCTTTAATTAAAATCAAGGTGCAAACAAGTGTTAATAACATTACAGGTAGATTAATTGCAAAAGGGATTTTATCAAATAAAAATGGAATTTTATCATGGATATCAAGCCCATATTTATCGCACATTACAGCGATAGAGCGTACATCTGACCTTAGCCAAATAGGAAAATTAACAATAAAATCAGGCAGATATCTTGAAAATCCTTTTAAAAACTGTGTTAAATATCCGCACCAAGAGCTTGCAACTGTGATATTGCCGATTACATAATTTAACATTAGAACCCAGCCAATAATCCAAGCCATAAATTCGCCTAATGTTGCATAGCAATAAGTGTAAACACTTCCTGAAACAGGGATGATTGAAGCAATTTCACTGTAGCAAAGCGCTGAAAAAACACAAGCAATTGAAGCTAAAACCATTGAAACGATAATCGCTGGGCCTGCGCCAATGCTTTCGGGTCCGCCTTGAATGGCTGTTCCAACGATTGTTAAAATGCCTGTACCAACAACGGCACCTATCCCTATTATAAATAAATCAAAAGCGTTTAAACTTTTCTTTAATGAGCCTGTTTTTGCTCTTTCAATTAATTCTTGAGCTGTTTTTCTTGTTAAGAGGTTTTTAACGACTTTTTTAACCATTATTCTCCTCTTTTACAACTTCAATATTTTCTTCTGATTGAGCTTTTCTTTGTTGTTTATAGCTATAAAGCATATAAAAAGCAATTCCTATAATAACCCAAATAGGGAAAAGTATTCTTGATGTTTTTAAAAATTGCATTGAATAAATCATAAGTCCGCTACAACAAATAATTCCTGCTAAAGGAATGAAGGGCGAAAATGGAACTTTAAATGGTCTTGGTCTGTCTGGGTCAATTTTTCTTAAGATTAAAATTGCAACGCAAACAATGATGAATGAAGCAAATGTACCAAAGTTACATAATTCCGCTGCTGTTGAAATATTTAAAACTAATGAACCTAAAATACAAATTACACCAACCAAAATAGTTAATAAACTTGGAGTTTGATATTTTGGGTGAAGTGTTTGTAAGATTTTTGGTAAAAATCTATCTCTGCTCATAGCATATAAAATTCTTGTTCCTGCAAGCATTAATACTAATAAAACAGAAGTTAAACCGGTTAGGGCGCCGATTGAAATTAAACCTGCAACCCAATTTTGACCAACCATCGCCATAGCGCTTGCAATCGGTGCTTGAACGTCGATTTTATCAATCGGAACAACCCCTGTTAAAACAAGTGCAACTAAAACATAAACAACAGTACAAGTTGCAAGTGAACCAATAATACCTATTGGCAAGTTTTTTTGAGGGTTTTTAGTTTCTTCTGCTGCTGTTGCAATAGCGTCAAAACCAATGTAGGCAAAGAAAATAATAAATGCCCCCATAAAAATACCATTTAAGCCATTAGGCGCAAAAGGAACCCAGTTTTCAGGTTTAATGTAGAATAACCCTGTTAAAACAAATAAACCTACAACACCAAGTTTAATTATAACCATTAAACCTGCCATTTTAGTAGATTCTTTTATGCCTTTTATTAAAATTGAAATAATTATTAATGTAATTAAAATCCCTGGGATGTTGATACAAAGAGGAATACCCATAAAATTAGGAATAACGCTGTTTGGGTCAAGTCCTTGAGAAGTTAATTCACTAACTGCGGTTGAATAATCGTGAATTAAATAAACAGGCGGGTTTACAATGCAATCAGGCAAAAAGTTTGAAAAACCTTTTAAAAATTGCATAAAATATCCACTCCAAGCGCTCATAACAGCGATATAGCCAACAAGATATTCTAACATTAAGACCCAGCCTATAATCCAAGCCATAAATTCACCCATTGTTGCATAAGTATATAGATAAGCACTACCTGCAACGGGTATCATTGAAGCAAATTCACTGTAGCAAAGTGCTGAAAAAACGCAAGCTAATGAGGCTAAAATCATTGAAATAACAAGCCCAGGGCCTGCGCCAACACATTCTGATGAGCCGGCTGCTGCTATACCAACGACTGTGAAAATACCACTACCAATAATGGCGCCCACCCCTAATACAACTAGGTCAAATCCGCCTAAAGTCTTTTTTAAACCGGCTGATTCAGCTTGTTTAATCATATTATCAGGGTTTTTAAGTGTTAGTAAATTTTTTACAAAATTAGATAACATGCCTAAATCGGTTTTTTCTTCTGAAAAGCCCTCAAAGTCGTTGTTTTTTTTCATACTTTTTTACTCTCTATTGTTGTTAATGTATTTATTTTTTGATTAATGGGAAACCTAATTTTTCCCTTTGTTCAACGTATAATTTTGCAACTTTTGCTGCTAGGGTTCTGACTCTATTAATATAGTTAATTCTTTCATCTTTACTGATAACGCCTCTTGCATCAAGCAAATTGAAAGTGTGAGAACATTTTAAAACCCAATCATAAGCAGGTAAAACAATACCTTTTTCCATACAACTGTTTGCTTCTTGTGAAGCTAAATCAAAAAGTTGGAATAATCTTTCAGGGCTTGAATATTCAAAGTTATATTTTGATTGTTCTATTTCATTTTGAAGATAGATATCACCATATTTAAGATTTTCATTCCAATTAATATCAAAAACGCTATTTACGTTTTGAAGATACATTGCAATTCTTTCAAGACCATAGGTTATTTCTAAAACAACAGGTTTAACTTCAAGTCCGCCAACTTGTTGGAAGTATGTAAATTGAGTAATTTCCATACCATCAAGCCAAACTTCCCAGCCTACACCTGCTGCACCAAGGGTTGGTGATTCCCAGTTATCTTCAACAAAACGAACGTCATGACGCTCTAGGTCAATCCCCATAGCACTTAGAGAGTTTAAATATAAGTCTTGTGCATTTTTTGGGTTTGGTTTTAAAATAACTTGATATTGAAAATAATGACCTAATCTGTTTGGATTTTCGCCATATCTTGCGTCTGTCGGACGTCTGCAAGGTTCAACCATAGCACAACTAAAAGGTTCAGGCCCTAATGCTCTTAAAAAAGTAGCAGGATTCATTGTGCTTGCGCCTTTTTCGATGTCATAAGGTTGTTGAATAACGCAGCCGTTATCAGACCAATATTTAGATAAGTTTAAAATTAATTGTTGAAAAGTTAAAGCCATTTATTTTCTCTTTTTCTTTCTATAATATTACAAATGTAATTATTTACAACTTTATTTACAATTATTTATTGTTTCTATTGTCGTAATCAATTCTTCCTATTAATTTGTTTAAAGATTTTGTTACTTCCTTAAATTGTGGAATATTTAAACTTTGTGCGCCGTCACACATAGCGTTATCAGGGTCATGGTGAACTTCAAACATTAAGCCATGAGCGCCTGCAACAAGGGCAGCTTTGCCCATTGGTTCGATTAAATATCTTTTACCTGTGCCATGAGATGGGTCAACTATGATTGGTAAATGTGAGTATTTTCTAATGATAGGCACTGCTGCGATATCTAAAACGTTTCTAGAGAATTGTGTATCAAAGCCTTTAACCCCTCTTTCACAAAGAATTACATCTGGGTTTCCGTTTGAAACAACATATTCTGCTGCTAAAAGAAATTCTTTAATAGTTGCAGCCGGACCTCTTTTAATCATAACAGGTTTTTTAATTCTTCCTAAAGCCTTTAATAGCTTGAAGTTTTGCATGTTTCTAGCGCCAACTTGAAGAACATCAGCATATTTACAAAGTAGTGCAATATCCATAGTATCCATTACTTCTGTAACAACTAATAAGCCTGTTTTTTCTCTGGCTTTTGCAAGATATTGCAAACCTTTTTCTTCTAAACCTTGGAAGTCATAAGGGCTTGTTCTTGGTTTAAATGCGCCACCTCTTAAAAATTGACAGCCCATTTCTTTTGCAGCAACTGCAACTTCTAAAAGTCCATCAAAATTTTTTTCAACTGAACATGGTCCAACCATTAAAACAGGACGTTCTAAACCGCCAATTTTAACGCCATTAGGAAATTTGATAATAGTATCTTCTGGATGTGTTGCACGAGATACAAGTTTATATGGTTCTTGAATTTTTTTAACTTCTCGAACACCTTCTAGCGCAGCAATATTTTCAGGGTTTAAGTTAATTTTATCCCCAATTACCGCAACAACGTTTAATAAATCTCCTTTATGCACATAAGAATGCATGCCTCTGTCTTCAATATATTTTGTAACCTTTTTAAGTTGGTCTATTGTTGCATTATGTTCCATTACAATAATCATAAGTTGCCATTCTCCAGTTCAGTATTTTTAGCATTTTATATTTAACCACAAACATTAACTTATGTATATAGCTTATTAAGAAATGTTGTTTTTATGTTATCATTTTTTTATGGATGAAAATAATAACATGCCTTTTGTAAAAATTTATACTGATGGCGCTTGTGCAAATAACCCTGGGGCGGGCGGTTTCGGAATTGTTTTATTATATAACGACAATAAAAATGTTCTTCATAAAAAAGAGCTTTCAAAAGGTTTTAAATTAACAACAAATAATAGAATGGAGCTTTTAGCTGTAATTGAAGCACTTGATTACCTTAAAAAGCCTTGTAAAATTGAACTTTATTCTGATTCAAAATATGTTGTTGATGCAATTAATCAAAAATGGCTTGAGTCTTGGCAAGATAAAAACTGGAAACTTCACACAAAAAGCCCTGTTAAAAACATTGACTTATGGAAGAAATTTTTAAAAAGCCAAAAGCGCCATGAAATTAAATTCATTTGGGTAAAAGGTCATGCTTCTAATGAATTTAATAATAGATGTGATGAACTTGCTGTTGAAGCAAGAAATTCCTCTAATCTTTTAGATGATTTTGGTTTTAATGGGTGATTAATACATACGAATGTGTTTTTCGTTGTATGGAATATTGTGTTCTGTCATTGTTTGCTTAACCGCTTTATCAATGTCGCTTAAATCTGGCATTATATAATCAAAGTCATAGATTGTCAGTTTTCCAACTTGTTGTTTATTTGTTAATTTTAATTTTGCCATTGATGGAAGATTTACTTCTGAATGTCCACCTTTTGCACCAAGTTGTGCGCCAACGGGCGTTTTAATTCTCATAAAACCATTAGTGCCATAACTTAGTGCATATTCAGGATAGCATGACGTACAAGTTACATTCCAATCTGGAACTATAACATCTCCAACTTTTGCGTTTTCAAGTAATGAATCGTAAATTTTATGTTCTTCAAACACAGGATTTCCTGTAGTTATGCCTCTATATAAAAAATGTTCTTCTGTATTTACAGGCGCTTTTGACATGTATGTATATTGTTTTTTAAGGGAGTTTTTCTGGCACTTCAACTTTTTCAGCTACTTCATCAATAACTTCTTCAATATTTTTTAATGGCTCAAGTTTTGTTTCTTTAAGTTCAAATGGTTCTATTTCAGCTAATTCAAAATTATCTGAAACATCAATTGATTTAGCTTCTTTTAAATTAAAATTTTCAATTGGTTCTAGTTCAACTTCTTCAAATAATTTATTCGGTTCTAGTTCAATTGCTGTTGTTTCAACTTTTGTTGGTGCTTTTGGTTCAGCTTTTGCTGCTTTAGGTGTTTCGATATCGCCTGCTTTTGGGGCAGATTTTTTAAATTTAGAAATAATATTTTGAGTTAATTCTTGCGCTTTTGAACCTAGTTTACCTTTATATGCTAAGGTGCCTAAACCCAAAGTTAAGGCAATTGAACCTAAAACGCCACCAATGACAATTTCTTTTTTATGGCTATTAACAAATGTATCTTGTTTTAACCTGTTATCTTTAATTGGGGTAGGAGTATTATTTTTAACGTTATTTGTTTGATTTAAAGCTCTATTTTCAATATATTTTTGGTTAACTTGGCTTAATTTAATTTCGTTCATAAATCCCTCTTGATGACAATATAATTTAATAAAAACAAATTGAGTAAAAAAATTGCCTAAATTTATCAAAAAAGCTGAAGTTTTTGCTTCAGCTTTAAAATTATTTTATATTTATTTTGATGAGGGTTTTTAGGGTTACGATTGTTGTTCACGTCTTCTTTTAACATCTTCAATTAAATTATCAAATTCTTCAGCGTTAACTGTTTCATGTTCAAGTAAAGACATCGCTAGTTCTTGTAAAATATCACGATTTTGAGTAAGAATGTTTTTCGCTAAAAGATATTTTTCATCAATAATCTTTTTAACTTCAACATCAAGCTCATAAGCAACTTGTTCAGAATAATCTTTTGTTTGACCAAAATCACGACCCATAAACACATGTTCTTGAGGTTCGCCATAAGTCATGCTGCCCATTTTATCTGACATACCCCATTGTGAAACCATTTTTCTTGCAAGTTTTGTTGCTCTTTGCATATCGTTAGATGCACCTGTTGAAACATTATCGCCATAGATAAGTTCTTCTGCTACACGTCCACCTAAAAGGTCTGTAATATGAGCTAAAAGTTTTCTTTTTGTTTGATGTTTTGAATCGTCTTTTGGAGTGTACCAAGTTAAGCCAAGGGCTCTGCCACGAGGGATTATAGAGATTTTTTGAACTTCCTCACAATCTTCTAAAAGTTTTAAGATAACGGCATGACCAGCTTCATGGTAACTTGTTCTTTCTTTATCTTCTTGAGTTAAAACAGTCGATTTCTTTTCTATACCTGCAATAACTCTATCGATTGATTTATCTATATCTGCCATAGAAATCGAGTCGTTATTATTTCTAGCAGCTAAAAGTGCCGCTTCATTTAAAAGATTTTTTAAATCTGCGCCTGTGAACCCTGGAACTCTTTTAGCTAGAGCTTTTAAGTCAACATCAGGTGCTAAAATTTTATTTTTAGCGTGGACTTTAAGGATTTCTTCTCTACCTTTAACATCTGGTTCATTAACATAAATTTGTCTATCAAATCTTCCTGGGCGTAATAATGCGCTATCAAGGATATCAGGTCTGTTTGTTGCAGCAATTACAATGATGTTTGTGCTTTCATCAAAACCATCCATTTCAACTAAAAGTTGGTTTAGAGTTTGTTCACGTTCATCATGACCGCCACCCATGCCTGCGCCACGTTGACGACCAACGGCATCAATTTCATCTATAAAAATCATACAAGGTTGATGTTTTTTTGCTTGTTCAAATAAATCACGAACACGGCTTGCACCAACACCGACAAACATTTCAACGAAATCTGAACCTGATATTGAAAAAAATGGTACCCCGGCTTCACCTGCAACAGCCTTTGCCATAAGGGTTTTACCTGTCCCAGGAGCGCCAACAAGAAGAACGCCTTTTGGAATTTTAGCGCCAAGTTTTGTATATTTTTCACTGTTTTTTAAGAAATCAACAATTTCTTCAAGCTCTTGTCTTTCTTCATCAATGCCTGCGACATCTTTAAAAGTGATTTTAATTTTATCATCTTGAAGAAGTTTTGCCTTTGATTT
Organism: uncultured Candidatus Melainabacteria bacterium; assembly: GCA_934700385.1. Classification (GTDB taxonomy): domain Bacteria; phylum Cyanobacteriota; class Vampirovibrionia; order Gastranaerophilales; family Gastranaerophilaceae; genus RUG14156. The sequence continues at coordinate 15,181 of CAKUXO010000016.1, forward strand.
ACCAAAGTTAAAGGCTGATGAACCTGTTTGTTGAATACCTTTTAAAATTAAAATTATCATTATGATAACAAAAATTACAGGAATTATAACAGAGCCTAAAACGCTCATCCAAGAGCCATCTTGAGGTTTTTGGATGTTTATTTCAACATTGTTATCTTTTAATAAATCGATTAATTCTTCATTTTGTTCAGGAATTTGAACTTTAAATTGTGCTTTTGGGGCTTTTTCTTGAAGTTTATTAATGTTTAAAGGATTGGTGTTTTGAGTTGGTTTTGCGGTTTTTTGAGGCTCATCTGCCTTTGGAGTAGCCCTTAATTCACCTTTTGAAATTACAACACTTTCAATTTGTTTCATTTGAACTTTGTTCAAAAATTGGCTATATGAAATTTCGCTTGTTGAAGTATTCGGTCCTTCAAATGCTATTGAAAGCAGCGCAATTAGTATTATAGCAATAATTACCACAATTCCTGTTGATTGATTTTTATTCATAAAATCCTCTTAAAAAACTAACATATTGATATTATAGCAAAAGAATTATAAAATGTTAAATATAAAGATTGGAAAGAAAAAATATGGCACGAGCTTTTTTATCTCTAGGGTCAAACCTAGGGGACAGATTATCAAACATTCAGCAAGCAGTAGCACTTTTTGGAATGTCTGATAAAGTTAAAATTGTTAAGACATCTTCATTCTATGAAACGCAGCCTTGGGGAAATTCAAACCAGCCTTGGTTTTTAAATGCTGCTATGGCGGTTGATACAAACCTTTCTCCTATGGAGCTTTTAAATTTTTGTCAAAGTGTTGAATTTCAACTTGGCAGAAAAAGAGACGGTAAAAAATGGTGTCCTAGAACAATTGATATCGATATTTTGACTTATGATGATAAAATTATTTCTGAAGGTGAAAAGCTCGTTATTCCTCATCCATTTATGCACTTAAGAGCGTTTGTTTTGGTGCCTATGCTTGAAGTTAAACAGGATTTAGTTCATCCTGTTTTTAATAAAACAATTTCAGATTTATATGATGAATTAGATAATCCTGAGGATGTGTTTTTATATGGAACAGTTATCCCAAAATAAAATTTTTAAAATAGGGATAGTTGTGGGCGGTCCAAGCGGGATTTATTGTGCTTTAAATATTTTAAAAAATTTTGAAGATAAGAAGTTTAGAGGTTTTAAAATATATATTTTTGAAAAATCTCAAATTTTAAAAACAATTCTTCCGACGGGTAATTTTAGATGTAACATTACAAATAACATCTATGATATTAATGAATTTGTTTTAAATTATCCTCGTGGGCAAAAATTTTTATATTCTTTATTTTCAAGGCATTTTAACTATGATAGTATTGAATTTTTTAATTCAATCGGGATTAAAACTTATGTTCAAGATGATAATCGTGTTTTTCCTATAAGCAACAGTTCTTCTGATGTTAGAGAAAAAATGCTTAATCAATTGAAAAAATATAAAAATGTTCAATTTGTTAATAAAAAAATTAATTCTTATTCTGAATTAAAAAATTTTGATTGTGTTGTGGTTTCTTGTGGTTCAAGAGGGGCAGCTGAATTAATTAAATCAACAGAACATAAAATAATTGAATTTAAAAAAGCACTTTGCGCTCTTGATATTGAAAATAATATTTATCCCCAAGGGGTTAGTGTTAGCTCGCTTGATGGTGATTTTATTTTTACAAAATATGGAATTTCAGGGCCCTTGGCTTTTAAAATTTCATCTTATAATGCTTATAAAAAAATGCCTTATGAAATTGAAATTAAATTATTTGATGAAAAAGAATTGTTTAGTTTAATTGAAAAATTCCCTAAAAAATCAATAGGCAATTTGGTTTCAAATTTTATCCCTAAATCACTTTCAAAAGCAATTGTAAAAGATTATTCAAAAAATTCTTGTGAAATTTCAAAAGAAAAAATAAAAGAATACTCAACTTTGAAATTAAAAATAATTTCAACTAAGCAAGATGGCGAAATTGTGAATGCTGGCGGAGTTGAGCTTAATGAATTAGATAAAAATTGTAAGTCTAAAATAAAATCTAACCTTTGGTTTTGCGGTGAAGTTTTAAATATAGACGGACTTTGCGGCGGTTTTAACTTGCAAAATTGCTGGTCAAGCGCTTGGGTGGTTGCAAAAGATATTGAAAGTTTTATAATTAAGAAATCAAATAATAAAGGAAATTAATATAAAATGTATGATTTAGCTGTGATTGGACTAGGACCTGCGGGGCTTGAAGCAATTAAAGTTGCACTTAAAAATGATTTAAAAGTTGTTGCTTTTGAAGATAAAGAGCTTGGGGGGACTTGCTTGAATGTTGGATGTGTGCCTACAAAAGCAATTTTACACACGGCTGAAATTTTGCATTGTCTTAAAGATTCATCAAAAATCGGCATTGATTTTTTTGCAAAACCAACTTGCAACTGGGCAAATATTTTAGATAGAAAAATGGATATTGTTTCAAAATTCACTAAAACTTTAAATTCTTCTTTGCCTAAAAAAATTACTTTAGTTAAAGCAAAAGCTGAACTTGTTTTAACAGATGATGAAATTCAAATTGTGGCGGATGATAATATTTATGAAGCAAAAAATATTATCCTTGCAACTGGTTCAAGCCCAATTGAACTCCCTAATTTAAAATTTGACCATAAATTCATTGTGTCATCTGATGATGTTTTTAAACTTGAAAAATTACCAAAAAGAGTTGCAATTGTTGGAAGTGGCGCAATTGGGCTTGAATGGGCAAAAATATTTTCTGAATTTGATGTTGAAACAACTTTAATTGAAAAAGCGCCAAGTTTAGCGCCAGCTATGGATATCGATATTCAAAAAAGAGTTGAAAGAATTTTAAAATTATCTAACATTAAATTTTATAAAAATGATTTTATTTCTGAAATTAATGATAAAAAACTTAAATTAAATTCAGGAGTTGAATTTGAAGTGGATACGGTTCTACTTGCAGTTGGAAGAAAGCCTAATTTACCTGAAATACCGGTTTCAGGTTGTTGCGAAAACTATAAAATTAAGGTTTATGAAGATTATTCAACAGATTTTGAAAATCTTTATGTGGTAGGGGACGCCAACCGTGAAATAATGCTTGCGCATGCTGCTTCAAATCAAGCAAAACAAGTTGTTGAAAAAATTGTTTCAAATAAAAAAATTGAAAAAAAACCAGTTCCGGCGGTGATTTACACCACTCCTGAAATTGCTTCAATTGGGTTAAAAGAACAAGATATTAAAGAAGATGAAAAATCTTCATATAAAATAAATAAAATTTTACTTTCTTCAATTGCAAAACCTTGGTGTGATAACGCTTATGACGGTTTTGTTAAAGTAATTGTAAAAGATAATTTAATTCTAGGAGCGCACATTGTTTCAAAAGAAGCAAGTGCTTTGATTTCAATTTTTAGTGTAATAATAAGTGCTAAATTAACGGTTGATGAAGTTAGGGATATGATTTTCCCCCATCCAAGTTTTGCTGAAACAGTTTTAGAGGTTTTAGAAAATGTGTAGAAAAAAACTTCCAGATTATCTAAAAACTAAAATTGCTTCATTGGATAACGCTGAGTATAAAAAAGTTAGACAAATTTTAAAATTAAATTCTCTAAATACCGTTTGTGATGGCGCAAGATGTCCTAATAAATGCGAATGTTATTCATCAAAAACGGCAACTTTTTTAATTTTGGGTGAAACTTGTACAAGAAACTGTGCTTTTTGTAATATTAGCCAAAAAACCCCACTAGGGCTTGATTTAGATGAACCTAAGCATGTCGCTAAAGCTGTTTATGAACTTGGGCTTAAATATTGCGTTGTAACTTCTGTTACTCGTGATGACCTTAAAGAAAACCATGACTTTGGTTCAATTCATTTTATGAACACAATTCAAGAAATAAGAAATCTTAATCCTGATGTTAAAATAGAGGTTTTAACCCCTGATTTTAAAGGGGATAAAGTTGCACTTGATAGAGTGATTGAAAAAAAACCAGATGTTTTTAATCATAACATTGAAACAGTTAAAAGATTATATCCAAAAGCTAGACAAATGGCGGATTATAACTGTACTTTAGATGTTTTAAAGTATGTTAAATCAAAAGGACTTATTGTTAAAACAGGTTTTATGCTTGGTTTAGGTGAAACATTAGATGAAATTAAAGAATTAATTTCAGATTTGGAAAAAGCCAAGGTTGATATTGTTACAATTGGGCAATATATTCAACCTTCAAAAAATCATCTTGAGGTTGAAAAATATTATACACCTGAAGAATTTAACAAATTGGCTGAATATGTTAAATCTAATTCAAATATAATTCCTGTGTCACATCCTTTAGCAAGAAGCTCATATAAGGCTTTTGAATCTTATAAGTTAGCTCTAGATAAAATGAATAAAAATTAGAACAATTATTGTTCTTTTATTCTTCTACCTTTTTTAGCACACTTTTCAATATTATCTTCTTGTTTTTTAGTGTCAATTTTTGCTTTTAGCGCAATATTATTAACATATTCAAGATAATCTTGAGGATCTACGTTGTTTTCTTCAAGCATAGTTAAAATAATTTTAACGCCTGCAAGGTTAAGAGCAAGGTTTCTTGTTAAAAATAGAATTAACTTAGCTTTTTCAATGTCATCTAGCGTGTAATTTCTTCTATTTTTAGCAGATCTCTTAGGAGACAAGATACCTTCCTTGTCGTAAATTCTAAGTGTTCTTTGGTGTATATTTAAGGTTGTTGCCACAGCACCTATTGGAAGAATAGGTAACTTTGTGTTTATTTCCTTGGTGCTTTTTATCATTATAATCTCCAAATTTTTATTTTATAATACCATATAAATCGTAACTTGTCGCCTTTGTAATTTTTACATTTACAATTTCCCCTGGAGTAAGATATTCTTTTGTTTTAATGTAAACAAGTCCATCCACTTCTGGGGCGTCTTTATAGCTTCTTGCAACGATTTTGTTGTTGTCATGTATTTCTTCAATAATGCAAGGAATTTCTTTGCCTATTAAAGATTTGTTAATTTCTAATGAAATTTCTTTTTGTAATTTCATTAGCTGACTTTTTCTTTTCTTTTTAACCGCCTGTTTAATTTGAGGTTTAAGAGAATATGCGTATGTATTTTTTTCTCTTGAATATGTAAATACACCCGCTCTATCAAATTTCATTTCCTTAACAAAGTCATATAAATCTTGATATTCTTCATCTGTTTCCATAGGATAGCCTACTATGAAAGTTGTTCTAATTGCAACATTTTTAATTTTTTCTCTGATTTTAGATATAAGCTCTCTATAATCTACAACAGGGCGCTTCATTCTTTTTAAAACCTCTGGGTTAGAATGTTGCAAAGGAATATCGATATATTTAACAACTTTATCAAGCGAATTAATTGTTTCCATTAATTTTTCATCAAAATTGGTCGGATAAGCATACATCACCCTAATCCAATCTAATTCTTCAATTTTATTTAATTCTTCTAAAAGTTTATAAAGCATTGGCTTTTTATATAAATCAAGCCCATAACTTGTTGTGTCTTGCGCTATTAGGATTATTTCTGCAACACCTTTTTTAGCAAGTTTTTTTGCTTCTTGAACAATATCTTCAATTTTTCTTGATTTATATGAGCCTCTTAATTGAGGAATAACGCAATAGCCACAGTTATAATAGCAGCCTTCTGCGATTTTTATATAGCTTGATGAACCTGTTGTAATTTGTTCTCTTTCAATGTCTTCACGATAACAATAATCAGGTTTTTCAGATATTTCTATAAATTCTTTATCTTCAAGAGCTTCAAGAATTTTGTCATATTCACAAACGCCTATGAAATTTTTAATTTCAGGAAGAAGTTTTGGGAGTTCTTCTTTGTGTTTTTGAACTAAACATCCCGTTAAAATAATTCTTTTACCTTTTGCAATCATATCCATGATTGAAGAAATACATTCTTTTTCAGCGTCATATATAAATGAACATGTGTTAACAATTACTGTTTTAATGTTGTCATCATAAGGGTCTAGGCTATATTTATAACCATTTTTAACTAACAAACCAAGCATTAATTCCATATCGACAAGGTTTTTAGCACATCCAAATTGAAGTATTCCTATTGTTTCTTTTTCTTTCATTTTTTCCTTAGTTTAAATATTAAAGTCTTATAGCCCTTATCAATAATTTTAACCCTTGAATAATTATTAGCAATATGTTCACAAAAATCAATACCATAATCATAACAAATTGTAGAAAAACCATAATCTGATGTATTTCTCGGATAAAAGATTAGAAAATTTGTCTTATTTTCATCTAATTTTTGAATTAAATTTTTATCTTCAAACGTTTCAAAATCCAATGGTGTGAATGTTGAATTTTTAAATTTCCACGGCTTTTGATAAATTAAATTAAAAATCTGTCCTTCCGGTAAAACAACAAAATCTTGATTTTCTTTTATGTCATTTTTAATAAAATCCGTTACTTCTCTAGCTATAAAATAATCTTTTTCTTTAAGATAGATATTTCCTATGTTTGTTTTTAGGGGGAGTTTTTTATCGTTAATATTATGAATTAAATTAATTACATTAATGTTAATTAAAAGTGCGATTAAAATATAATTTAGAAAGTTTTTATCTAAATTAAAGTGATTTTTTAAAAGAAGATAAATATAGAAAATATTTAAACTCCAGCCAAAATTTGAATAGCCATAAGGGTTTAGCGCAAAAATAGATTTTGAAGAAAAAATGAAACAAAATAAAAACAATAAAATTTCATTTTTATTTAATTTTTTAATTAAAAATAATGTTAATATACTTATAAAAATAAAGCCTAAATTAAGCGCTATTATTGGTTTTAAAAAGAAATAAGTGATAATTAATAAAATATAAAATAAGATTTTTTGTTTTTTAAAAATAAAATATAAAATCGTGTTTAAAATAAGAAAAATTAAACTGTTTAAAAAGTTAGATTTAAAATAATCAAAAGAAAAATAACTTCCCATAGCGCAATATAAATTTTTAATTGCAGCTGTATTAACCATTTTTTTAATTATTAAAAAATTTTCAATTATATTAGATAAATTAACTCCGTTAAAAATAAAATATAACAATGGAAAAATTGGAATAATAATGAAAAATAGGCTATCTTTAAATTTAAAACTTTTATCTTTAATAATAAAATATAATGAAATTAAAAAAGTAACTATGAAAAACTCAATTCTTGAAGCAAAAATTAAACCTAAAGAAAAAAATAAAAGTTTATTTTTCTGATAAAGGATTGAATATAAAACTAGATATATCCCGAAAATTCCCCATAAAACGCTATATGAATATGGCAAAATAAAACTAAAAGTCGAATTTGAAAAAACATTAACAGATACAAATAGAACACTAAAAATTAAAGCGGTTTTTTCATTAGTAAATTTTTTTAAAATATAGTAAAAAATTATAGAAATAAAATATGAAATAATTAATGCTTCAACTAAAAGTATATTAATATTAAAAAAGATTTTATATAAAAAAGCGTTAAAAATATAGCCAAAAGCCCCATAGATTAATAAAATATCTTTAACTAAAATTTCATTATTATTAATTTGAAAGGGGATATAGCTTTCTCTTGAAAAATCAATTAAAAAATTTCCGCATTTTCCATATAAAAAAATGCTAAAAATAAGAAAAACTATGCTAATTATAAAAAGATTAATTTTATCTTTTTTCATAAATTTTTTATAACAAATATCTTTATTTTAGGCAATTTTTTAACAAAAAAATACTTTATTATATTATCTTACGGAGAATAAAATATGTATGAACCATTAGCTGATTATGGATGTAAAAGAGTATTAGGAATGGGTGGGTCTATAACAGGTTATATTAACACAGGTAACCCATATCACCCTAAATATTATCAACGTGTTCAAAAGAACGATGAATTTATGGCGCAAACTAAAAAAGAAACTAAAAAGCAAAACAAACTTTCTGTTTTGGCTTTGGTTGGTTCTTTGGCTTTAATTGGGGGGATTTTTGCTTTAGGTAAAAAAGGTGGAAAAGGCAAGGTTTCTGAAACCTTAAAAACGGGTTTTTCTAAAGTTAAAAACTTATTTTCTAAAAATGTAGCTCAAGACGCTGCTGAGGGCGCTCAAAAATCATCTTTTAAAGAAAAAATGAAAGGTTTTTTCAAAAAAGCAAAAAATGAAGCAGGTGAAGCAACTAAAGATGCAACCAAGGCAGCCACAAAAGAAGCAAGTGGTGACGCTACGAGAGCTAATCAAGATGTAATAAAATTATCAGGTGAAGTTGTAAATAATTCTGATATTACAGGTGAAACAATTGAAGCAACTGTAAAAAATTCTGATGACATCATTCCTGATTTAGCTCCAGAAGAACCTATTATAAAAAATGTAGTTAATGATGAAACCGTTACTCCAAAAACTACTTCAAAGGCTGAACCAAAAGCATCATCTGATACAAAAGAATTTATTGATGATATGACAGATGATGAAATAGATGATTTTATTAATAATTTATAATCAAAAAGCAATCCTTTTATGGATTGCTTTTTTGTTTAAATTCTTTTGCAAGTTTTTCAAGCTCAAGCCTTTGGTCTGGGGTTAAGATTTTTTCAAAATCTTTTCTATTTTGTTCTCTCATTTTTTGAGTTTCTTGTTTTAATAAAACCAATTGTGCTTTTAAGTGTGCTGTTCTTAAATTGGCTTGAAATGGCGGAATACCCGTTAAATAAACATTTCTTATTTTATCATGAAGCCTTTGCATTTCTTTAATTTTGGCTTGCATTTGTTTTTTATGAATTTGTCTATTTGTTTTTAAATATTCTTTTTGTTCTTTTGTTAAATTCAATCTTTCATCTAAAAGTTTATCGATTTCTTTTTCTTGTTTAGGCTGCGGCTGTTTAAAATATTCATGCTCTGGTGGCGGATAGCAAAAAGCCGAGGTTTTAGCCAATAAAACAATTGAAAATAATATATAACAAATTTTTTTATTCATTTAGTCCTCCAAAAGGAAATTTAATTTTGCTTTTAAAATCGTTCTTGCGCTGTTAATTCTTGATTTAACTGTGCCTTGGGCTATGTTTAGTTTTTTTGAAATAGCGTCATAGCTTAAATTTTCAAATTCATAAAGGATAATTGCTTCTTTTAATTTTTTAGGAAGATTATTTATCTCTTTTAAAATGATTTTTTGTCTTAATTTTGAATCGTAAATTTTTTCTGGTGTTTTTGTATATTTAATTTGTTCAATTATTTCATCATTTTCTGATGTTTTCATTTGATTTTTAAAAGATGAGCTTTTTAAATAATCCTTGCAAAAATTAGCAGCAATCATACAAAGCCATTGACTGAATTTGCCTTCTTCTTTATATTTATCTTTATTTTTAAGGGTTTTAAGGTAAATTTCTTGTTCAATATCTTCGTTATAATTGCCTATAAATTTTTTAATTATTTGTTGAATTTTATAGTGGTTTTCTTTGATTATGTCTTTCAAAGCTACTTTTTCCAAGTTTATTTGTAAAATATGCCTAGGTCGTCTTCAATTAGTTCATTTTGAAGGGTGTTATTATTTAAAGAAACATAGATATCGTTTCCTTCGTTATATATTTGAATTGCAGTATTTAAAAGTAAAATCGGAAAAGCTAAAATAACCAAAGCACGAGCAAGCGCTTTTCTTCTTTTTCTTTTAAAATAGAGTGGTTTTGCTTCTTTTAGAAGATTATCTAGTTTGTCCATTTTTTTATTCCTTATATAAATTATAACGAAATTTTTTGTTTTTTGTTCAGTAAGCGTTAAAATCATCCTTTTTAATGTAACATTTCTTAACAAAAAAATTCAAGCTATAGTTGCTTTTGAGGGGTTTAAGATAAAAATTTTAAAAAATATTTAAAGAAATAGGCAATTTTTTATATCAAAAATACTTTATTTATATATAAGAAAGATATAAGAGAGATAAAAATATGGCAAACGCAACAAACCCACAAAGAGCATTTAATCCATTTGAAACTAAAACAGATAGAGCTTCTTTGATGGCAAGTTTAAATGAAATAGATGATAAAAGCATTACAAGACGTTTCAAAAACACAGAAGATCCAATTAATCTTGCTTTTGAAAGAATTGAGAATGTTCCACTAAAAACATTAGCAAAAGATTTTGTAAAAGAAAGCTTTTTTGATTTAGTTTCATTTGTAACAGATATATGTAAATAATCGGCATAGCTGCGATTATTTATGCGAAATGGGGGAATATAGGTAGGTTTACAAAAAATTGGCGTGATTTTCTAAAATCACGCTTTTTATTTTAGCAAGTTTTTTTATTTTTATGTTTTATAATATATGCGTGTACCAGTTAAAAGGTTAAGTTTATGATTAACAACATAAAATTAGGCGAAGTTACGTCCAGAAACATAAATATTAAAAATACAAGAAACTCTGTTTCATTTGGACGAGCTAAAAATATTAACAACCATGATGAGTTTATCCCATCTGCTTCAAAAGATGATTATAAGCCAAAAAGAATGGGCTTAATGGATTGCATTTCTTCAGCTATGTCAAATAGAAAAGCTATAAAAGACCAAATAAAGCGTGAAAACGCTGCAGCTGTCGATAGGGCAATTGAAAACTATAGCAAAAATGCTGATTACTGTAGAGATGTTGCAAGCAACGCTTTTTCAAGCTATGGTAATGCTTCTAGGACTTATTCAAAATACAACACTTTTGCAAAGAGTGTTTCTATGGAATTTGCGCCAGATATTACTCCTGTAAGGGTTGAAATTCCAATTTCAAATTTCCCATCGTCATTTTTATATTTTTCTAAAACAAAAGTTCCATGTGAACTTACAAATGACACAATCGACTTAAATCTTCCTCGATACGCTATTATTGGTGAAGATAAAAATAAAGACACTGCTCGCCACTATATGGATTTTAAAAAACATTTAGCAATTAGCGATGTAAGTTTTCTTGAAGATAAAGGTTTTAGGGCTAGCAATGCTTTAATTTTAAAATCTGAAAGACCTGATGAATATTTTGGCGGTTGCGCTTGTACTCTTGGTAAAAATGTTCTATTTAAAAATGTAACAGTTAAACCAGGGGTTGAGATTAACGCTTCTGAAATTCACGTTTTTGAAGCTGATAAAGACAACAAAGTTTCAAAAGTTAGAACATATTTAAGCCCTATTATTACTCCAATTGATAATTCAACTAAAAATTGGAAAAGAGGCGATATTAATATTCAAGCACCTTGTTATTTTGAAACAGATTATTCCTCTGGAAAACCAAGAATTACAAAATATGCTATTGATATTGATGAAGACATAGAACCTAGCGATAAAAGTTTTACAACGATGGCAGAGGCTTATGTTCTTCCATCTAAAAAAGGCGATTCTGCTAAAGTAATTGTTCAACCATTAGAATCTGATGCTACTTCAGGTATGTCTGATTTTACCCAATATGCAAAAGTAACCAATCCTTTAGGTGAATAATTAAAAATAAAATATAAAAATTAAATAACCATGCTTATAAAAGCATGGTTATTTGTATCTATAAATAAGAAATGAGGGCTTGATTGAATAATCTTGCCCCCATTTAATGTTAATATTTGACTTCTTATTCAGCTGAAGCTGATTTAGAAATGATTTCTTTTTCAATATTAGCAGGAACTTGTTCGTAGCATTTGAATTCCATAGAGAATGTACCACGACCTTGAGTGTTAGAACGTAGGTCTGTAGCGTAACCGAACATATTAGCAAGAGGAACGATAGCTCTTACAATAACGTTTCCTGTGTTACCTTGAGGTTCTTGACCTTCAATTCTACCACGACGTCTTGAAATATCACCAATGATTGTACCTGTGAATTCATCAGGAATTTCGATTTCAACTTTCATCATAGGTTCTAAAATGCAAGGTTGAGCTTTTTTAGTACCTTCTTTGATTGCCATTGAACCAGCGATTTTGAATGCCATTTCAGATGAGTCAACTTCGTGGAATGATCCATCGTATAATTCAACTTTAACGTCAATCATAGGATATCCAGCTAAGATACCGCCTTCAAGAGCTTCTTCCATACCTTTTCTTGCAGGTTCGATGTATTCTTTAGGAATTGCACCACCAACGATTTTGTTTTCAAATACGAAACCTTCGTTTTCACCAGCAGGGCTGATTTTAACTTTAACGTGACCATATTGACCTTTACCACCTGATTGACGGATGAATTTAGAATCTTGGTCTGCAGTTCCTCTGATTGTTTCACGATAAGCAACTTGAGGTTTACCGATGTTAGCTTCAACTTTGAATTCTCTTAACATACGGTCAACAATGATATCAAGGTGAAGTTCGCCCATACCAGAAATAATTGTTTGACCTGTTTCAGTATCAGATTTAACTCTGAAAGATGGATCTTCTTCAGCAAGTTTTTGTAAAGCGATACCCATTTTATCTTGGTCAGCTTTTGTTTTAGGTTCGATAGCAACTGAAATTACAGGTTCTGGGAAGCTCATTCTTTCTAAGATGATTGGTGCTTTTTCGTCACATAATGTGTCACCTGTTGTTGTATCTTTTAAGCCAACTGCTGCGCAGATGTCGCCAGCATAGATTTCGCTTTCTTCAATACGTTGGTCAGCATACATACGAACTAAACGAGAAATACGTTCTTTTTTGCCGTTTGTTGCGTTTAATACATAAGAACCAGATGTGATAACACCTGAATAAACTCTTAAGAATGTTAAACGACCAACAAATGGGTCTGTCATAACTTTGAATGCTAAAGCAGAGAATGGTTCATCATCTGATGAATGTCTTTCTGTTTTAGTACCGTCTTCAAGTTCGCCTTCGATAGCTTTTACATCGATTGGAGATGGCATATAATCAACAACGTTGTTTAATAATAATTGAACACCTTTGTTTTTAAATGCTGTACCGCAGCAAACAGGAACGATTTTATTGTTACAAACTGCTTTTCTTAAAACAGCTTTTAATTCATCAACTGTGATTGAATCTGGATCTTCGAAGAATTTTTCCATTAATTCATCGTCTTCAGCTGCGATTGCTTCAACCATGGCATCATGATATTCTTTAGCTTTTTCTGCTAAATCAGCAGGAATTTCTTCTTCTTTAATATCTGTACCAAGGTCATTAGTATAAATTTCAGCTTTCATTGTCATTAAGTCAACAAGACCTGTGAATTTATCTTCAGCACCGATTGGTAATTGAATAGGAACAGCGTTAGCACCTAGTCTGTTTTTAATTTGGTCAACAACACGATAGAAATCAGCGCCTGTTCTATCCATTTTGTTAACGAATACCATACGAGGAACTTCGTATCTGTTAGCTTGACGCCAAACTGTTTCTGATTGAGATTGCACACCACCTACTGCGCAGAAAACGGCTACAACACCATCTAATACACGAAGTGAACGTTCTACTTCGATTGTGAAGTCAACGTGGCCTGGGGTGTCAATAATATTAATTTGGTGTCCTTTCCAAGAAGCAGTAACGGCTGCAGATTGGATTGTGATACCTCTTTCTTTTTCTTGTTCCATAAAGTCGGTTACAGAAGCACCGTCATGTGTTTCACCGATTTTGTGTGTTTTACCTGTATAGAATAAAATACGTTCTGTAGTGGTTGTTTTACCTGCGTCAATGTGAGCAGCAATACCAATATTACGGATTTTATCCAATGGTGTCTTTCTAGGCATATTTGGTTTCCTTTTCTATAATAGTATCCTTAATTATAATATAATTTTCTCACAAACAAGACTTTCGGCAAGTAATATTTACAATTTTTCATAAGTTATGAAAATCCAGCTTTTAAGTGTGTTTTGCGCTAAGTACAATCCTGATTTTTCAAAATTTTTACTTTCAAAATTTTTAAAATAATTTCCATATTTATCATTTGTATATTGTTTAACATCAATTATTTTGAAATTTTTTTCAATTATATTAAATAAACATTCATAAGAATATGATGAAATTACTTCTCCCATATAGCTTGCGTCAATTTCTTCTTCTGATAGGGCGTATTTTATGTTTGAAGAAGAAAGATGTGGATTGTATTGATTTTTATTTAAAATTTGAAGATATTTTTCTTTTGTTGAAATGAAAGGATTAGAATCAGAATTAAAACAAAGAATTATTTTATCCCCTTTTTTGATATTATTTTCTTTTAAAATGTTTAAAACATAGCCTTCAAGGGCGTTATCGACCTTTTTATTTTCAATTATTGGTTTAATTAGAGTTTTAATGTTGAATTTTGTGGCTTTTTGGCTTAAATTTTTTCCAAAAACAAGTGAAAACATAAACCTTGAATTAAGTGCCGACATTTTTTCGTAATCAAAATCAATTATATTTTTATCTTTATAATAATATTTTAAAAATCTTGCCCCGTTTGTCATAAAAATCGGGGTTTTAGAAGATATTTTTTCATCTTTAAAATATTGATTAAAACAGTTATAAATTTTAACTTTATCAATATCTCTTTTTTCAAGAGGATAAAAATTTGTTATGAATAAATTTATAAATAAAAAGAAAAATAAAATTCCAAATTTTAATTTTTTGTTTTGAATTTCACTTAAACCAAAACCAAAACAAACCAATAAAATTAAACCAACGCTATAAAGATAAAATGGAATAAAGCCTGTTATATCTAGTTTTGAAATGGTTATATAAAAAATTAAAATTAAAAAACCAACTAAAAAAAGTTTTCTATTTAATTTATTTTTAATTATTCCAAAAATAATTAAACTTACCCCTAAAACAACAGGAATTAAAGAAAAAACAACAAAACCAAATAAAGATAAATAATCAAATGAATTGTTTTTAATTGAAACAATGACATTTAAAATTAATGAACAGGCTTGAATTGTGTCTTGGTTGCAACAATAATTTATAAATGGCGAAAAATAATCGTTTAAAAAGTTATAAAAAGATAATCCCGAAAAAGAAACATAAGCGCTATGTGGGCTAATTATGTTATTAAATGCGCAAAATGTTTGTTTGAGTAAAATTGGCAGATATAATAAAAATCCTAAAAATGAAATTAAAACAGATTTTAAAATATCTTTATTTTTATCTTTTTGAAAAAGTAAAATTAAAAAATATTCAATTCCAACACTTATAAAACCAAGGGTTGAACTTAAAATAAAAAAGAAATTTATAATTCCAAATTTAATAAAACCTTTGTTTTGCTTTAAAATTTTAATTAAATAATAAATATTAATTGAAAATAATAAAAAACATAAGCAATAGAATTTTATAAAACTAACAGTTGAAATATTAAGATGGAAAATAGCTAAAATTAAAGCTAAAATAAGCCCAGTTTCTTTGTTTTTTAAAAGATTGCCTATTTTATAGAAAACAAAAATATTTACAATTGAAAAAATTAAATTTAGAAGTCTTAAATAAATCCATTCATTTTGAAAATATGTTAAAAAATGAATAATAAGATAATATAATGGTGCGTGATAATCAATTATAGCTGAGGTTTTAAGAATTTCAAAAGGAAATTTTAACCCCGCAATTGAAACCATTGCAAGTTCATCAAAATTATATCCTTGAATAAATAAATCGTAATTAAATCTTAAAAAAAATCCTAAGAATATTATTAAAACAAGGATGTAATTTGATTTAATGAAATTTAAAATTTTTTCTTTCATATTTTAATTTTATCAAGTTGCAAGGTAAAATATCAAATTTTTAAAATTCATACATATATTTGTTTTGCTTTTTGAAAAATAACATTAAAATAATAAAAAAGTGAGGTAATAAAATGGCTAATTTAATAGGTTCAAGTTTATTTACAGGTGCAATTTCAGGTTTAAATTCAAATTATCTTTTGCTTTTAAACGGTGCAAGCGGTTTAACATTAGATAATATTTTAAATCCTTCAAGTGATACAGTTAGATATACTGTTAATCAAACCTTTAGAACATATATGTTGACTAATTTTAATCAAATTGATATGGATGGCGATGGTCAAATTAATACAAAAGATTTGAATAATTATGTTACAAGATTAAAAACCCAAGGTATGACTTATAATGAATTATCTCAATTATGTTCATCAGGTGGTTCATCTATGAGTAGCTTATTAGATACAGTTTTATCTAACTTTAATGTAATTGATACAAATCACGATGGCAGAGTTACCCAAGGGGAAATTAATGCCTATAGAATTAATCAAGAAATTAAAGACGTAAAAGAAAAATATCCAAAAATTAACCCAACTCAAATGTCAATGTTTATTGAGTCTGATGTTGCAAATGATGATACATCAACAAAAAGCGAAGATAGAGTTTTTGGTTAAAAAAATAAATATAAAATTAAAAGCCCGAGAACCTCGGGCTTTTTTATTTGGCACAAATATATGGATTGATTACACTATTAAGTTATGCTGCGTTAAGCAAGCTGAATTGTTGAACTTTTGATTTCTGTACTAATTGCGCTTGAAACGGCTTCGATTTCATTAGATATGCTTTCCATTTGAGCTTCTATTTGAGTTTTTTCTTGTTCTAGTGCTGTTTCTTCGTCGTTTGCTTCTTCTTCAATCATCGCCATTTCATCTTCCCAATAAGATTTTTCAGAATTTGTATCTGCCTCTTGGGTTTGAAGAAGTTCGCTTAGTTCGTTTTGATAATCAGTCAAAGTTTTTCCGCTTGAATCTGTATAATCTGCGGTTGAAACCTTTGATGATGAACTAGAGCTTGAAGTTGAGCTTGAGCTTGATGAACTGCTTGAGCTTGACGAACTGCTAGAGCCTGATGAAGTTGAGTTGCTTGAGCTTGTTGCTGCTTGGTTATTATTAGCTTCGGCAACAGCTTCTCTAATAGCATCCATTTTTTCTCTAATGTCTGACTTTTGATCGTTGTATTGCTCTTTAATGTCATTTAATTGTTGGTTTTTATCATTAGTCAACACGGTTTGTTGATAATGATAATCTCTTGCCATCTGTCTTTCTTCTCTTGAGATTTGAAGTTCTCTCATCCTTAGCATTTCCATATGAAGCATTGATATCACTTCCATAACCACATTCACCTATTGAAGCACTAAATGAATCTACCAAATTGCCAATCATTTGTTGGTGAAGGGATTACAAAGTTGAGATATAGCATTCTCATCGCTAGCCTGACTTGCACTAATAGCACCATCCTGTCTCACTATATTTTTTTCACTAAGTTAAGTCTTATGCCTCCTTTTGTAATATTTTAGGCACTTATAATGTACTTTGGTCGACAACGTTGAGAGCTATTTGCTAGCAAGTGTACAACGACTAGGTGATGTGTGCTAAGATAGAAGAATTAATCTGATTAATACATAAATTCAGCCTAAATAATGAGCACTTCTTGTGCACTGTCGTCTTGATCTAATGAGTGACAACCATGGATAGGCCGACGTCTACAGGACTAATAACCTAAAGTATATGCTACTTATGCGCTTAGACCACCTTGCATGGCTCGACATGTAGTTGATAGAAAAAACTACATTAGCATATTGATCTCCCAAATGG
>CAKUXO010000017.1 GCA_934700385.1 uncultured Candidatus Melainabacteria bacterium
GGTTCACTTTTTCTTTTTGCGTTGGCGATTGAACAAAAAGAAAAAGTGAACAAAAACTTTAGTTTTTTATAGATAAACTTAATTGCTTTTGTTGGGCAAGTATGCCCAACTTACAGTATTGGCGCACCTTTTCGTGTGTTGCGACTTAATACAGCGTCAAAATGACAAATTATAAAATGGGTTGAGTAAATACCCCAACCCATTAAACAAAAACCCTTTTAACCTTAGGCAACGTAAAAATTAGAAACCGTATCGGTTAGAACAATAGAAGAACCGTCTATTGTTTTTAATTCACCATTTTTAATTACATATTTCTTATTTTCATCAATATAAGTGCCTTTTGTTTTATCGTAAATTTTACGTTTTAAAACAGTGCCTTCTTCAAGTGGTGAACGTTTATCTTCGTCTTCTAGTTTAATTGATTTTAGAGAAGTTGTTTTAGGGTTAAAATCTTTCTTATAAGACATTTCGCCATTTGGTAAACCGATATTTGAAACGATACTAAGAGTTTTAGCGCCTTTTGAATTGTATTTTAAAATTGGCCAAAATTCCATATCGTTTTGGTTTTGAATTTCTAATGAAATAGGAGTGCCGTCATATAATGGACGCATTTCTTGAGATAAGCCAAGGCGAGTGTCTGCCATTGTTTTTTTGAAATTAGGGCTAAATCTTTTATCATCTTTTAATTCGTGTTGAGTTTGAAATCTGTCTGCAACATATTGATTTTTATTTGATGTTTCATAGCCTGTCATACCATATTCTTGACCATTGAATAATGTTGCTGTGCCACAAACTGCGCCCATAATTTGCCAAATACGTTCTTGAAGCTCCATATAATCTTTTAACATTTCATTTTTGAAATCAAGCATTTCTTCTCTATTGTTAATGCCTGCTCTTTTATATAAGTCATTTATTGAAATGTCATAAGAAGTTGCGCCAAAAGCGTCTGCTCTTTTAAAGCTGTAATCACCGTCAGAGTCTTCACCATTAACAAGGCTAACTAAAGAATCTTCTAGAGCTTCAAGTTTTTTAGGGTCATTTTTATACATTTCTTTTAGCGTTTTATCCATAGCTTGAGCAACGGCAATTGCTTTAGAAGACATATTTTGATAGTCAGTTCTTCCTGTAAGTTTTGTTGCATAAGCCTTTGAATCTTCATCCGCTAAATCCATTGTCATTTTATGAAATAGGGTTGTGTCTAATGGAAGTACGTGTAGAAGTCTTGGTTTATCATGACTTTCAGTGAATGTATGAGAAATAAGCGCAACATCAGATTGCGTAAAGCGCAAGAAATCTGCCATTTGATTTTTAATATGAGAGATGTTACCTGCGTTACTATTTCTTTCGTAACCGTGTTCAGGGTCAGCACCAGCCAAAAATGAGAAATTATTGAAATATTTATCAAAGTTTGAACTTGTTGCACCCATGCCTGCTAACATCTGCATTTCTTTTCTATATGGCGGATGTTCTTCATATCTTATGTTTAAATCTTGAATGTTTTGTTGTGTAACATCTTTTACACCTTGTTTTTTAGCTTTTTCAATGAAAGCTGTTCCAAGATTTTTATCAAAATTAACAAGACTTTTTGGGTCGCACCAGCTATAGAACTCACCTAGGCTTGTTATTTCACAAATTAATAAAGTAGTTGGGTTATATTTTTTGATTTTTTCTGCGATAGTTTCCCAAAATTCTTGAACCCCAGGATATCTTCCATCGCCATTCCAGATGTTATCAAAAGTTTCTTCGCCATTTCTAACAGTATCAAGGTCGCCAACGTCTTTTGAAGCGTCAAAACGCCAGTTTAGACCGCCATGACCTTGCAACATAATTGATTCAGCAAGTTTGAAATCTGTTAGAGAAATTTCTTGTAAATCTTTTTTGATTTTATCTTGAAGCGCAACAACACTTTCTTTTGAAATGCCGTTTTTAAGTTTGTTGATAACTTGTCTTGTTTCTTGTTCAGGAGTTGTTGGCTCGTAAGTTTCAATTGATTTTAGGGTTGTATTTTTTAATTTATTGATATCAAGAGAACCGTCATCATTAACAGCATCAGGATTAATTGCGCCAGCAAAGATGTTTTTTAGGATTGTATTTGAATATGCTTTTGTAACATAAGCCTTATATTCTTCGTTATTTTTATAAGTATCAGGCATAGCCCCTTCGATAACAGAATCAAGAATTGCTTGCGCTCTTTGAGTTGTGCCGTTTTTATTAATTGTTGATTTGATATTTGGTTCAGCAAAAATAACGCTTAATTCAGGGCTGAATTCAATTGATTGAAGCGGAAAATTAGAAGCGTATTCTTTTGTTGTTTTAGGTTTTTTAGTGATAATTGAAGTTAATCTGCTTTCTCTTCTAATGAAATTTTGATAATCTTGAGAAGAAATTCTGTTTTCATTTGCAACTTTTTCTTTTTCTTTTTTACTTAACAAAGCAGTTCTTAAAAGAATATCGCTTTGGATTGTTTCTGTGAAAAATTCAATTGCGCCATAGATATAATCTCTTGCAGCGTAAAAACCTTCAATGTTTTTAGGGTCATCTTTTGTTGGGTTTGAAAGGTTCATTTTAATAATATCAACATTTCCATCCCAGAAATTTGCCCCTGCGGCTTGTCTTTTTTCTTTAATTGTGAAATTATCAAATGTTAAAAATTCATCAGGATTATCTAAATCTTTTAATAAAATAAAGTTTGAATTTTTAAATTCTTTAAGTCTTTCATCTTTTGGTGAAATTTCAAAGTGATATTGATGAACAGAATCAGCGTCTTTTGTGATTTCATAATGGTCTGTTGGTTGAGTATCATATCTTTCAATTAATTCATCAGAATTTTTTAATTTGTCACTTGTTAATCTATCATCAAAAAATTGAATTTCTGTTGGTTTATTTTTATCGTAACTTTTTGAATTTGGATTGTTGATTACTTTAACCCCAACATAATCCATATTATTTATTTTACTTGTAGGGTCATTATTTGGTAAAACCCCAGGGTTTAATCTGCCGTCAACTTTAAGCATATTATAAAATGGAGAACTTTCGCCCCATTTTAAAACGTGTTGAACCATTGGAGATTGAATTCCCATTGAAGTAAAGGCGCCATCTGCAACATAGCCTTTGCCTTGTTTAAATAATTCAAAGTTAACATCTTTAAAAGTTTGCATGTCTTTACATTGATATTGGTTTTGAGGCCAATAGCCATGATCTGAAATTGTGTCGTTTCCGATATCAGGAGATGACATTACATAAGTATATGGTTCATAAAAACCTGCTTGAACCATTGAAAGCAAGCCTTTCATGTTGCCGCCATAAGAAGTATAGTGATTTTTTGCAAAGTCAGGATTGCTTTTTGCAATTTTGCCATTTTTATCAAGCGCACAATCTGAATCAAGGAATGTGTGCCTCATAGCGCCAAGTTTAGGTAAAGAAGTAATAGATTTACATACTTCTATAAGGTTTAAATCAACTTTTTCGCCTGTTTTAGGGTCTTCAAAAGCATTTATTTGTTTATAAGGGTCAATAGCATATCTTTCTTCGCCTGTTTCTTTATCAACCATTTTAAAGCCATAAGCAAAAGCAGAGATGTCATTTCTTTTGAAAAATTCTTCTTTTATACCTATTCTATTGTTTTCATCAAAAGCGATAGTTTTATATTGTTCTTTAGGTGGAAGAAAATACTCTCCATTTTCATCTTTTAGAGCAGGAGTAAAAACAAGATATGGAGTTTCTTTTTTTGTATTATAAGGTGGCGGAAAAAATTCAAAAGCAAAGCTGTTATCTTTTTCAACCGTGGGTTGTGCACCTTTAAAATTAACGTTGTTCAATTTATTTATTTTATTTAAAGATAAATCCATAACTCATCCTTTATATTAATATTTTTCCCTTCAAAACAGTTTTTTTAACTTTTATTTAACAAATTCTTGTTTCATAACATTTTTTGAATCAGATAATTGTTCAATGTCTTTATCATCTATTTCAAACACACAAGCCCTGCTTGTTCCTAATTCAACTGTAACTGAACCGTCTTTATTATTTTGGAATTTGCAATTTTCGCCATATTTTGGCATTAAGTTTTCAAATTTTTGATCAGGTTTTAACCCTGGAATTTGAATTGTGCCGCCAACTGTTTTGTTAACATTTCTGTTACCTATGAAAATAAGTGTTTTACCATCTAAGTGTCTTGCAAAAGAAACAATTTCAGGATTATTTGAAGGTAGAACTATAAATGAACCTTTTGTAATAACATCTTGAGCGTTGTTCATTTGTAGTTTAACATTTGTTCCTGTTTGAGATTCGTTATATTTATTGTTTCTTAAAGCAAACGCAGCTTTCACGGTATTTGCGATTTCAGGGTCATTTCCCCCTGGGCGTCTTGATTTATTGAAGATATCTATTCTTCCTGTATGAACAGTACATTCATGGTTATCTGTTAAGCTGTTTTTAACAATAGCGTGATCATAAGGATAGATGTAATAATCACCTGTTTGAGAACCATCAACCATATATGGGTTTACTTGTGGCAACATACTTTGAAGGGTTGTTGTGAAGATAACCCAAGGTGCGCCACCATATAGCATTGGTGAAACGTCATCGTGTGTTGCAAAAGAACCGATTAGAGATTTTGCCCCAACATTTGCGCCGATTTTATTATTCATATCAATATTTTCTCTTACATAATCATATAATTGATTAGCTTGAGTCCAGTCGTTATAAATGTGATATTGACCATAATAGCTATCAAAACCAACTTCAAGAAGTTCTTGAGGTCTGTCGTATGGCATATTTAATTGTGGTGAAGCGTCTTCATGGGTATATGTTTCAGCTAACCAAGCGAATTGCGGGTCTTTTGCTCTTGAATAATTAAGAATTACATTCCAAAATTCAACCGGTTTCGCCCTGCCAACGTCGGCTCTGGTACCATCAAAACCAATTTCAACACAAGCATCATCGTATAGCTTATGCATATCCAATAATGGTTTATTTAATTCTCTTGTTGTTTCATTTTCTAAAGGACGAAACATTCTGATATCTTGCCAGCCTTGAGGAACTCTTTCTTTACCGTCTGCTGTTATAGCCATCATTTCAGGATGTTCTTTAGCAAAATCAACACTAGCGCAAGATGGTAAGTCTAAAAGTAAGTTAATTCCACGTTTATGACATTCATCTACAAAATATTTACATTGAGCAACTGCAACTTCAGGGTCATTTTTATCCATTACTGTAAGTTTTTTACCTGTTTTTTGTTCATAAAGTTGTGCTACTCTATCCCAAACTTCTTTTGGCGGATTTTCATCAACAAGCTCTGGGTCAATTGCTAATGAGCCATTTTTTTCTATAAAACGTTCAGGCGCATATAATGAACCTGCAGTTCCCATAGCATTTGATTTACCTGTCGGATGAATTGGAAGTACGTGTAAGGTTGTAAAACCTTGGTTTTTAATTTCATCAAGTCTATCAACAGCGTTGATAAAATTACCTGATTTTTCATTTCCTTGGATTAACTCGTTACCGTCAAGGTCTTGAGCATTCATTGTTCTAATGACAACTGCCAAAATATTAGCTTTGTTACTTGTCATCATATCTCGAAGATTGTTTTTATAGCCAGGAACCCTTCTTTGAGCTTCTGTTAAGCCAACTTGTTGAACTTGAGCTACTTCAGGGTTAGATTTATTTATTCTATTCAACAACATTGAGCTATATGGTTTTTGTGGTTGTTGTGGTTGTTGAATTTGTGGTTGAGTTTGTGCTTGCACTTGTTGAAGCTGTGGTTGCATTTGTTGAAGTTGTTGTTGCATTTGCGCTTGAGCTTGTGCTTGTTGTACTAACCCATTTTGAAGCATCATCATTTGGGTCATCAAAGGATTATAAACAGGAAGTGTATATTGTGGCATAACCACTTGTTGTTGCGGCATTTGTTGATTAGCAACCATAACAGGTGGCACTTGACCTTGATATTGATTATATAAAACAGGATTAATTGCCATTATTTATCACCCCTATTCTCATCATTTTGCGGAAACTCTTTCTTAACGTTTGCAAAGAAAGGTTGAGCTAATAATGTTACTAAAACAACTCCGCCCATTAATCCACCAAAGATTTTCATCCAAGACTTATTATTAAATAATTGAGTTGAATATGTTTTAACTGTTGCAGCCAAAGTTGTTGCTTTGTTGTAATCTTCTGAAACTCTGCCAAGGTTTTTAATTTCTTGACCAAAAGAAGAAAAACTTTTTGCAACAACGTCACCATCAACATTTTTGATTTCATCCATAACAAAATCGTTTGCTTGTAGAGCTTCTTTGTTGAATAAAATTTCTTTTAATTGATTGAACATTTTAGGATTGCCCATGTCGTTGTTACAAGCGTCTTTTGCAACGTTACCTTGGAAAATGTATGTTCTTGCAGATTTAATCCAATTTTCAAGGGTATTTTGTTCATCAATTAAGTTATTATCTTTTAAGGCTTGTTCAAAACTTCCATCTTTAAGACGTTCTTCAAAGTTAAAAGCTAGATGAATTCTTGCTTTTAAGCCTTGAACATCAGCTCTTGTTAAATTAGCGGCAGAATGAACAGAACTGAAAATTCCGTTTCCTTCTTTTTTAGAACCAAAAATTGCGTCATTTAAGATTTCAATTGTTTCTTTATCTTTTCCGCCTGTTGCTGCTTTAATTTTTTCAACATTATCAGGGTTCATAACATCTGCTATTGCGCTTGCTTTTTCTTCGCTCATTGAAGATGGTGCAAACCTTTGAATGATATCACGATAGCTTAGAGGTTCTGCTGGGGCTTCATTTTTCTTAAAGAAGCCTTTAACCTTTGCCATAATGCCATTTTGAGCTTTTGGTTGTTCACCGTTAATTAATCTTGAAATTGCTTCGCTAACTTTTTTAGTTGCGAATTCATTATCGTTATTTTTAATTTCTTCAAGATCTTTTTGAGTGAAGCCTAAACCTTTATAGAAGTTTTTCATAGCTGTTTCATATTCAGCGGTTGTTGCAGATTCAGCAGTTTGACCGCATATAGGATTTAGAATATCGATATATGCTTTCATTCTACCTCTATTTGTTGATAAAATTTCATCGTTATAATATTTAATGAAATCAAAGAAATTACCGTTTGATTGAACTTTTTTAACTGTTGCAACAACTTTTTGTGCTTGAAGTTCATCAACGCCATGGCTTTTTAAAACACCTGCTAAATCAGCAGAAGTTCTTGAGCTTAAGGCTTTAAAGTCTGTCACAATTCCATCTATATCAATGGTTTTTGCTTCACTTTCAACAAAACCACCTGATAAAAAGTCATCAAAAGAATTAGATTCAGCCGCAACTTGTTCAAGTTTTCCTTTTAGGTCAAGCGAATCAACTTCAGCTGTGTTTTCATAAATTCTTTCTAAGGTTTCACTTAAATGTTTTGAAGAAAGGTGTTTAATTGGTTTTGAATTATCAGGATTTTTGAAGATAATTTTACTTTCAGCAACCAATTTTCCATCTTCTTTAAGCAATTTACCGTCTTTTCCAACTTTATATTCAAACGCTTGTGGGTCAAGCATTAAAGATAAAGTATCAAAAAATTCTTTATCTAGTTGTCTATTTTCATAGCTATTACATAAAGCCTCAATTGCCTTTGTATTTCTTGAAATTGGCTTAGCAGAATCAAGATATTCATCCACATTTTCAAGAGCTCTTTGAGATTTTGCAAAAGTAGAATTTACAACTTGTTTTTTAATTAATGGTTCAACCATATTACCAAACAAAGCCGTCATTGTAGGTGCTGCAAAACCAACAGTAGCAAGGTTAAGCGCTCTTGCTTGGCAAGCGCCTTTTTGTCTTCTTCTGATTTCTTTTTCATCCGTAATTTTTTGAGCGTCAGTTGGAATGAATTGGTTATCTAAATATGAATCTTTCTTTTCACCTTGCGCATTAACATATCTTTCCCCAGGGTTAATTTTATGTAATAGCTGCATTGGTTTATTAATAAAGATTTTAGGCCATAATGACATAGAAGCAAAGAAACTTCCTGCGCCCACAAATTGCATTATTGCTTGAGTTTTTGTTCTTGAATGACTAGCTAAAAATGCTGCAATTGCAAGTGAACCAAGTTTCATTCCAACATCATTTGTTCTACCTAATGCGTTATCTGAAATTTCACCATATTTAACAGCTTTATGCCAGTTTTTAATATCATTTTTAGTATCAATAAATCTATCTTTTAAAGTTTCTTTTTCAATAATAGAGGCTTTTGCTTCATTTGGCTTAACGTCATTGGCATGGGTTTTTAAATCTTCATAGATTTTTTCATGCTGAGCATTCATTTGCCTTTTATCCATATTATTATTTGCATTTAAAGCATTAAGTCTATTTTGAAGCATAGGGCTAATTTTTTCCATTATAGCACCTCGTATTCTTTTTTATTGTCAACTTTTGATTTCATAGTATTTGGATTTGTTTTAAAGCCAATAACAGGAATAATTGCAGCTAGGGCAGTTGTTGCTAAACTTGCAAAAATCATCGCTTTTCCGCCATGTTTAGTAAATATGTTGCGGTTATTACCTTTCCATAATTGTTTTCCTGCTTCTTTAAATACTTCAAGGTTATTAATTGCGTTTCCTTTTAATTCTTTCATATTTTTAGGAATTGAAAGTTTTAAATTACCAAACGCTTCTTGATAACCATAAACAACTCCAAGAGCCGCAGTTGCGTATTTGCTAACGTTTTCAAGTGCAGTTGCTCTTGCTTTTAATTGTTGAATTTTTTTACTTGCAATTTGACCAGAATCATTTTGATTATCAGTATAGCCGGCTTTTTTAGCTATAACATTATAGTCATGAAATCTGTCATCATATTTTAATTCGCAATCTTGTTCAATTTTATCTTTTCTGAAAAATTGAATTGAATCGAAAACTCCGGGGTAGCGAGTTCTCATAAATCCTTTATCTTGCCCAGGTTCGGGTAGTTCGATTTTTCTATCTAAAAGTGTTTCATCTAGGTTAACTGAGGTGAATGGTTGAATTAATGTTCTTGATAATTTTTTAGAGGCGATTTTTCCTAATCCATATAAAACAACTCCGACACCCATTCTTTTGCCTAAAGCGCTTGCCTTGGATTTATCAGCATTGTTAAATAAGCCATTTGCAGCGTTACTTAAACCAATTAAAGTTGCGCTGCCTACTAGATATGGAACCATGCCCATTGATAAATATTCATAAAAATCGCTGTTTTTAGAGCCTTTAAAGGCTTTTGGAAAATATGTAAAAATATCGTTTGTTAACTTGTGCATTGATACCTTAACGCCATTTAGGGGTCCTTGTTTGTATCTATGCGTTTCATTTTCGTTATATTCTTTTATTCTTTGCTCTTTGGAACTGTAATATCCTATATTTGAGAGGTTTTCCAAATTTGGTCCTGTAATCTGTTGCATTTTCACCCCAAACAATTAACACAATTATATAAACAACTATAAATTGATTTTTTTGCCTTTTTAAACAAATTACTTTAACAAAACTTAACAAAATTATAATAACCGTAAACAACACACTTATAGGACTTTTCAGGTTATGGCAAGGTTTTCGTTAGGTTTCAATTATCGGATATATGTCCTATTGCCAATATTAGTGTAACTTAATACAATAACATTATGACTCAAGGCTTTTTTCAATTTAATAATTCTATTATAAATGAAATTTTAAATTTTGCCACATCCTCTTTCGACTTACTCTATATGTCGGGACCAAAAGGGTCATCTAAAAGTGAAACAATCCAAAAGGCAATTCCTCTTTTAGAGGATAATAACCTTATTTTTCAGCACTTTTGCTTTGAAAACACGGTTATTGATGATTTCCTTTTAAATTTTTATGACGCACTTAGAAGTTTCTCTTTAGCTCAAAAAATTTCTTTAAAAAAGTTTACAACTGATGATTTTCAAGAAAAAGTCAGCCACTATTTTAAAACAATTAATTCTAATTGCATTATTATCATTGAAAATTTTGAAAAAACCGATGAAAATGTTGAAATAGTTGACTTTTTATCTCACCTTGCTTCATATATTAATGTTAAAATAATTATTCTTTCAAGAAACCAAAACAAAAATCTTTTCCGTTTTAAGCCTGTTAAAATGGTTACTTTAGAATTAAATCCGATTAATAAAGAAGAATTTAAGTCTAAGATGACGCTTCTTGATGATACTAATGATGATAATTTAAAAGAAAGATTTTATGAAATTACAAAAGGGCTTGAACTTTATTTAAAAATGAGTGTGAAATATTGCTCTGTGGCTGGGATTTCTATTTCTGACTTAGTAAATGAATTTGAAAGAAAAAGTTTAACTTCTAAAACAGATTTTGAAGAATTTATTGTTTCAAAATTTGTTAGCTTAACCCCTGGAATTTATCAAAGTCTTTTTAAAACTTTGTGTAATTTTAATCACCCTGTAAGCATTGATTTTCTTGAAACATATCAATTAGGAAACCAAAATCGAGCAGAATATCTTTATAAAAATTTTCTTATAAGCTATTTTAGAAAAGAAATTTATGTTAAAGAATATTTTAAACACTATATTTTTTCTACTTTTTCAATTCAAGAAAAAATTAACTATTGCAAACAATTTATTGATATTTATGAAAACGAGCTTACAAAAAGCCCAAAAGACAGGCTTTTAAGGCTTTCAAGAGAATCAATCAGAAAAGAAATAGATAGATTTAATTCCTTAATGCCAAAAATCAGTGTTAATGATAAAAGCGAAAAAGCCTTTTCATATCTTGGAATGCTTAATTCTAATTGGCATGATGAAAAAATGCGCCAAAAAAATAAGCTATCTGAAAAATTAAACAAAATAAAAGAAAGAAAAAATCAGCTTTCTTTAAATTCTAATCAAGGTTTTAAAGAAAAACCAGCCCTTGGGTTATCTAAAATTAATCAACAAAAAGAAAAAGACAGACAATTTATTATTACTTTAATTAATTCTTCAAGAAATTTCATTAAAGAATATCGCTATAATGACGCTATTTCTGAACTCCATAAAGCTCTTGAAGCAGATTTTGATGATGAATTTAAAATAGAAATTTTATCTTTAATAGCGCAAAACTATGAATATTTAAAAAATTTCAACAAAGCGCAAAAATATTATAGTAAAGCCCTTGAAATTGCCCTTGAAACAAGAGATACAAGAAAAAGCGAGCTTGAATTTTCAATTGCTGTAACAGATAAAAAACTTTTTAAAACAGAACTTGCTAAAACAAGATTTCAAAAAATTGCAAACAATGAAAATTCTCCCCTAAGCCTTAGAGCAAAAGCCTTCTTAGAGCTTGGAGAAATTAACGAAGCAAACTCTGAAATTAATGAAGCAATTGTTGATTATAAAAATGCTCTTTCTTTTGTTCAAGGTAAAAATAAAGAGCTAACTTGCACTTGCTATTATAAACTTGGGCTTTTATATGATGAAAATCAAAATAACGATGAAGCGATTAAATACTATCGCAAAAATTATATGACAAGCTCTGAAAAGCAATATAATAAATATTATTCTATTTCTTTAGCTAACCTTGGTTTAATTTATATCGAACAATCAAAATATCAAGAAGCCTCTGAGGCACT
Source organism: uncultured Candidatus Melainabacteria bacterium (assembly GCA_934700385.1). Lineage (GTDB taxonomy): Bacteria > Cyanobacteriota > Vampirovibrionia > Gastranaerophilales > Gastranaerophilaceae > RUG14156. Next base: position 11,583 of record CAKUXO010000017.1, read on the forward strand.
TAGACTTGCCTTGATGTTTGACAATGAAAACAATGACCTTGAAAATGTTTATTTTTCACAAAAAGAATTAGCAAAACTTTATCTAAAATTTGACATTAATTCCGCTATAACTTATTATAGACAAGCGCTTTATACCGCACAACAATTAAAAGATGTCTTTAAAGAGGCTTTGGTTTATTTTGAAATGGGCGAATTTTATTATGATAAACAAGAAGATAAAAAATCTCTTTTGAATTTTATTAAAGCTAAAAAAGTTCTTGAAAACACTTCTGATGAAGAAAATCTACAAAGAATTAATACAAGAATTAAAGACATTAAAATGCGCATGGATGAAGATGATTTTAGGATAATTTCAGAAAAATATGATAACTGATATTGAAAAAGAAATTTTAAAAAAAGAACTTAATTTTGAATTAAATGAAAAAATTGAAAAAAATTTAATCGAATGGGAAAAAATTTTTATTAATTACAATTCTCATACTAATTTAATGAGCAAAAATGATGTCAATGTTCTTTTTGAAAAACATGTTTTTGATTCTTTGGCCATTTTAAAATGGGATGAATTTGAAAACTTTAAAAAAATCCTTGATGTCGGTACAGGGGGCGGTTTTCCATCTGTTATTTTAGCAATTTGTTTTCCTGATAAAAAAATAATTGCAAACGATTCAAGAATTAAAAAAATTAATTTTATTAAAGAAATTAAAGAAAAATTAAACCTTGAAAATCTTGAAATTGAATATGATAGGGTTGAAAATCTTGAACCTAAAAATGTTGATTTAATTGTTTCAAGGGCAGTTGGAAAAATGATTGATGTTTTTGAATTATCAAAAAAACATCTTAAAAAAGGCGGAAAATTTTTAATTTATAAAGCAAAACTTTTAGATGAAGAAATTAAAAACTTCAACTTAAAATATAAAAATGCAAAATTTGAAACAATCCCTTATAAACTTCCTATTGAAGAAAATTTTGAAAGAAATTTAATTATTTTGAATTCTTTTTAATTTAAGCTAGAGAGAAAATTTCATAAATTTCATCATCGCTTAATTCTGTTATTGTTTTTTCACCCTCAAATACAGCAGCGTTTGCAAGCTCTCTTTTATCTTTTATGATTTTATCAATTTTTTCTTCAAAAGTTGAAAGAGTAACAAACCTGTGTATCATAACATTTTTATCCTGACCGATACGATAGGTTCTATCTGTTGCTTGGTCTTCAACAGCAGGATTCCACCATAAGTCATAATGAATTACATTTGATGCGCTTGTTAAGTTAAGCCCTAAACCACCAGCTTTTAAAGATAAAATCATTACTTGTTCTTTTAAATCTTCTTGGAATTTTTTGATTATTTCTTCTCTTTGTTTAACATTCAAGCTACCATGGAAGAATAAAGGGGTTCTATCAAATTCTTCTGCTATAATGTTTTCAAGGATTGTTCCCATTTCTTTATATTGAGTAAAAACAAGAACTTTCTCATTGTTATCAATAATATTTCTTAAAATATCAATTAATTTTTGAGTTTTTCCTGAGGCATTAGCAGACATATCACCGTGTTTTAAATAATGATATGGGTGATTACAAACCTGTTTAAGATTTGTGATTAATTTAAAGATAGCGCCACGTCTATTCATTTTGTTTTCAGATTTTGAAATAGAATCCATTGATTCTTTCAAAATTCTTTCATAAAGCGCAACTTGCGGTTTTGTTAAATAACAATAATCATCTAAAACAACTTTTTCAGGTAAATCTGAAATAATTGTTTTATCTGTTTTCAATCTTCTTAACATAAAGGGGCTGATTGCTTTTTTAAGTTTTTGCGCCCTTGTATATTCCTTAAATCTTTCAATCGGAATTGAATAATTTTTACCAAAATCAACTAAAGAGCCGAGATAGCCTTTGTTAATGAAATCAAAAATAGACCAAAGTTCAGATAATCTATTTTCAACAGGAGTACCCGTCATCGCAACTTTCATTTGTGCTTTTATTGCTTTAATTGCTTGGGTTTGGCTTGTTGATGGGTTTTTAATGTTTTGAGCTTCGTCAATTATTAAAATATCCCAGTTTGTTTTTTGGAATTTTTCTAAGTCAATTCTTAAAATTGCATAAGTTGTTAAAATAACATCGCAATTTGTTGAAAATTCACGATTAAAGCCATGGTAAGTTAAAACATCTAAACTTGGCGCAAAATTATTTAATTCACGCTTCCAGTTACCCATTAATGTTGTCGGACAAACAACAAGGGCAGGCTTTTTAAGCCTTTTTTCTTCTTTTAATTTTAAAATTAAACTAATAACTTGAATTGTTTTACCAAGACCCATATCATCTGCTATACAACAGCCAAAACCTTTATTAATGTTGGTGTAAAGCCATCTGTAGCCGATTTCTTGATACGCTCTAAGAGTTCCTTGAAGTGTTTTTGGAAGCTCGATATCTTCAACCTTAGTGAAGTCAGAAATAACCCTTGCAAATGCTTCATCATAATCAAAGTCATATTCATCAATTTTACCAGATAGGGCGTTATGCAACAATTGCATTTTATCAACCACAAGATTAGGTTGTTTTTCAAGTTTTTGAAGAAGTTTTTCTGTTTCTTCTTTATCAATTAAGATATATTTTTCTTTATATTTAATTAAGCCGTGTGAATCTTGGGCAAGTTTTCTGAATTCTTCTGCTGAAATTTTTTCGCCATCACCAAGAGCAATTTCAATATCAAAATCCATAATTTCTTCAAGAGAAATTTTAGAACCTGTTGGATTTTGAAGAAGATTTTTCAAGTCATCAATTCTTTTTTCTTTAATTCTTGCATTAATTGAAGCCCTTGGAATAATAACATTATCTAATCCCTCAGGAAGATTTACTTCCATGCCGGCTTGAGATAAGTAATATGTTATTTGAGTGATTAATTTATAAACGCCTGATAAATCAAGCTCCATTGTAATATCTTCAAGATCTTCAATGTATTTTGTTGCCCAATTGATTTGTTTTTCAATTAAGATTTTTTGTTCATCATCAAGATTTTCAATTTCAATTATTTCATTTTTGGTTTTATCTTTCGCTAAAATTCTTAATAAAAATTTTTCTTCTGAAAGTTTTTCAATGTTAAATACAGGGATGATATCATAGCTTCCTAGGCTCATTTCATCAAACCAAACCTGAATATCATTAGCAAGGTCATTACCTTTTAACATTCTTTTTTGAAGAACATTTTTAACAAGATATGGCGCTGCTTTTAAGTCTTTAAATCGATAATGTTTAACATTTAAAAATGTGAAAATAAGATAATTTAGATATCTTTCAATTAATTTTTTAGTTGTTTGCGGGTCTAAAACATCATTTTCAATGAATGCTGAATATGCTTTTAGAAAATCTTTATTTTGAAAATATGGCTCATAAAAAATGCTAAAAGTTTCTTTTCTAAAATTAACAGCAGGAATGAAATGAAGCTTTTCAACCATTTTTTTAACAAATTGAACTAAATTAAAATAAAATTTATAGTTTTCAGTACAATCAGATAAATCAAGGTTTTCATCCACCCCTGTAAAATATTCAAAAAACATATCAAGAGTGATTTTATATCCGTAATCACTTCCTTTATATTCCGGTCTTAGGCGATACAGTGAGCCTTTTTGTTTTAAATAGTAATCAAAGTTATATGGGGGTGCAATAAAAATATTAACTTGCCCTGTTTTTTCTTCATCAAAAGAAATTTCTGTTTGTCTTAAAATAGGGTTTTTAGTATCAAAAGTATCTGCGAATTCTTCTTCGATTAATTCATAAATCAAAGAAAGAGTATATCTAAAATCTTTATTTTTTTGAGAATAAGGATTTTGGTCTAAATTTAATAATAATTTTTCTACGTTGTTTTTCTTAAAACTTAAATTAAATATTTTGTCCATTGGCTTATTTTATTATAAAGGCTTCTAATTTAAAAGATATTTTTCACCTAATTAATTTAAAAAGAGGATTGGAATTTAAAACAAAATTTATGTTATAATGAAAAAAATTTTAAAAAGGAGAAAAAAATGGCTAAAGACGCAAGTTTTGATATCGTTTCAGAATTTGATAAACAAGAACTTTTAAACGCAATTGACCAAGTTAAAAGAGAATTAACAACTCGCTTTGACCTTAAAGATTCTAATTCTGATATTTCTCTTGAAGAAGACAAAGCAATTAACATAACAACAAATGACGAAATGAAATTAAAAAATATTTATGACATTTTGCAATCAAAACTTGTTAAAAGAAATTTAAGCCTTAAAATTCTTGACCCTCAAAAGGTTGAAAATGCCCTTGGGGGAAATGTTAAACAAGAAATTAAACTTAAAAAAGGTTTATCAACAGAACTTGCTAAAAAAATTGTGGGCTTCATTAAAGACACAAAACTTAAAGTTCAAGCCTCTATTCAAGGAGATAGCGTAAGGGTTTCGGGCAAAAATCGTGATGACTTACAAGCTGTCATTAAAGCAATCAGAGAAAAAGAAGAACAAATTGACGCACCTTTACAATTTACAAACTATAGATAAAATTGAGTGTTGAGTTTTTACTCAACACTTTTTTACAAAAGTGTTTTTGCAAACTCGATAGTTTTATCGTTAACTTCGCCACTTGCAAGCTGCGCTAGGGCTTCAAGCCTTTTATCATTATTTAAAATTTCAATTTGAATATCTGTATTTTTATTATGAGTTTTACTAATCCAAATAAAATTATCTGCCTTAGCACAAATAATCGGCTGGTGGGTGATACAGATAATTTGCGTATTTTTAGCTAATTCAAGCATAGAATTAGCAACGGCATTTGAAGCAACACCAGAAATACCTGTATCTATTTCATCAAAAACAACCGTTTTAACAAGGTCTGTTTTTGCAAAAATTGTTTTTAGGGCTAACATAATTCTTGAAATTTCACCGCCTGAAGCAACTTTATTTAAAGGCATTAAATCAAGATTTTTGTTTGTTGAAATTAAAAATTCAACGCTATTTTTCCCAAGTTCATTATTTTTTGTTTCTTCAACTGAAATTTGAAACTTCGCTTCTTTTAATTCTAAGGTTTTTAATTTTTCTTCAATTAATTTTGAAAGCTCGCTTGCGTTTTCAATTCTAAAATCTGAAATTTGTTGACTTAAAAATTCAATCATCTCGCCTTTTTGTTGAAATTCTTTTTCTAAAAGCTCGATGTTATTATCATCTCCATCTAATTCATTTAATTTTTGGGCAATTTTTTCTCTTTCAAGGTCTAAGTCTTGCCCGTATTTTCTTTTTAGCTTTTGAATTAGGGCAATTCTTTCGTTTAATTCTTCTAACCTTTGAGGGTTGACTTCAAGATTAGATGAATAATCTCTTAAAAAATTAGCGCTGTCTTTAAGGCTTTCAAACGAATCAAAAAGAGAGCTTTCAACTTCTTTAAGGCTTTTATCCATTTGCGCTAGGTTTGAAATTGTATATTTTATTTTGCCGAGCGCTTCAATAATGCTTTGACCATCGCCATAAAGCGCAAAATAAGAAGCATAGCTATCTTCTTTAAGTTCTTGAGAATTAGCTAAAACATCAAGTTCTTCTTGCAATTCTTCAAGCTCATTTTCCCTAACAGCGGCGTCATCAAGCTCTTTTAATTGAAATTTTAAAAATTCAATTTCTTTTTCGTTATCTTGAAAATTTTGCTTTAAGTTTTCAAGTTTCTTTTCAATTTGTTTAAATTCAGAAAAATTTTCTTTATATGTTTTTAAAAGCTCAAAAAATTCAGGATGTTTTTTAATTATGTAATTATCAAGAAGAATTATGTGGCTTTTTGGTTGAATATAAGAATAGGTTTGATGTTGCGAATGAATATCGACTAAAGAAGTTCTTATTTCTTTAATTTCATCAAGAGAAGATAAAATTCCATTCAAGCGAAACTTTGAACTTGTTGAAAGTTCTCTTGAAATAACTGTTTCTTCGTTGTTATTTTGAAAAGTTGCTTCAATATAACAAGGTTTTGTTTTATCTAAAATTAAATCTTTTGAAGCCTTTGCCCCTAAAACGATATCAAGCGCTTTAATTATAATACTTTTACCTGCGCCTGTTTCACCGCATAAAACATTAAAACCCTCTTGAAATTGAAGATTTATCTCATTAATTAATATAAAATTTTTAATTAAAAGTGATTTTAACATTTTATCTCTTAAAGGATAGTGACCAGTGAAGTTTTTCTTTTAAAATATCATAAAATTTATCTTTTTGCTGATTTAAAATAATTAATTTTGCAAAATTTTCATTTTTTTCAATTTTTATTTCTTCATCTACAACCCTATCCACCTGACCATCAAAAGAAACGTTTAATTTTTGATTTTTTTCACTTGCTTTTATTGTTATTTTTTCAAAAGAAGGAATAACAATTGGTCTTGTATTTAAGGTGTGAGGACAAATTGGGATAATTAAAAAGCAATCTATATCAGGTGAAACAATCGGTCCGCCTGCTGAAAGAGAATAAGCGGTTGAACCAGTTGGAGTTGAAATTATTATGCCGTCTGCTACATAAGAACAAAGTTTTTTATTATTTATATAAAGGTCAAGAGTGGCGCTACGGGCGCAATTTGAACCTTTTACAACAATGTCATTTAAAGCAATTGAATTATTTGCTTTTAACATTAAACGATTTTCAACAGTGAAATCTTTTTTTGAAATTTTTTCAATTACTTCATCAATATCATCAGGCTTTGCTTGGGCTAAGTAGCCAAGTCGTCCAAGGTTTAAACCTAAAATCGGAATTTTTGTTGAAGAAAAAAACCTCGCCGCTTTTAAAAAAGTCCCATCCCCACCAATCACAATTGCAAGATTGATATTTTTGTTCATTTCATCCATTGAAAAAACAGAAGAATTTTTGATTTTTTCTTTTAAATTTAAAGCCACAGCCTTAGATTCTTCAATATCTTGATTGTAAATTATTCCAACTTTTTCAAAAATATGTTCCATACATTTTATTTTAGCAAGAATTTTTATAAAAACCATAGTTTTGAAACATTTTTAACTTTTTTACGTCTATAAAGATATAAATGCCGTATTTGCTACTTAGGCTCTTGTGGAGGGACAAGGGCCTTTTTTTGAACCTTACCATGGTGACGTGGGACGTAAGTCCCTCAGAAACAACCAGAGGGGAACCTAACCCTCGCTTCGATAATCATCAAAATACTTCATCACCCTGCAAGGGTTACCAACTGCAACACAATTATCAGGAATTGAATGAGTTACAACGCTACCTGCCCCAATAATGCTATTTTTTCCAATTGTTACATTAGGAAGAATAATCACACCCCCGCCAATCCAAGCGCCATCTTTAATTTCAACAGGGTCAGCGCAAGTGTTAAAATAAATTGGGTCATCTTTTGGGCGATTTTGAATGTATCTTTCTTCCGGCAAAATCGGATGATATGCCGTATAAATTTGTAAATTTGGCGCTATCATAACGCAAGAACCTATTGTTATTTTTGCATTATCTATAAAAGTACAATTAGCGCCAATTATAACGTCATCTCCAATAAAAATATTTTTACCAAAATCGCAATAGAATTTCATATCCACTGCAACATTTTTTCCAACGGAACCAAAAAGTTTTTCTAAAATCTCTCTTTTCTTTTCATTATCTCGATAATCAAGAAAATAGTATTCTCTTGTTAAATTTCTTGCTTGTGCGTGCAATTCGATAAGTTCTTTTGAATTTGTTTCAATATATTTATATTTCATAAAAGGATTATATATTTTTATTAAATTTCAGTCAATAAAAAAGCCCCAAAAGGGGCTTTTTAACCATTAAATGCTTTTTGAATTTTGGCGTTTGTTAGAGCTTCTTGTTTAATTTGACCTGCTTCTACCATTGATTTAGTATTTGTATGTAATGAAGCAAGTGAAGTTAGAGCAACGCCTATACCTAAAACTGCTTTTGCTGGTTTTGGAAGGGCAATAAAAATATCTAGCGCTTTTTTAGCAAAAGGTGCGGCTTTTGTTGCAATTTCACCTAAATCTTTTTTAGCACTTTTAGCAGCGTTTGTTGATAATAATTTTTTACCTAATGCACCAATTTTATTTTGCAAAGTTTTAGATTTTGCTACTGCTGCGGTTGCACCTACGGTAGCTGCCAGACCTGCGGTTGAAACAAAAGCATCTTTAGCAGATGATTTTTTAAGATGTACACCCATTTTTGTTGCGTAATCAATTCTATTTCCAACAGAACCAAAATCTTCTTTTTCTTTTTTAGCATTAAGTTTTTCAACTGCTGTTTGACCCATTTGAACAGCGGCAATACCATTCATCATTTCATTTTCTCCTTATTAAATCTATCGTTAGTTAATTTGTACAAATTTTAATTATGTAGTTATAAAGTGTTTTTAAAATTAAAAATTGATAATTCTTTAGATATTAAATTTCTAAAATTACTTAAATATAGAAATAATAATGCGTTTCAGGTTCATATTTCTTAATAATTATGAAATATAACTTCTTATATTAATCATTTTTAGCAATTTAATCTCGTTAAAAATAATCAAAAATAAACTTATACTAGGTTTAATTGGTGAAATATGGATATCAAAAAATTATTAGGCAAAAAAATAAAGCAATATAGAATTCTTAGAGGATATTCCCAAGAAAAACTTGCAGAGCTTTTAAATATCTCTCAAAGAACATTATCAGGAATTGAATGTGGGAATAATTTTTTAACTTCACAGACAATGGATAAAATTCTTGAAGTTTTAAAAATATCGCCTGATGAAATTTTTTATGTGGAATATTTAAAATCCCCAAAAGAAAAAATTAACGAGCTTGTTGAAGAAATTAAAAAATTAGAACAAGATGAACAAACCCTACAAATTGTTTATAAAGTTGTAAAAGCAATACTTAAACAATAAAAAAGCCCCAAAAGGGGCTTTTTTTAAATCAAATCTGACATTATAGCTTGCATATTTGAATCTGTTTTAAAAGTTTTATATTCTTTTTTGATATTTTGAATAAAACTTTTTGTTGCGGTGAATGGGGGTACACCATTGTATTTAGCTACATTTCCGGGGCCAGCGTTATAAGCTGCTAGGGCTAAATCCATTGAGCCATATTTGTTATATAGCATTTGATAATATTTTAAGCCGCCCTCGATGTTTTCTCTTGGCACATAAGGATTAACGCCTAGTTTTTTAGCTGTTGAAGGAGTTAATTGATAAAGTCCTATTGCACCTCTTGAGCTTTTAATACCTGTGTTGAAATTTGATTCAATCTTTGCAATACTTAATGCAACATAAGGATCTACACCAAGTTTTTGTGCTGTTGTAATAATCAGCCTTTTGGTGTTTTCCTGTGGCGATTGGGCCGCTATCGCAGTGTTGGAAATCGCAAGAATAATCATCAGCGAAGCAACCAACAATGTGTTGACTAGCTTTTTCGTCATAAAATTTTCCTCATTTTTCTATTAACCGGGTAAAAACTCTCCTCAAAAATTGATTTGAGCAAACACACCCTAAGTTCGTAAACAAATATAACACAAAACTTAAAATTTTGCAAGTCCTTGGGGCTTTTCCCTTGCTATTGTTGACTTTCACTTGGGAATTTTAAGTCAAGAGGGGTAAATTTTTGGATACATTCTTTAACTTCAGTCGGATAATCATATCCATTCATTCTTCCTGCAACATATTCTGCAATAAATTCAATCGGATTTGTTTTAGCATAAGCGCTAACTTTTCCTGTAATTCTTTTACCATAATCATTCATTTTAAACCTATCGCCATACTCATGAAAACACGTTGTGTAATTTTCTGGGCGAGCCTGAAAATCAAGCCAGTGGGCAAGTTCGTGGTATATTGTTGTTTTTTCTTCAATGCTTGGATTATGGCCGGCGGAATAATTTTTAACCATTTTTAATTTATGCCTATCCCAATCGTAAGATTTATTAAAATAAAATACAGAACTTGTAATTTCATTTTTCTGAAAATCAAAACAACTAGCTACACACGCACTAACATTAGGATTAGAGTCTATGTTTGATTTAATAATCAAGCCATTAAACATTTTAGGGTTGTCATTTATTTCAATAAAATCTTCAATAGCTTCTATTGTTAAATTTGCACATTTTAAATTATGAAATTCTGCCACAACGCCATATTGCTTTAGATATTCGCTCGCTTCATCAACTGAATTAAAGTTATGGATATTTTTAAAAGAATTTCTTGTTAATTTTACAGGTGGAAAGTTTAAATCTGCACCCATAAGATCTTTATAACATTTTTTTGCAGCCGTTGGAACATCAACCCCGCACATTCTTGAAGCTATGTAATTAGAATTAAATGCGGCAAGGTTTTCAGAAGCGCAAAGCCCAATTTTACCTGCGATATCGTCAAGAATTTGAGAGAAATTAGCATTTTTTGAAAAACTAGTATAAGCATAAGGATTATAATTGAAGTTTAAAAATTCGCCTAAATGGCGATATAGCTCATATTTTGGGTTATCAGAACCAAAATAACAAGCGTCATAATTTAATTTTGTATATTCCTTAAATTCTTCTTTTGTTTTATTGTCTAATCTCAAAACAAATTCTTTTTTGCCTGTGTTCGCCCCTGTGTCCCAAGTCCAACAGCTTCTTTCGCTTGGGATTATTTTTAAACCCTCAAACATATCTTTATTATTTAATTTAACAAAATCTTCAACCGCTTCAAGGGTAAGCCTTGCGGTATCAAGGTTTTCAAAATCGGCGTCAATTTTATATTCTTTTTTTAATTTTTCAACAATATCAGATATTTTTAATTCTTCTCCCCCTTTAAAATTAATCAAAGAAAGAGTATTGTTTTTAATTGCATTACTTGAATTTTTTGAAAATTGAATAATGTTAGAAGAATTTTCTTTGTTATTTTGTTTTTCATTTGATGATTTAAAAGAGGTTTTAAACTGAGGAATTTTAAAATTATTGGTGATTTTCATAGCGTTAATATAAAAAAGAAAGAAAGAAAAAATTGCCTTAAAATATGATTTTTTACAAATTTTAATATTTTTTCTTGTAAAAGGTTTTGATTTATGTTAGTATTTGAAATATCGCCGTGGAGAAATGGCCGAGTGGCTGAAGGCGGCACCCTGCTAAGGTGTTAGGTGGAGTAATCTGCCTCGAGGGTTCGAATCCCTCTTTCTCCGTATTAAAAAAAGAGGACTTTTGTCCTCTTTTTTTAATACTATGGATTCAAACCCGAAAAGAGGGTTCGAATCCTACGACAAACAAGGCGAAAATTGAGCCGTAGTTTGACGGATGCAGCGAGCGTAAATTTTAAGAGCAAAGCTCGTAAAAATTAGCGAGACTGCCTCTTTCTCTTTTTTTCATAGATTTTAACCCAACAACTAGAGGGATTCTCACCCTACGGGTTCTCCCCTCCAAAATACGCCAATAAATTGGCTACAAAGAGTACGGCTCGTAAACTCGCCTACTCCTTGCATACGTTTTGGAGTCCTTCTCTTTCTCCGTATTAAAAAAAGAGAGTTTCGGCTCTCTTTTTTTAATACCATGGATTTTAACCCAGCCAGAGGGTGTATTTTTACGAGTAGTTTGATATATTCGGTTAGTTTGAGAATTTTGCAAAAATTAACATCAAAAAGGAACTTTTACGGAATCATTTTGCGGAACTTAAATCTAGTCTAAAATTCTATTAACAATTTCAAGGCAGTGAACATTAGTTGTATCAATTACAGGAATAGATGCTTCTTTTACTATATTCGGGAGTTCGGTACAACCCAGTACAACTGCTTGAGCACCTTTCGATTTGCAATTTAAAATTATATCAAGTAATCTTTCACGAGAAGTATCTAAAATTATCCCCTTGCATAATTCCTCATATATAATTTCATTAATTATTTCTTGCTCTGTTATATTTGGTATTACTACATTAATTCCAAATTCGTCTTTTAGTTTATCTTTATAAAATGGTTTTGTCATTGTATATTTAGTTCCAAACAAAGCAACAGTGTTCATATTATTTTTTATAATATAATTTCCTGCTGCTTGTGCAATGTGAATTAATGGAACTTTAATGCTATTTTGTACTTCAGGTGCCATTAAGTGCATTGTATTTGTTGCTATTGCTATATAATCAGCTCCCATTTTTTCAAGTTTTTGAGCGGATTTTATTAAAATAGCTGTTAATATTTCCCAATTTTCTGTTGACTGTAATTTTTCAATTTCATCAAAATCATAACTTTCAATCAACATTTTGGCACTATGCAAATTTCCAAGCCTTTTATTAAGTTCGCTATTGATTATTTTATAATATTCAATAGTTGATTCCCAGCTCATTCCCCCAATTAAACCAATTGTTTTCATAAATTCTCCTTTATTAAAAGATTATAGCATAAAATTCTCAAATCTACTGTTACTTATTCTCAAACCTACTGTTAATTTACAGAGAGATTCTCACCCTACGGGTTCTCCCCTCCAAAATACGCCAATAAATTGGCTACAAAGAGTACGGCTCATAAACTCGCCTACTCCTTGCATACGTTTTGGAGTCCTTCTCTTTCTCCGTATTAAAAAAGAGGACTTTTGTCCTCTTTTTTAATACTATGGATTCAAACCCAACTAGAGGGATTCTCACCCTATGACAACAATAGAGCCTGACCTGAGGAATTATTAAAAAAAGTTAACGATAAAAAATTTTTTTAGCAAATTTTTCTATCTATCGTTTTTTATTTATATATCGAATATATAAATGGAGAAACAATGAGTATAAATATTAACGATACAAAAGCTAAAGAAATATACAAAAATTTTAACTATGATGCAGTTAAAAATGTTCAATACACTCCTACTTCAACAGCAAATACATTAAAAACCGATACGGTTGAGTTATCAACAAAAAATAACGATAAAAAGAAAGATATCAAAAAATATATTATAGCAGGACTTGCAGCAGTCGGAGTTATAGCAACGGCAATTCTTTGCTCTCGAAAAGGAAAAACAGCTAAACTTCAAAATTTTGATTTTAAAAATATTCCAGAAAATTTCACCGGAAAAGTTAAAGGTAAACTAAAAGGCGGTGATAAACTTGTTATGGAATATGAAAACGGAGTTTTAATTTCATCGGCTAGAAGCGGGAAAAAGAATGTTTCTAAGGTTTTTGAAACGGTAAATAATGAAAAAATTGTTAAAAAGACAGTTAATGGTAAAACTTCTACAATCAATTTAACTCAAACTAAAGAAGCTATCGAAAAAGAACAAGCGCAACTAAAAGAATTGTTAGATAAAAACGATGGGCTAAGTTCAATAGAATTTAGCGAAAAAATGCAAAATATTAAACATAAAACCGAAAAACAACAAGAAACAATTGACAAAATTATTTCAGACAAAAAAGTTGCTGAAGCTAAATTAGCTGAATACAATAGAAAAAACAAAGATATTTCAGAAATTACATTCAAAGAAGGAAAAGCATATCTAAAAAGCAATCCCAAGTGTAGATTTTTTGGCACAGTACACGCCACTCTTTCAAATGGCGATAAAGTCACTATGGAATATGATACTTTTGGAGAATTAAAAAAAGCTCAAAGAAGCGGAAAAGTTAACTATACAAAAGAATATTCAGGTCAAATTGAATCTGATAAAAAAGTTAAAATAACAAAAGACGGAAAAAGTGAAGAAATAAATCTATATCAAAAAGGACAAAATAAAGTTAGTCAAATAAAAGAAGAAAAATTAAAAGCCCCTTTAAACGAAGCTTTAAAAAGATTTAAGGAAACTCCTGAAGGTACAAAAGAAAAATTAGAAGCAAAAATTAAGTATTTAGAAGCTCAAAAAAATTATTACAACGAAATAGGGATATATTACGAAAATGATAATATAGACAAAGAAATTGCACATTGTAAAAAAGGCTTGTCATATTATTCTACAACTGTTTTAGATTTATCTAAAACAAAAGCATCGGAAAAATCTGAAACAAGATTTTTAGGACCTTCATATTTCAATATTAAAAATGAAGAACAAGAACTATATTCACAATATAACAAAAAATCAGCCGACTACGCCTTTTTAGCAGAAAACAAAGATTTAACACTTGATTCAAAAGTTGATTTATTTGACGGATTTGACAAAAAACCATACGACATAGCCGAAAGATATGCAATTATGGCTGATAATTCCATAAGACAAAAAGGAAATGCTTATGTTCTTGAATCTGTTCCTGAAGTTTTTGAGGGCGTAAAACAAGAAGATATTTTTGAAAATTTAAGCAAGTTTGCAAGAAGCGAAAAAGGAACAAAATATACTGATTTTGAAATCGGCGGAAAAAAATTCCACGCAACACACGTTGGCGGTGGTCAAGTTGGCTCAGTGTATAAAATTGAAGATGAAACCGGACACAAAATTGCTATGAAAATATTTGGCGGTCGTGGAGAAAAATTAGATATGAACTGCGGTTTAAGTGAAATAGCAACATCTAGAAGATTAACCCAAGACAAAGTTGCGGATGTTCCTCAATTCTTTATGGCAAATGCAGGCTTATATAAACTTGATAAACAAGGTGTTGTATATGATGATACTCCTTGGATGTTATGCGAATTTATCGACGAAACCAAAAAACCAAAAGAGGGCGCTCTTAAAGTTAAAGATTGGCTATCTCAAAGAAATATGTTCTATGCAGACGGCTTTAAAAACGGCAGAGAACATGGCTATATAGTTGATGTTGGCGGCATGGTTTCTAATAATTACGAAGATAGAGCCACTTGGGGCATTAACGGATTTGATAATAATAACGGATATGGTTTAAGTGATTTACTTGAAAAAGCCCTAAAATCAGGTCATGGTGTCCAAGACATACTTAAAATTTTCCATTAATTCAAAGCACCTGTGTTTAAAATTATAACAATGTCAAAGGATTAATTTTAAACTCGCAATTTCATGCTATCATGTATTGATATGCAACAAAAACTTTCAAAACAAGAAATCATAGATATATTATCTGACGATTCTAGGAATGAATGGTTATTTAAGGTTGCGGATGAAGTTAGGCGAAAAAATGTGGGAGATGATGTTCATCTTCGTGGTTTAATTGAATTTTCTAATGTTTGCAAGTGCAATTGCAAGTATTGCGGTTTAAGGTGTGAAAATAAAAACATTGAAAGATATAGAATTTTAAAAGATGAAATTCTTATCTATGTTCAAAACGCTATTAATTTAGGCTATAAAACGATTGTTCTTCAAAGTGGCGAAGATAATTTTTATGATGTTGAAAAAATGTGTGAAATCATTTGTGCAATTAAAAAATATGACGTTGCCTTAACTTTATCAATCGGCGAAAAAACTTTTGAAGAATATGAAGCCTATAAAAAAGCCGGTGCAGATAGATATTTAATTAGAATCGAAACAACTAATGAAAAATTATATCGTTCACTTCATCCTAACATGAATTTTAAAAATAGATTAAGATGTTTAGAAAATTTAAAAACCCTTGGTTATGAAGTTGGAACAGGGTGTTTAGTTGGCTTACCTAATCAAACAATTGAAGATTTAGCTTCTGATATTTTATTTTTTAAAGAAATTAATGCTGATATGGTTGGGATTGGTCCATTTATTCCACACCCAGACACACCTTTAAAAAATGAAGAACAAGGAAGTTTTGAGCTTGCTCTAAAGGTTATGGCACTAACAAGAATTTTATTACCTGATATAAATATCCCTGCTACAACTGCTATGGAAACCTTAAACCCAAATGGCAGAATAATTGCCCTTCAAAGCGGCGCTAATGTTGTTATGCCTAATGTTACAACAAAAGAATATCGAAAAAAATATGAAATTTATCCTAATAAAATTTGCATAAATGAAAATCCTAATCAATGTAGAGGGTGCATTGAAGACAAAATTAAGTCTATTAAAAGAAATATTGCAAAAGATTATGGCTTTAAAAAAAATAAAAAATAGAGCATATTCTTTAAATATAATGGTAAATTAAATTTTTTTATGGTATATCATAACATGTTTTAAAAATCTTTTAAGGTATTAAAATTTTATGCTTAATCAATTTTCAAGAACACAATTAATGTTTGGAAAAGAAAATATTGAAAAACTACACAACTCACACGTTGCTATTTTTGGCATTGGCGGAGTTGGGGGTTATGCCGTTGAAGCTCTTGTTAGAACAGGAATAGGTAAAATTACATTAGTTGATGATGATAAAGTTTGTTTAACAAATTTAAACAGACAACTATATGCAACTCTTTCAAGCGTTGGAAAATATAAGGTTGATGTTGCAAAAGAAAGAATTTTAGATATCTATAAAAAAGCTGAAGTTAATGCCTTTAAAACTTTTTACACTCCAGATACAAAAGATATGTTTGATTTTTCACAATATGATTATGTAATAGATGCTATTGATACAGTTGTTGGAAAATTAAGCATTGTTGAAGAATGTTATAAATCTAACACCCCTGTTATTTCTTGTATGGGCGCAGGAAACAAAGTTAACCCGACTATGTTTGAAGTTGATGACATTTATAACACTTCCGTTTGCCCTTTGGCTCGTGTTATGCGACAAGAATTAAGAAAAAGAAAAATTCCAAAACTAAAGGTTGTTTATTCTAAAGAAAAACCCATAAAACCATTAGAAGATATGTCTATTAGCTGTAGAACACATTGTATCTGCCCCTCTGGGACTGTTCATAAATGCACAAATAGAAGGGATATCCCAAGTTCAAATGCTTTTGTGCCTTCTGTTGCAGGGTTAATCGTTGCAGGAGAAGTTATTAAAGATATAATTGATTACAAGTAAATTTATAAGGATTTTTCATTGAAAAATATTTTATGTTTTGGAGATAGCAACACTTTCGGTTTTAACCCTTATAATGGAAGTCGTTACAAGGAAAATGAACGCTGGAGCGGGATTTTAAAAGAAGAATTAAAAGAAAAATTTAATGTTATTGAAAAGGGTTGCAATAATAGAACCTGTTTTATAGATAATCCATCAGGAATTGAACAAACAGGATATAAAATTTTACCTAAATATTTAACAAAAGATATTGATATCATTATTATTGCCCTTGGAATTAATGACATCCAATTTTTATTTAATCCAACTTTAAAAGATATTAAAGAGGGGTTAATTAACCTAATTAAAATTATAAAAAACATTCATCCTAAAATAGATATAGTTCTTCTAAGCCCATCAACCTTAACAAATGACATTTTAAACGGGTATTTTTCTTGTCAATTTGATGAATTTTCTATAGAAAAATCAAAAGAATTATCTAAGATATATTCTTCAATTGCAGATGAATTTAATTGCAAGTTTATAGACTTAAATAAAATTGCAAAAGTTTCGCACGCTGATGGCTTGCATTATGAAATAGAAGAACATAAAAAAATTGCCAATTATTTAAAAAATTTTTTATGTTCTAGCTTTTAAGAATGAAGAATTTGTCCGTATCAACATTTTCATGTTTCAAAAGGGTGATTTTTGTTTCAATTCCACCAGCGTAGCCGACTAGATTATTATTTTTACCAACAACCCTGTGACATGGGATAATTATTGAAATAGGATTATGCCCAACAGCGCCCCCAACAGCCTGAGCAGACATTTTAGTTTTATTAAGTTCAGAAGCGATTATTTTTGCAATTTCACCATAAGTTATAACTTTTCCATAGGGAATTTTACAAAGTATCTGCCAAACTCTTTTTTGAAAATCACTACCTTGAGGGGAAAGCGGAAGCCTTGAAATTTCGGGCTTTTTGCCCTTGAAATAATCATCAAGCCAAGTTTTTGTCAGTTTAAAAATTTCAAGCTCATTTTTTTCAACGTTATTTAAGGTAATGCCATTTTGAAAATATTTTTGCCCCTCAAACCAAAGTCCAACAAGGTTTTGATTTTCATCACACGCTAGAGATATCTTACCCATTGGGGATTTATAAGTTGTAGTAAAATACATTTTTCACACCTATTTGATATTTTTTACCAAGTTCTATTATAAACTCGAAAAAATGTAATTCATAATCAAGATAGAAAAATTGCTTAATTTTAGTAAAAAATAAGTGTATATTTAACAATTATTATTTTTAAAGAGGTTTTATTGTTTTTTATATTCAAGTTATGCAATCAGGCTAAAAGACTTGTTATAATTGAATTTTTAGGAGATTTTTATTATTAATTTAACCAAAAGAAAAACCCAAAAACCTAATAAATAGAGGGATAAAATTTAAGAAAAAACATGCCAATTTTTATCAAAACATGACCTAAAATATTCTAAAAAAATAATAAGTGTACTTTTGACAGTAATTCAATTTTTTAGTATATATCCCCTTTAAACTCAACAATAGCTTGAAAAAAAATATTTTAAAATAGGGGTTGACAAAAATATTTTTTAGGTGCATAATAAGAACATAAAGAACAAGTGTTCAACAAACACTAAAAACAAAAAAGAACAAGAGGTGAAAAAACCAAAATGTTAAAAGTAAATTCAATAAGAAATGTACAAAATACAATTAATAATAAAAGAAATCAAATCAACTTTACAAGTGGAGTTCAAACAAACTTCGGTGCAGATGTTATCAAAGCATCAAACAACTCTAAACACGAAGCAGGTTTTCTAACTGATTTCTTAGGAACAATTAAACAATCTCCAATGTTTTTCAACACTTTCTTCCAAAGACAAGCAAGCATTGAAAAATCATTAAACACAGAACAAAAATTTAACGCTATTGCGTAAGAAAGCATTATCAACACCTAACAACACAATCTCGAAGCATAAACAACAAACAACAAGCCTTATCGATTTTCGATAAGGCCTTTTAATTATATACTGTGTAAAACGAATTAATTATATTTATTCAATAAAACAATTAAAATTATCTATAAAAAACTAAAGTTTTTGTTCACTTTTTCTTTTTGTTCAATCGCCAACGCAAAAAGAAAAAGTGAACCGAAAAAGAAAAACGTGGCTCGCACCCTTTTGGGTGTCAACCTTTCAAAATTTAACTCTTGAATGAAATAAATTGTAGTAAGTTTAGCACCTGCAACAAAGGGTGTGTTAATACTATAG
>CAKUXO010000018.1 GCA_934700385.1 uncultured Candidatus Melainabacteria bacterium
TATGTCTTACATATATATAAAGTATATCTGATATAAATAATTGCTTAACTCGTCTTTATTTGTTACAAAACTTAATACTTTTCTAAAACCTAAAATTTATTTATTGTATAATTAATTAAGGAGATTTAATCTGCGAGGAAAAATGGAAAAAAGAACATCTGAAATTAAATTAAAAGATAAAACAGAACTTGAATTAATGCGCCATTATAAAGCGCTTTCAGATAAAAATTTCTGTATTGAAAAAGGTTTTTATCCACTTGGTTCTTGCACAATGAAATATAATCCTCGTATAAATGAATGGGCTTCTAGGCTTGAAGGCTTTTCAAATCTACATCCTAATCAAGATGATGTTGATTGCCAAGGCGCTCTAAAATTAATGTATGAACTTCAAAATTATCTTAAAATTATTACAGGAATGGATGAAATAACGCTGCAACCTTGCGCTGGTGCGCATGGTGAATTTTGCGGAATGATGATTGTTAAAAAATATTTTGAAGATATAAAAGACCCTAGAAAAAAAGTTATAATACCTGATAATGCTCATGGTACAAACCCTGCAAGCGCTTCTATGTGCGGTTTTGAGGTGATTGAAGTTAAATCAAATTCAAAAGGCTTAGTTGATATTGAAGAACTTAAAAAAGTTGTTGAAGAATATAATTCTGATATCGCTGCAATTATGATGACAAACCCAAATACTCTTGGGCTTTTTGATAATAATGTTCTTGAAATATCTGAAATAATGCACAAAAACGGCTCTTTATTATATTATGACGGTGCTAATTTTAACGCTATTATGGGCCACACTAACCCAAAAGTAATGGGTTTTGACGTTGTTCATTTAAACCTACATAAAACTTTTTCAACTCCACACGCTGGCGGCGGCCCTGGGGCCGGTCCTGTTGGGGTTGTTGAAAAATTAGCTAAATATCTTCCAATTCCAAGAATTGAATTTGACGGGCAAACATATAAAAGAACATATAATCACCCTTATTCAATAGGTAAAACTTCTGCGTTTTTCGGTAATTTTTCGGTTTTAGTTAAAGCATATACATACATCTATATGATGGGTAAAAGTTTAAAAGACGTTTCATCAGACGCTGTAATGGCGGCTAATTACTTAAAATCTTGCTTAAAAGATGATTATAAAATAGCTTTTGATTCATTCTGCGCCCATGAATTTGTTATTGATAATTCAGATAAAAAAGAGCTTGGCGCTTCAACTCTAGATATTGCTAAAAGGCTTATGGATAGCGATATTCACCCTGCAACAATATATTTTCCTTTAATTGTTCATGAGGCTTTTATGGTTGAGCCGACTGAATCTGAAACAAAAGAAGTTCTTGATAATTTTGTTGAAGTTATGAAAAAAATCTCTCAAGAAATTAAAGATGGGATTGATTTCCACGAATTTCCTAAAACAACCCCTGTTTCAAGAGTAGATGAAGTTTTTGCCGCAAGAAACCTAGATTTAAAAGAGTAGAAAATGGATTTAAAAACTTCTGATTTTGATTATAATTTGCCAATGGAATTAATTGCACAAAACCCCCTTGAAAAAAGGGATGAGTGCAGAATGTTACATGTTAATCGTGAAAATAAAACTTTTTATGATGAACATTTTTATAATATCATTGATTTTTTAAATAAAGATGATGTTTTAGTTTTAAATAATACAAAAGTTTTTAGCGCAAGAATTTTAGCAAAAAGATTAACAGGGGCTGAAGTTGAGATTTTTCTTTTAAATCCAATGGAAAATGGCACTTGGGAAGCTCTAACAAAAAACGCAAAAAGAGTTAAAGAAGGTGAAATTCTTGAAGTTGCGCCTGATTTTAAAATTAAATTAGTTAAAAAAATTGAAGCTAAACAAGAAAATGAAATTCCAAAATGCGCTGTTGAATTAATTTGTGAAGCTGATGATATCTATCAATTTTTAGATAAATATGGCTCAATTCCTCTGCCACCTTATATTTCAAGAAAAACAACCGATGAAGATAAAACAAACTATCAAACTGTTTTTGCTGAAAAAATTGGCTCTGTTGCTTCTCCAACGGCAGGTTTACATTTTTCAAAAGAACTTTTAGAAAAAATTAAAAATAAAGGTGTAAAAATCGCCTATGTTACTTTAAATGTTGGCTTAGGAACGTTTATGCCCGTTAAAACAGATGATATTAAAAATCACACAATGCACTTTGAAAAATTTGAAATTCCAAAAGAAACTGCCGATTTAATTAACAATAAAAAAGGTGCCGTTGTTGCAGTGGGGACGACTGTTTTAAGGTGTTTAGAAGCAACCTATAAAAAACATGGTAAAATCATCCCAACCATAGATGAAACAGATATTTTTATTTATCCACCATATAAAATTAAATCAATAGATAAATTAATAACAAATTTTCATCTTCCAAAATCAACTTTAATTATGCTTGTGAGCGCTTTTATGGGTAAAGACTTTACTTTTGAAGTTTATAAACACGCTGTTGAAGAAAAATATAGATTTTTTAGCTATGGCGATTGTATGTTTATTGAATAACTTAAAAAAAGTTAAAATTCATGTTTACTTTTTTGGGTGCTTATAATAAACTTATTTAGGTAAAGTATAACAAATAAAAGGAAAAGAAGATGTCAATCAACTTAAAAAACAAACAAGAAATTATCAAAAAATTTGGTAAAACTGAAAAAGATAGCGGAAATATTGAAGTTCAAATCGCTATGCTTTCACAAAAAATTTCAGAATTAACTGAACACTTAAAACTTAACAAAAAAGATTGCCAAGCTAAAAGAGGTCTTTTAGTTATGGTTGGTAGAAGAAAAGGTATGCTTACTTACTTAAAAAAAGCTAACCTTGATAAATACCGTGCTTTAATTAAAGAATTAGGTATCAGAGGTTAATTTTTACTAAGATTGATATAATAAATGCTACAAGAGTTATACCTTGTAGCATTTTTATTTTATTTATTATTTTTTTAAGCCGCTTTAAGGTAAAGAGTGTTTACTCTCTCTCTCTCTCTCTCTCTCTCTCTCTCTCTCTCGGGCTCGAAGCCTTTAATATATCTAACAAATTTTGCAGGATTTCCTGCAATAATAACATTATCTCCAAAAGAAGATGTAACGGTTGAATTAGCACCTATAATAGAATTTTTACCAATGGAAACACCTTTTAAAATGGTAACATTATCCCCTATGAAAAGATTATCTCCTAATTTTATAGGTTTTGAAGTAAGTTTGTCTGGATTTCTTCTTTCTTGTGGCGCTTCGGGGTGAAAATCAGAATCATAACAAGTAAAATTTCTTCCTATGTTGCAATTATCCCCGATTTCAATAGATGATGACCAAGAAACAATCAAAAAGCCATTATTTAAAATTGTATCTTTTCCTATTTTAATTTTTGATGTTTTTAAATTGGCATTAATTGTTCCATTACCAAAATATAACCCATGTCCATACCAACCAAGTGTTGTGGTTTTATCTAAAATTATTTCACCTTCTCCTGAAAAAATTGTCGGTTGAATAATGTTAGCTAAAGTTTCAGGGCGATTGCTTGATAAAAAGTTTAAGTAAATTGCTTTTTTGATTTCAAATAAATGTAAATATAAATCGTAAAAAAATTTTTGCTTTTTTAAGCTAAGAGGATGTTTTATAAGGCAAAATTTTTCTTTTCCTCTTAAAATATCTATTAATTTTTGTAATTTTTTAATTTTCATATTTTTATAATTCTATTTCTTTACACGAAAGGAATTTTTAAAAACTCATCAACTGAAAAGCACATAAATGCTTCACAAGCGTTGATGTTATGTTTAATAGAACGGAAATAATTAATTCCCATAATTTTTTCAACAAGCCCTGAAAATTTGTTTTCAGGATAAAATTCCTTTAAAAATTTCTTTTTTGTTTCAACAATTTGGCTAATATCAACATAATAATCCAATGTCGGCATAGGAAAATCTGATTCAAAAAGCATAATTTTTAAATCTTTTTTGTGTTCTTTTTCTTCTAAAAGATGCCTAAAATGGCTGATTAAAGAAATTGTATCGGGATTATTATCATATAAATTAGGAATGA
Organism: uncultured Candidatus Melainabacteria bacterium; assembly: GCA_934700385.1. Classification (GTDB taxonomy): domain Bacteria; phylum Cyanobacteriota; class Vampirovibrionia; order Gastranaerophilales; family Gastranaerophilaceae; genus RUG14156. The sequence continues at coordinate 4,057 of CAKUXO010000018.1, forward strand.
AAATATAATCCGCTTCTGAAATATCAATTTTTTTAAATGTTGAATAATGATTTTTAAGAGTTTTATCATCAATATCAAAAATCTTAAAACCCTTTATTCTCATAGCTTTCATAACATCTTGAAACTGCTGTTTTTTAATGCTTGATGAATCAATTGGGTTTAATTCTGAAAGAATTGTTGAACCGTTTGTCATACACAAAACTTCAAAATTTTTAGGATATTGCGCCATTAATCCACCTAGACCTTTTGTTTCAGCCCCAGGGTATTGCGAAAAAACAAGGCATTTAGTATTTATATTAATCTTAAATTTTTCAAATTGGCTTTTAAGATTAAAAAGAAAATAAAAAATAAACTTGTTGTAGTTAATTTTTTTAATAAATTTTGTTTCTTTAATGAGGTCAAGGAATTTTCTTTTGATTAAATACATATAAATCCATCTTTCCTATCGTTGATTATAACAAAAAACCCTAATATAACAAGTTTTGTAAAGTTTAGAATTAAAATCTTTACAAAAAAGCAATTTTTTAATTGAAAAATTTTTTATATTTATAAGAGGAAGTCATTTTAAAAAATTAATGATATAATTAATCTATGGAAAAGCAACGAAAAATAGTTTATTTAAAAGAAAAGTCGCTTGAAAAAAAGTCGGCTCAAAATTGCGAAAAGTTTTTGGAAAATCAAAATTTTCAAAATCCTATCAAGGCGATGTTTCGTGCTTTTTCGGAAACTAAAAAAGATATCACTGAAAAAGATTTATTTTAAAATAAAATGCAAAACATCAAAAATGCCCTCTTTTTAAATTTAACCCCAAGGCAAAAATCTCAACTTTTAGGGACTATAAAAGCATATTTTAAAAATTTTCCAACTTTATCTAACCTTGAATTAATAGATAAATTTTTTGAAGATGAAAAATATTATCTTGATATTAATCAGCCTCATTTTGAATTTATGAAAGATTATTTTGAAGATGATTTATTCTTTCGAGATTTGAAAAAATATCTTGATTTTTTATCTTATGAAAAAAAACAGCTTGAATTAATGAAGCCTTATCTTGATAAGCAAAAAGAAATTGCAAAACAACAAAGAAAAAAGGCACAAGAATATAAAATGTCTAAATTAAAACCAACAAAAAAACAACTTTTATATTACGATAAAATTACAAAAGCCCATAACATTGAAAAGAAAGATGTCAAAGAGGCTTCAAGGCTTGATTTAAGAAATTGGATTATGGAAATTTTAGAAAAAAATGAATAAATTTTTAAAAAAAATTGAAGATATTTTAAAAAACGCAGGTATTGAAGAATTTAAAAAAGAAGCTGAAATTCTTCTTTTAGAGGTTTCAAATTTAACTAAAGAAGAACTTCTTTTATTAGATAAATTAAACCAAGAAGTAGAAGAAAAAATTGAAAATCTTGCCCTTAAAAGAGCAAAAACAAAAGCGCCCCTGTGGCACATTTTAGGGTATTGCTATTTTATGGGTGAAAAATATCTTGTTAATGAAAATGTTTTAACTCCAAGAGATGAAACAGAGCTTTTAGTTTTAGAGGCCTATAAAAAACTTAAAAATAAATCTAAAAATGAAAAAATTAATATTTTAGATATAGGTGTGGGCTCTGGCTGCATTAGCTGTGCTTTAGCGCATAAATTAAAAGATTATAACATCGAAATTCTCTCAATTGATAAAAGTTCATCTGCTTTAATTGTTGCTCTTGAAAATGTTTCAAAACAAGATTTAATTAGAAAAATTATTTTAAGAAAATCTGATTTATTTTCTAAAATAAGAGATTTTGAAAAGTTTGATTTAATTATCTCAAATCCGCCATATATACCGATTTCAATGAAAGAAACTCTGCAAGATGAAGTTAAAAATTTTGACCCTGATATGGCATTATTTGCTAACGACGATGATGGAGTTGAGTTTTATCAAAAAATAATTGAAAAAGCACCGCTTTATTTAAAAGAAAATGGTTTAATTGCTTTTGAATTAGGAATTAATCAAGCGCCTTTGGTTCAAAAAATGCTTGAAAAAGATTTTAAAAATATTGAAATTACAAAAGACTTAGCAAAAATTGATAGAGTTATTTTAGCTTCACTTTCATAAAAAAATATAACGGTAATTACCTAAAAAGCTAATGTTTTTCTTCTTATTTTAAGTAAAAATTAAATGTCATTTAATAAGGAGAAAAAAATGAGATTTAGCATTATAAAAAGAGAACCGTCATATTTTTTTGAAAATATCCATGAAGATTTAAACAGATTTTTAAAAGATACATTTGGCGATATGGAACAAATTGATAACCAACAAAGCCCAATATATCGTGCTTTTCGCCCTGCGGTTGAAATAAAAGAAAAATCAGATAAATATGAAGTAAAAGTTGAGCTTCCAAATGTTCAAAAAGAAGATATAGAAGTTGAATTAAATGAAGATTATATTTCAATTAAAGCGGAGTCAAAATTTGAAGAATGCAAAGAAGAAGAAAACATTAAAACTTCAGAATTTCGTTATGGTAAATTTATAAGAAAAATTCCTTTTGAACATGCAATTAACACTGAAAATGCTCACAGCGAATTTAAAAATGGAGTTTTGCACATTAATCTTTATAAATTACATCAAGATAAAAAAGAAGAACCGAAAAAATTAAAAATAGACTAAAATTTCAGCTTTTCTTTTGATAGATTGATTTTAAAATATAGCCGCCTTTAAAATTAAGGGCGGTTTTTCTACGATAAAAAGGGGGTTTTACTTTACTTAAATAAAATTAGCATTAAAATAATTATATGAAAAAATATCTTTTAATTTTATTTAGTTTAATTTTATTAAATTCTTTTACATTGGCTGATTCTTTATTAGAGTCTGATTATAACTTTATTGATACCGCTTTTGACGGTATTAAACCCGTTACAAATAAACAATTTAACGATACTGTTAATAAATTAACTCCGCAACCTGTTGAAGAAGGATTTAAAGGTAAATTAAAAGCCTTTTTGTTTGGAAGAAAAATGGGAGTTGAAGCGCAACCCAACGGGCAAAATGTTCAAATGGATATTGGGGGCGAAAAAGCCGCCATTGATGAACTTAAAAATGGAATTTATTACATTAAACTTTTGGTTAATGTAATAGGTGCAGATGGAAATATTATTCCTTTAGGCAATTATAAAATTAAAGAAAAAAATGAAGATAATCAATCTTATCTTGTTTTTTATCAAGGTGAAAAAGAATATGGTTATTTAAAATTGAAAAAATATGAAGATAATTTAAAAAAAGAAAACGATATTGCATATTCAAGAGTGGATATCATTTCAGACGATTATGTAAGAATTGTTTATTCAACAATTACAGATACAAAGTGTGCATTAGCAAAAGTATATTTGCAAAACTAGTTTTTACATAATATAATTTTTATAAATGTAAAAAGAAGGTATAAAATGAACAGTGCAATTTTAGTAGGACGTGTTGGGCAAGACCCAGAAATTAAATATTTTGAAAGCGGAAAAAGCAAAACAACTTTTTCAATTGCTGTTGATAGATGGAACCCAAAAACAAAAGCAAGAGAAGCAGATTGGTTTAACATTCAACTTTGGGATAAAAAAGCTGAATCTGCTGCTGAATGGATTAAAAAAGGTTCAATGGTTGCAATTGAAGGAAAAATAATGGTTTCAAGATGGCAAAGTCCAGATGGCGAAACTCAAGAAAGATATTTAATTAACGCAACAGATTACTCTTTTGTTGGAAGTAAAAAGGACGCTCAAGCAGCTACTATGTAGAGGTTTTTATGGTTCTTAAAGAAACAACAATCGTTATAGCCGATGATTTAACTGGCGCAAACGATACTCTTTTGCAGTATTTTAAAAAAGGTGCAAAAGCAAGAATTCTTATCGATATTGATGATAAAGAAATTTTCGATAATGAAGCAGATGTTTGGGCAGTTACAACTGAAAGCAGAAATGTCGATAAAACTTTAGCTTTTGAAAGAGTTACACTAGCTGCAAAAGAATTATCTTCAAAACTTAATTGCAATAATTTTTATAAAAAAATTGATTCAACCTTAAGGGGTAATGTTGGGGTTGAAATTTTTGCTTTGCTGGATATTTTAGATAAAGATGCGGCGATTGTTGCACCAGCGTATATTGATGAAGGAAGAAGTACAATCGGCGCTTATCAGCTTTTAAATGGCTTACCAATCGAAAGAACACAATGTGCGCTTGATCCAAAAGCGCCAATATACGACTCTTATATTCCTTTAATTTTAACAAAAGATATAACTAACCCACAGGTTTCTTCTTTAATTTCAACAATAGGTTTAAATGTTGTTACAAAAGGCGCAGGTCCAATTACATCTAAAATTAATGAATTAATACAAGAAGGTAAAAAAATAATCGTTCTTGACGCTGCTTCAAATGTTGACCTTGAACAAATTGCCTTAGCTATTGATAAATGCAATTATAACGTTTTACCTACAGGAAGCGCTGGGCTTGCAAACGCTATGAATAAAAAAATGGGAGATGATATAATTCAAAACATTGATTTTTCTTTTGAAAATCTCCCAAGATTAATTGTTTCAGGCTCTGCTACAAAATTAACCTATAATCAAATTCAAAAATTAAAAGATAAGAAAAACATCTTTTTTGTTGATTTAAAAGTTCAAGACATAATTGAAAATAAAAAAGATGAAATTTTAGAAGAAGTTTCAAGTCATCTTTTTATGGGGGATGATGTTGTCATACATTCAAGTAACATCGCTTCAGAATTAGAAGATGAAAAAGTGCTTTCACATTTAATAGACGCTGCTATTGCTAAAGATGAATTTTCTTCAAAAATAACAGACTATCTTTCAGAGTTAGTTTATTTAATTAATCAAAAAAATGATTTTATTTTATTAATGGTTGGGGGCGAAACGTCCTATAAATGTGCTAAAAAAATCAATTCAAGCTATCTTGAAATATTAAATAATATTTTGCCTGCTGTTCCATTATGTTGCGATAAAAATGGTAGAATTATAATAACAAAATCAGGCAATTTTGGTAATATCAATACATTAGCCGATATTTTAAACTTTTTTGATAAATTAAGAACGAATGAAAAAAATGAAAACATATAAAATAGCTATTACAACAGGGGATAAAAAAGGGATTGGAAAAGAGCTTGTTAAAAAATCTCTTGATTTTTTAAAACTTGATAAAAAAGATGTTCTAATTATTGGTGAAAAACTTGAACTTGATTATGATTTTCTTGAAATTAAAGAAGAAAATAACGGAAAATTTTGTTATAAATCTCTTGAAAAGGCTTGCGAATTAGCGAAAAATGGAATAATTAAAGCGCTTGTAACTTCACCTGTTTCAAAAGAAGAACTCCATAAAGCGGGCTATATTTTTAATGGTCAAACCGAAGTTTTAGAAAAACTTTTAGCTCAAAAAAATCAAAAAGCGCAGATGATTTTTATAGCAGATGACTTAAAAGTTATGCTTTTAACAAGGCACTGCGCTCTTTGTGATGTTAAATTAAATAAAGAAGAAGTTATCTTTCAAACAGAAATTTTAAACGATTTTTTAATTAAAAAATATAACATAAAATCCCCTAAAATCGGGCTTTGCGCCTTAAATCCTCATTGTGGCGAGGGGGGAATTTTAGGTTTAGAAGAAATTGAAATCCTGAATCCTGTAGTTGAAATTTTAAATAAAAAAGGAATAAATATCTCTTTTCCAAAAAGTGCTGACGCCTTGTTTGCTAAAATTGGAAAACAATATTTACATAATGAAAAGCTTGATTATGACGCTATTTTAGCTTGTTATCATGACCAAGGGCTTTGCCCTACAAAGGCTTTAGCTTTTGATAAAGCTATTAATACAACAATAGGTTTACCTATAATAAGAACCTCTCCAAGTTCAGGTACTGCCTATGATATAGCAGGAAAAAACATCGCAAACCCTGATAGTATGATTGAAGCAATTAAATTAGCAATAAAATTATCTTAAAAAAAGCCCCAAAAAGGGGCTTTTAAAATTAAAACTTAACTAAAACTTTAAGAACATTTTTCATTGTATTTTTTTCAAAGGCTTCTTTGAAATCATTAACGTCATAAACTGCCTCAACAAGCGGTTTTGGGTCTATTTTACCTTTTTCTAAAAGTCTTAAAATTGGTCTAAATTGTCCACATCTTGAACCAACAATGTTAATTTCATCAACAACTATTGAAGCAAGGTTTAAACCTTCTGAAGCTGCAATTGTGCTTTTTAAAACCAATGTGCCACGAGGTTTAACTAAAGAAACACTTGTTTCAAAACCGCCTTTTGAGCCTGTTGCTTCAATAACAATATCAAAAGTTTTTCTGTCTGTTTCTTTTAATTCATTTAAAAGCATTGTTTTTGCGCCAACATTTTTTGAAATTTGAAGTTTGTTTTCGTGTTTACCAATGTGAATAAAATCAACATTCAATGCTGATAATACAAGACTTATACAAAGCCCAAGTTTGCCATCTCCTAAAAGTGCAACTTTTGAATCAGGTTTAATATGCACTTGTTCTAAAATTTCATAAGCAGCAGCAAGGGGTTCTGTGAATGTTGCAGTGATATCATCAATATTATCAGATATTTCAATAACATTTTCTTTTGGAAGTGTGAAAAATTCGCTAAAACATCCGTCTTTTTTCCAAATGCCTAATGTAGAACGATTTGGACAATGTCTTTGAAGATTTTGAGCGCAATAAGAACAATTATTGCAAGCACAATTTATTTCTCCAACCACTCTTTTATTTAATAAATCTTTAGAGCAATTTTTGCCAACTTCAACAACCTTACCAACAAATTCATGACCTAAAACACCTTTATAGCCCATATATCCTTGAGTTATTTCATAATCGGTGTTACAAATTCCAACCATTGTTGTTTTAATTAGAACCTCGTCATCTGAAATTTTTGGCATTGGATAATTATTATCTAATTTAAGTCCGTTGTCATAAACTAATGCTTTCATTTTTCTATCTTCCTTTTATTTTGTAACTTTTTCTTTTGAATTGATTAAATATTTTGCAACTTCAACCCCTGCAACAGCACCATCTGAAACAGCAGTAATAACTTGTCTTAGGGGAGTGTTTCTAATGTCACCAATAGCATAAACCCCATTAACATTTGTTTTCATTGTAACATCTGTTTTGATAAAACCTTGTTTATCTTGCTCAACTAAGCCGCAAAATAATTCTGAATTAGGTTCTAAGCCGATATAAGGGAAAACGCCATCTAACTTTAAAAACTCCTCTTTTTTTGTTATTGTATTTTCGATTTTTACTCCATTTACAACTTTGTTTGCTAAAATTTCATTTACTTTTGAATTTAAAATAAGTTCAATTTTTTTATTTTCCTTAACTTTTTCTTGAATTATTTTATCTGCTCTAAATTCATTTCTTCTATGAATTAAATAAACTTTTTTAGCGTGCTTTGTTAAATAAAGAGCTTCTTCAAGGGCGCTATTTCCGCCCCCAACAACGCAAACTACTTTGTCTTTATAAAAAGCGCCATCGCAAACAGCGCAATAGCTAACCCCCCTACCTATGTTTTCAAGCTCACCTTTAACATTAAGTTTTTTGGGTTTTGCGCCACATGCAATTACAACTGTTTTTGCCCTAAATTCACCATTTAAGGTAGTAATTGTTTTTATGTCTGATAATAAATCTAATTCTTGGATTTCTTCAAAAGGAAATTTTGAAATATTAAAGCAATCAATGTGTTGTTCAAATTTTTCACTTAAATCAAAGCCTGAAATCTTATCAAAACCAAGATAGTTTTCAATTTCTGTGTAGTTAGATAATGCACCCCCTAATGAAGAAGTATCTAAAATAGCACAATCAAGCCCACCTCTTGAAACATAAAGCGAACAAGATAACCCAGCAGGACCTCCGCCTAAAACTATGCAATCAAAAACTTTGTTTGACATTTACTCAACCCTCATAAAAAAATAATACCATAAATACTTTTAAAAAAGACGTAAAATTATTTTAAAAGTTCCTTTAAAAATATAGAAATTATCTTCTTTAAGTGTATAATATTTTCTGTTAACAATGAAAAGAAAGCTGATTTTTTTAACATTAATAATATTTTTTTCAATTACTCCTTTGTTTGCAATTCTTGAATATGGGGAAATATCGCTTATAGAGGCGATTGATATTGCTCTTAAAACAAATCCTCAGGTGCAAATGAAAAAATTAGAAGCCGATATTGCAAAAAATGATGTTAAAATTGCAAACAGACTTCAAAACCCATCAATCAGCACTTTTCAAAATATCGGTACAACCGCACAAGGTAATCCTCAAGAAGTCGGCGCAGATTATGTTATTGAGCTTTTAAAACGTGGCAAAAGAAAAAACTATGCCCTTGTTAAAGAAGCAATTGCAAAAGATAACAAAAAACTTTATGAGCTTACTCTTGCTTATGAAGTTAAAAAAGCGTATATCGATTTACTCTATAAAAAAACAAATTTAAAAATTTTAAATGAGCAAAAAGAGCTTGCAAAAGAAATTCTAGAAGACATTGAAACAGAATATCAAAATAATAAATTGCCTAAAACGGACGTTGTTCAAGCAAAAATTGCTCTAAATCGTTCAATTATGTATTCTAATTTAGCTAGAAGTGAAGTAATTTCCGCTAGAAATTATTTTAATGCTGTAATGAATTCTTATGAAACAGATTATGATATTAAAGATAATGAATTAAAAGATAACTTTAAAGCCCTTTTAACCCTTAGTCCTAAGGATAACTCCCTGAATTTTGAAAAAATAAAAAACTACACTCTGCAAAATAGATATGACCTAAAAATAGCTGAAAATGAAATCGAGGCGGCAAAAAGAAAATTTCAAGAAGTTAAATCTAAATTAATTCCAGACCTTGAACTAGAGGGCGGTTACGGTTATGAAACAAAAGGCACATCAGATAGCGGAAGGTTTATGAATGGTGCATTTGTAAGAGTAGGTTTTACAAACATTCCTTTGGTTTATCAATATCAACCTGAAATCAAAAATGCCCAATTAGAAATAGAAAAAGCGCAATTAAAATATGATGACGTTAGAATAGACATAATTAGAGAAATAACTGACGCTTGGGAAAAATATACCGTTTCAAAAGAAAATCTTAATTTTTATGATAAAGAGTTGTTAAGTAATTCAAAAGAACTTCTAGAATCTTCTATGGCAAGTTTAGATAAAAAAGAAATTAATATTACAAACTTTTTGGTTTCAAAAAAGTTAAATCTTGAGCTTATTTTAGGCTATCAAGAAGCTCTTAGAGATTATTATTTTAATTTTGCAGAACTATTAGAAACAATGGGAGTTGTTGAATTAAAAGAAGCAAACCTTTAAATTTTAAGCTATAAAATAACTCAAAATAAGTTCTTTAATATTTTTATCTTCAATTTTTTCAATGTTATCTTTATTAATTAAATTAATCTTATCTTTCTTTTTAAATAAAGCGCAAATTAAAGCCACAAGCTCGTTTTCAATTAAATTATTATTTACAAAATTAGCTAAAGTTTCATCAAACTCATTGAAATTATTTTTTTCAATCACTTCTAGAGCGATTTGAAATCTCTGTTTATCATCTTTAAAATTTAATTCATCTTTTAATGAACTAAAATCAAAAATAAGATTATTAAGATATTTTTTAATATTAAAAAGCTCGTTTTTAGTATTTTTATCCATATCAAAGGTATAAATATCATCTGAAAATTCATCAAACTTTTTAGAAGTTAAAAATAATAAATTTGTTGAATATTGATTTTTTATTTTTTCAAGAGTTTTAATGAAATCTAAAAAGTCATAAGAAATTAAAGATTCAAGGTTAATAATTTCTGGCATGTTTTCATAAAAAACATTGAAAATTTTTAAAAGTTGATTTTCATCCAGTGCATTTTTAATTTCAAAAAATGAATTATAATCAAATAAATATGAAATAATTGTTGCTATAAAAGGATTGTTTTTAGAATTTTCAACAATGAATTTTAAATTTTCCTTGCCTTGAAAAATGCTTAAAATTTCAAATGCGTCAACTTTTTTAAAGTCATCATCTGATTTTAAAATTGTTTCTTTTGCTTCATTTAAAATTGTTTCATCCTGAAAAGCTTTAAGTGCTTTTATTGAATTAATTTTTAGAGGATAAAAGTCATCTTTAGAATATTTTTTTAAATTTTCAAGCGCTAAATTATCACAGATATGAGAAAAATATGAGGCGCAATAGGCTTTTTGGTCTTTTGTTCCGTTTTCAAAAAGCTCAAGAATTTCATCTGTTAAATCTTCAGAAGCAAATTTCAGCCAACTTTTCACAATTAAATCTTCAAAATCATAAGAATAGATTTTAGAAAATTCAAAAACAGTTTTTAGGTTTTCTTTTTTAATTATCTTTACAAAATTGTTAATAATTTTATCTTTTAAAAAAGGAAAAATAAAATCACCCTTTTCAACTAACTTTGAAAAATTGGCTGTTTCTTGGTTTAAAATAAGGTTTTTTGTTGTATTTAGCGCAAGATTTTCATCTTTTGAGGTGATATTTTTTATAAAATTTTCTAAAGACATAATTTAATTATTACACATTCATTAATTCTTGTGTATAATTAATCTATAGTAATTTTAAAATACGGCAAGATGAAAAAAGGTGTTAAATGAGCGAATTAAAATATAAAAAAATTCTTCTAAAGATATCAGGAGAAGCCTTAATGGGCAACCAACAATTTGGAATTGACCCTGAACCTGTGCATAATATCGCTATGGAAATTAAAAAAGCGCACGATATTGGGGTTCAAATAGCGGTTGTTGTTGGGGGCGGAAATATTTTTAGAGGCATGAAAAATTCTTCTAAATTAGGAATGGATCAGGCTTCTGGTGATTATGTCGGCATGCTTGCAACTGTTATGAATGCAATTGCCCTACAATCTGAATTAAGAAAAATCGGGGTAGATTGCAGAGTTCAATCTGCAATTGATATTGAAAAAATAGCAGAACCCTATATTCGTTTTAGAGCAATAAGACATCTTGAAAAAGAAAGAGTTGTTATTTTTGCAGCAGGAACAGGAAATCCTTTCTTTACAACAGATACAGCTGCTGCCCTAAGAGCTGCTGAAATTGGGGCAGACGCTATGTTAATGGCTAAAAATGGTGTAGATGGGATTTATTCTGACGATCCAAAAGTTAACAAAAATGCGAAAAAATATGATAAAATAAAATACGATGATATCATCGTCAATGGTTTAAAAGTTATGGATTTAACATCTTGCGCTTTATGTAAACAAAATTCAATTCCTATTTGTGTATTTGATTTTAATTTAGAAGATAGCATAGTTAAAATTTTAAATAATGAAAAAATTGGAACAATTGTAGAAGAATAATAGTTTAGGAGAATAAAAATGCCGATTAATGAAATCAAAAAACAAACAAATGAAAAGATGGATAAAAGCATCAATCAGCTTAGAAAAGAACTTGCAACAATCAGAACAGGCAGAGCTAATCCGCTTATTTTAGATAAAGTTCTTGTTGATTATTATGGAGCTCCAACAGGACTAAGACAATTAGCACAAGTTTCTGTTTCAGAAGGTACAACCCTTGTTATCACTCCTTTTGATAAAACAATTATTAAAGAAATTGAAAAAGCAATTGTAAAAGCTGAAATCGGAATTACTCCTAATTCAGACGGTGTTGTTGTAAGATTAGCGTTCCCACCTTTAACTCAAGATAGAAGAAAAGAAATAGCAAAAGAAGTTAAAGCAATCGGTGAAGAAGCTAAAGTTGCAATAAGAAACGTTAGACGTGAATCAACAGACGCAGTTAAAAAACTTGAAAAATCTCACAATCTTCCTGAAGACGCTGTTAAAGACGGTCAAGATGAAGTTCAAAAAATTACTGATAAATACATCAAATTAGTTGATGAAACAGTTAGTGCAAAAGAAAAAGAAGTTATGGAGATATAACTTGAAAAATTTAGTTAAAAAGGGTGCAAAACCTACAAGAGTAATAACAGGTTTTATTATTGCAGCTATTTCAATAGCGGCAATTGTTTTGGGTTCATTACCATTATATATATTATTATTAATAATAATAACCCTTTGTTGCAGGGAGTTTGTTCAAATTCTTAAACACAAAGGTTTCTACCCAAGTTTGCATATAATTCTGTTTTCAAGTGTAATTTTTGCAACTTTAACTTTTTTTCATAGATTTGACCTAGTGCCATCAATGCTTAGTCTTGCAATTGTTGCCTCGTTTTTGGTTGTTTTATTTATGGGAAGACAGCCATATATCGTTAATGTTGCAACAACAATTCTAGGTTCACTTTATTGTGGGTGGTTACCTTGTCACATACTTTTAATTAGACAAATTGGGCTTACGAGGGTGGGCGCTTTTCAGTTTTCACCCTCTCAAGGCTTATGGCTATTGTTATTTGTCTTTTTAGCAGTAGCCTTAACAGATATCGGCGCATATTATTTTGGTGTTAAATTTGGTAAAAGAAAATTAGCAGAAGTAATTAGCCCGAAAAAAACCGTTGAAGGTGCAATTGGTGGTGCGCTTTGTGCTATAATCATTTCTTGTTTTGGTATTTTTTATACTCAAATGAGCCTATGTCAAGCAATTATCGGCGGTTTAATTATAACCTTATCTGCTCAATTGGGCGATTTATCTGAATCTTTAATTAAAAGAGATGCAGGAGTTAAAGATTCAAGTGACATTCTCCCAGGGCATGGCGGTATGTTAGATAGGTTTGATGGATATTTGTTTGCTATTCCTGTTGCATATTATTATTTTATGCACTTCACACAAGGAACAAATGTTTTTATCGAATTTTTGAAATATTTTGATGGTGCAATTAATGTCTATTTCTAATCTTTTAACACCTGAAAGAATTAATGAACTTAATGAGTTTCAAAAAAAATATAATCTTGATTTTTCAAATCTTGAATTGTTAAATCAAGCATTCATTCACACTTCTTATGTTAATGAAAATAAAATTGATGTTTCTTTTTCTTATGAAAGACTTGAATTTTTAGGGGACGCCGTTTTAAAACTTGCAGTAAGCGATTTTTATTATGAATATTTCCCTGATTATCAAGAAGGAAAAATGACAAAACTTAGAGGTGAAATCGTTTCTGATAAAAATATTTTTTCTTATGCTCTTGAATTAGGGTTTGATAACCTAATTATCTTAGGAAAAAATGAAAAAAAACACGGTGGCGCTAAAAAAGAATCAATAATTGCTTGTGCTTTTGAAGCGTTTTTAGGGGCAATTTATCTTGAATATAAGGAAAATGGTTATCAAAAGGCAAAAGAATTTTTAAAAGATAACTTTTTAGATGATATTTTAAATATTGATAAAAAAATTGCAATTTTAAATCCAAAAGCAATTTTACAAGAATATACTCAAGCTAAAAATCATAAACTTCCTGTTTATAATTTAATTGAAACAAAAGGGCTTGAGCATGATAAAACTTTTTATGTTGAAGTAGTTTATAACAATGAAGTTTTAGGTAAAGGTTTTGAAAAAAGTTTAAAACAAGCGCAACAAGAAGCTGCACTTAATGCTTTGGTTAATTTAAAATTAATAGATAGAGAAAAAATATAAATGGAAACAATTATTTCACCCTCAATTTTATCAAGCGATTTTGCTAATCTTGAAAGAGATATAAAAAAAGTTGAAAAATTTGTCCCTTGGCTTCATATTGATGTTATGGACGGGGTTTTTGTACCTAATATTTCAATTGGTATTCCTGTTGTTAAATCAATCAGAAAAGTAACTAATCTTTTTTTAGATACTCATTTAATGATAGTAAACCCCATAAAATATGTTGATGATTTTAAAAAAGCAGGCTCTGATTTAATTACTTTTCATTATGAAGCAGCTTTAGATGATACCACTAAAACAATTGAAAAAATTAAAGAAAACAATTTAAAAGCAGGTCTTTCAATTAAACCAAAAACTTCTGTTGAAGAAATTAAAAAATACATTAATCTTGTTGATTTAGTTTTAATAATGACAGTTGAACCGGGGTTTGGCGGGCAAAAATTTATGGAAGATTGCGCTCTTAAAATTAAAGAAATTAAAAAATATTCAAAAAATGAAAATTTAATTATTCAAGTAGATGGCGGCATAAACGATAAAACTTCTAAAATTTGTTTAAATTATGGCGCAAATTCTCTTGTAGCAGGAAGTTATATATATAATTCTGATGATATTAAAAAATCTGTTGAAATGTTAAAATAGCTCAAAAAATATTTTTATTGTAGAATTGGTTTGTTATGGATAAAAAAATTAAAATTGCATTAGTATTTGGAACTCGCCCCGAGGCGATTAAAATGTGTCCTTTGGTTAAAAAGTTAAAACAAAACCCATTATTTGAAGTTTTAACAATAGTAACTGCGCAACATCGTCAAATGCTTGATAGCGTGCTTGAACTTTTTGAAATAAAACCCGATTATGACCTTAATTTAATGAAACCTAATCAAAATCTTTGGGGTTTATCTTCTGATATTTTGTTAAAAACAAAAGAAGTTTTTGAAAAAGAAAAGCCGGATTTAATTTTAGTCCATGGCGATACAACAACCGCTGGGTTAAGCGCTTTGAGTGCTTTTTATTCAAGAATTAAAATAGGACATGTTGAAGCCGGACTTCGCACTTTTGATAAAGATTATCCATTTCCTGAAGAAATTAATCGTGTAATTGTTGATTCTGTTTCAGATTTAATGTTTTGCCCAACAGATAAAGCAACAGAAAACATTAAAAATTCAGGAATTAAAAAAGGAATTTATAAAACAGGAAACACTGTTATAGACGCTCTTTTATATGTTGTTGAAAATAAAAAAACAAATCTTGATTTTATCAATTTAGATGAAAATTTAAAAACAATTCTATTAACTTCACACCGTCGTGAAAACTTTGGAAAACCTCTTGAAAACATCTGTTTTGCTATAAAAGAACTTGTTGAAAAAAATAAAGATATTCAAGTTGTTTATCCAATGCACCTTAATCCAAATGTTAGAAACACGGTTAAACCGATTTTAGAAAACATTGAAAGAGTTAAATTAATTGAGCCATTGGATTATGTTCCATTTTGTAATTTAATGAAAAAATCTTATATAATTCTAACTGATTCAGGTGGAGTTCAAGAAGAAGCACCAACTTTAGGTGTTCCTGTTTTAGTTTTAAGAGATGAAACAGAACGTCCTGAAGCTCTTGAATTTGGCGGAGTTAAACTTGTTGGAACTTCAAAAGAAAAAATTACTGCTACTGTTCAAGAACTTTTAGATAATAATGATGTTTATCAAAAAATGTCAAAAGCAATTAATCCTTATGGGGATGGCAAGGCTTGTGAATACATTGAAAAAATTATCTTAGAATATTTTAAATAATATAAAATTAATTACTACAAGCAGCGCATGCCATATTTTTTGAAAAGTTAAGCGTTTTAAAACAAGAAGTAGTGCCATCAAACACTAAAAGTTTATTTAATAATGGTGTACCTTCATTAGTAATTACTTTCATAGCTTCAAGCGCTTGAATAGATGAAATTGTATTTACAACTGGAGATAACGAAGCAAAAACTTCATTTTTAAAGACTTTTGGCTTTTGCATTATACATTCAAGACAACCTGTTTTTTTAGGAACAATTGTTGTAACTTGTCCTCTAAAACCTTGAACTCCGCCATGGACTAAGATTTTATTATGTCTTATAGCAATTTCATTTAAAAGATATTTTGATTCATAAGAATCAAAACAATCGATAATTAAGTCATAATTTAAAACAACATTAAAATAATTAAGTTCATTTAATTTGATTTTATCTAATTCAACTTTAATATCAGGATTAAAATCTTGAATCCAATCTTTTGCTGAAATAACTTTTGCTCTACCTAGATTTTTATATTTATGAATAATTTGGCGATTGAAGTTGCTTTCTTCTAAAATATCTCCATCAACAAGTTTAATCTGACCAACTCCAAGAGCTGCAAGATTCATAATAACCCCCGAACCTAAGCCGCCTGCGCCCATAACAAGAACTTTTGAATTAAAAAGACGTTCTTGCGACTCTTTTGATATTCCATACAATTCTAAATTACGTTCATATCTAGTCATTCGAGACATTATTTTTCTCTTTCAAATTATCGTTTTCAACTATTTCAACAATTTTTATGCCGTATGTATCTTCAATTGCAATAATTTTTCCTTTAGCAATTAAAATATCATCGACATAAATATCAACTGGGTCTTGGGTGAGATTATCTAACATAACAATAGAACCTTCATCATATTCCATTGCATCTTTTAAAGAGATTGTTGTTTTACCTAGCTCGGCACGCATAAAAACTTCAACATTTCCTACTTTTAAAATGTTTTCTTGATTTGTATCGATATCCTTGAGGTTTTTATCCGTCATAATTCTCCCCTTTATATATTATATATAACACAAGAATAAAACTAATCCTAATTATTACAAAAAATTAAAATTTGACCTCGTTTTTTAATTAAGATTAATATAGTATTATTAATAAAAAGGAGTTAATATGCAATTTATACATGCGATGATAAGAGTGGCAGATGAAGAAAAATCAATTGAATTTTATTGTGGTCTTTTAGGTTTAAAAAAAGGTAAAAGAATAAGACTTGAAGATTCTTACTTGCAATATTTAACAGATGAAACAACAGGTTTTGAAATAGAATTAACAATTAATGATGAAATACCACAAGAAGGTTATCAAAATGGAAATGCTTTTGGGCATTTTGCATTTTATGCTGATAACCTTGATGATATTTCAAAAAAACTTGAAAAATTAAACTATAAGTGGGATGTTGAACCTTTTTATCTTGATGAAATTAAAACAAGAATTTCATTTATTCAAGACCCAGATGGAAATTCAATTGAATTAATTGAAAAACAAGTTACTCCATTCCCTGTGTCAAAATATTAGGTTCAACGCCTAGAACTTCGCCTATGTGATTAAGTTCTTGAACTGATAAGGTTGCAAGTTCATTAACACCAAATTCCTCAACAAAAGCAAGAATTTCATCTTCTGACATTGTCATAATAGGAGATATATATTCTTGCTTTGTGCTTGAAATATATTCCATGTCTTTGGTGTTATTTTTTTTCACCGGTTTAACATAAGAAACAGAATCTTTTAAAATTTCATCCCTTAATAAGTTTGCCATTTGTTTTTCTGTAAGTGTATTTAATTCCTTCATATTCACACCTTTCTGCTCTTAGTATGTTTATCGGCAGGTTTGATTAAAAATTTAGGAAAAAAGATATAATATTTACAAATATTTACAAAATTAATTAGCGTCTATTTTTTTATTTTTTACTGTTTCAACATTTCCAAAATAATCAAAAGTAGCGCTTGTCCCATCTTTATAACTAAGTGGAAATGGTAAATCTTGTTGATAATTGCTTTCGTAACTTTGTGGTGCACCATCTGAAAAATTAATCGTTTCTGCGGCTCTATTTGTTACAACATTATAAATTCTATTCGCTTTGTTGTTTTTTACATAACTTTTTAATTTTTCATTTTCAAAAGTTAAATGTCTTTTTGTTTCTTCTGTTACTTCTGGTCCGCTTTCAGAATAATCATATCCTTCTTTATAATCAACAAGTTGATAATTTTCATCAAATCCAAAAATTTCATCTCCTTTTAATTCATGGACAAAAGGATAGGCTGAATCAAGAATATTTGTTTTATATTCTTTTAAGCGTCCATATTCAAAAACAAGACCTTCTTCTGATTTTGAAATTGTGTAATCGTTTGTTTTTTCTTTGTTGATGTTTGAAATATAAGTGGTTAAACTGGTGTCATCAAAATCAATCATTTTTCCAATGTGGCTTTTTAAAGTTGGTTCAGATGAACTTGTGTCATCAAATTTTTCATAGGTGTCTTTCATATAAACAAGTTTGTTGTTTTTGCCTTTAAAAAAGCTTTCTTCATTACCTTTATAGTAATAATCAAGACCGGAGATATAATTAAATCCTTTAGAATATTTTGCAAGGTTGCCATTTTTATCAAATGAATAATATTCATCTGCAACTTTTTTAATACAGCCTTCTTCTTCAAATTCGTCATCAGTAGATAACTCATCTTCAGAAACTACTGGGGTTTCATTAAAAGTAGCTGCGTTTTTAAAAATTTCATAAACTTTTCCGTTGCTTAAATTATATTCATCAACAAATTGATTATCGCCATACTTAAATTCAAT
Source organism: uncultured Candidatus Melainabacteria bacterium (assembly GCA_934700385.1). Taxonomy (GTDB): domain Bacteria; phylum Cyanobacteriota; class Vampirovibrionia; order Gastranaerophilales; family Gastranaerophilaceae; genus RUG14156. The sequence continues at coordinate 22,261 of CAKUXO010000018.1, forward strand.
AAAACTTGTTAGTTTTCCATTTGAAAAAGTTGCAAAAGTTTCATAATCACCTCTTGTATCAGTCATATATGAAATATTTGCGTCTGGTTGTTCAATCATAAAAACAGATGGGCTTTTTTTGTCAAAAGTTTCTTGTAAAAAATCTGCCTTTTTTTGAGCTTCAGATAGATTAGCTTTAGATTGTTCTTTAATATCAAAATATCTTTTTCTGATATCTTCTCCATCTTTTAGAACTTCACTTCCTCTTTTTAAGGCATAAAAAGATTTGTCTTGAATTTTTTTAGCTTCATCAAGTTTTTGAAGAGTTATGTCTTGTATTTCTTCTTCTATTTTTGGTTGAGTGTTTGAAAAAGAAACACTATCAAAATTGCTTTTGAAATTTATTTTATTAATCGGGCTAGATTGAACTTTTTTATTAGATAAATTGTTTCTAATTTGAAAATTAATTGGTGATAGCTTCATTATTTTTTCCTTTAGTTTGTAAATTTTTTATTCGTTGAATTTGAATTGTCGTTATTTTCATCATCTTGAACAGAATAAAAATCTTCATGATAATTAGTTAAATAATCTGAAACAAAGGTATAAAATTCAGCCACGTGCTGAATATTTCCTATTAAACCATTTGTAATATCATTACCTTTAATGCAAAGTCTTAACTTACCATTTTGAAATTCATGATAACTTTCCATTGTTACATGGGTGTTATTAGGTCTGGATGTTTTTTCAAGGTTTTTATAGTGCGATTTAACTAAACCATTTTCATCAAACTCTGTTCTTTCTTGCGTTCCTTTATATTCTTCAGAAGTTTTGGGGTCTATTAGTTTTTGTTCTGTTTTAGAATTTTTAGAAAAATCTTTCACTATTCCATTTTTAAAATGATAAAATTCTTTAATAAATCTTTTGTGGTGCATTTTATTAAAATCAAAAGAATCTTTTTCGCCTGAGATAATTTCACAAGGATAGCCGCTATCATCAAATAAAACAGTAGTTGCGATTTTGTTATCTATCCCATTTTCATCTTTTTTTGTAACTATACCAAGAATATACCTGTTTAAAACCCCATCATAAATACTATATGAGTCTGTTTTTCCGTCTTTTTCTTCTTGATAGCCAATAAGTCTGCCATCCATAAAATCAGATATTCTTTCATAGCCATCAATAGTGTCAATCATTCTAACTGCCCCTGGGATAGGGCCATTAGCTGCTTTAGTTAAGCGTGGGTCTTTTGAATTATAAAGATTTTGAAGAAAAGCCGCCTTTTTTTCTGCTTCTTTTTTAACTTTGGCTGTTTCTTTAATTAATTTTGCTGATTTTTCTGTAATTTTATTCGCATCTTTATAAACGATTTCGCTTTCTTTTAAAACCGTTTTAGATTTCATTTGAATTCTTTCATCATAAATATCATTACCAAAACTTATGTTTGAATTAAAAGTTTGGTGATTAATTTTATTGTTAGAGTTGATTTTTGTGTTGTTAAATGAATTTAATAAAACAGAGTTAATTCTCATTTTTTTCCTTTCAATTGGTAATAATAAGAAACCCCTGAAAGAAAAATTTTTTATATTTTTTACAAAAATTAACAAATTAATTTCTAATAATTTAATTTCATTATTGCTTCAAAAACTTCTTCAACTTTAGGATATTTTGTGCAAATTTGATTTTTTTTCGGACATTTTCTTTTATGACATGGCTCGCAAACATTTTGAGCGCAAGCAATATGGTTTCCAATTGGGGCATAAAGGCTTTTTGGAGTAGCACAGAAAATTGATACAATTCTAGCTGAATTTGTTGCCCAACCTAAATGAGTTGTTCCAGAATCCATTGAAACAAGGATTTTTGCTCTTTTAATAAGTTCAATTAATTCTTCAAGATTTGTTTTTCCTGCTAAATTTAAGTGTTTTGAAGAAGAAATATAATCGCAAAGTTCAAAATCATTTTTTGAACCGCTTAAAACAATTGTAAATTTATCTTCTATTTTTGAAATAAGTTTTTTCCAGTTTTCCTTATCCCAATGCTTAGTATCCCAAGTTGTTGCGGGGGCAAGAAGAATTAAAGGTTTTGTTTTATTAATATCTTTTAAAAGAAAATCAATTTTTTCTTTTGTTTCTTTTGTTGTTTCAGGCAAAGTAACAATTATCTCATCATCATCAATTCCAAGATATTTTGCATATTTTAAATATCCTAAAACTGCGTGGGGCTCATAATTATGCCTTATTTTAGGCATAATTTCATTTCCCCCTAAAATAGAAAATTCTCTTGCGCCTTTTGCAACAATTCTTCTTTTTGCACCTGAAAAAATCATCCAAATTAAACTTTTTAAAATAAGCTGAATATCAAGGGCGATGTCAAACTTTTCTTTTCTAATTTGTTTTATTATAGATAAATATTCTAAAAAATTTTTAAAAGGGGTTTTGTTTTTCTTCCATTTTTCAATGGGCGCTAAAATAACCTTATCAACACAAGGATTATTTTTAATTAAGCTATAGCCTTTTTCACTTACAAGCCAGCTAACATGATAGCCATGTTTTTTTAAAATATTAGCTAAAGGAATTGTAAAAATTACATCTCCCATAGCGCTTAATCTAACAATTAAAACTTTTTTCTTTGGCATTATTCATACCTCAAAGCGTCAATCGGATTTAAAAGAGAGGCTTTATAAGCAGGGTAATAGCCAAAACCAATTCCAACAAGCCCTGAAAATCCAAAAGAAAGTAAAATCGGCATAATGCTGATTACGATTGCTGTTTTAAAAAGAACGCCGATTAAAAGAGCGATAATTATTCCGACAATAACCCCAACTAATCCCCCTAATAAAGATAATACAAGGGCTTCAATTAAAAATTGCGCTCTGATGTCTGCTGCTCTTGCGCCTATTGCAAGGCGAATGCCGATTTCTTTTGTTCTTTCGGTAACAGAAACTAACATAATATTCATAATCCCAATGCCACCTACAATTAATGAAACAGAAGCGATTGAGGCAAGTAAAATTGCAAAAGTTTGAACAGTTGATTTCATTTTTTCTTGAAATTCTGCGCTGTTTCTAATTTCAAAGTCGTTTTCTTGGGTTTTACCAAGGTTGTGGCGCCTTCTTAAAATGTCCTCAACATCTTTTTGAGCGATGTTTGTATCTTCTAAAGACGCAGCTTTAACTAAAATTTGATTAACAGAATTTGGAAAATCTACCCCAAAAACCTTTCTTTGAGCGGTTGTTAAAGGAATAAAAACAATGTCATCTTGGTCCATTGGTCCCATTTGACCTTTTGAAATTAGGGTTCCAATTACTTTAAAAGGAACGTTTCCAATTCTGATTGTTTTACCAATCGGGTTAATATCTCCAAAAAGCTCACTTTCAACGGTTGTACCTATAATTGCAACTTTTGCAGCATTTAATTCATCATCTTTTGAAAATGGTCTGCCTAAGCTAATTTCATAATTTTTTACATAAAGATATGGGATTGTAATTCCATAAATTGAAGTTTGCCAGTTTTGATTACCATACATTGTTTGTTTAGATGAATTCATTACAGGGGCGACTGCTTCAACTCCTCTTGCTTGCCTTTTAATTGCAGTTGCGTCTTTTGTGGTTAAGGTCGGTTTTGTACCCATACCCATTGAAACCCCGCCTGTTTTAGCGCTGGCAGAACGGATTGTTAATAAATTAGAACCCATAGATTCCATATTTTCTTGTACTTGTTTATTAGCGCCTGAACCAATTGCAAGCATAATAATAACGGCGCTTACGCCGATAATTATCCCAAGAGATGTTAACATAGAGCGCATTTTATTTACTTTTAAGGAATTAAGAGCTATTTTTAATGTCGATTTAAAATCAATCATGTCTGCCTTGTCCTTTGTTTTTCCCACTCATCCCTTGGTAAATCAGAAACTATTTTTCCATCTTTAAAACGAATAATTCTTTTGGTATATTGAGCGATGTCGGGTTCATGGGTTACTAAAACAACAGTTTTACCCAATTTTTCATTTAAATTAACAAAAAATTCCATAACATCAATACTTGTTTTGGTGTCTAGGTTTCCTGTGGGTTCATCTGCTAGAATTAATGGCGCATCATTAACAATTGCCCTTGCAATTGCAACCCTTTGCTGTTGACCGCCTGACATTTGAGAGGGCATATTATTTTCTTTTTTATCTAAGCCGACAATTTTTAGCGCTTCCCTTGCCCTTTTATATCTTTCTTCTTCAGGAATTCCTTTATAAATCATAGGTAAACAAACGTTATCAATAGCAGATGTTCTTGAAATTAAGTTAAAACCTTGGAAAACAAAGCCGATTTTATTATTTCTAATGTCAGATAACTCATCGCTATTTAACTTAAAAACATCCACCCCATCAAGATGATATTCCCCTGATGTTGGTTTATCAAGTGTACCAAGCATATTCATACAGGTTGATTTACCAGAACCCGATGTTCCCATTATAGAAACAAATTCACCTTTTTCAATTGAAAAAGATACACCATTAAGGGCATAAAATGTTTCATCCCCCATTTGATATGTTCTTATTGCGTTTTTTACTTCTATAAGTGCCATTTAATGCTATTCTATATTAATTTTTTTCTTTTGTCATGCTGAATTTAATTGAAAAAATAATCGTTGTTCTTTTGTTTTTTTGTTATAATCAAAAATAATATTAGGAGAAATGAAATGAAAGATGAGCTTTTATCCATCTTAGAAAAAAATAGCAGAATAGATTTTAATGAATTAGCAACTTTATTAGGTACAACAGAAGAAAATGTCCTTAATGAAATTTCAAAACTTGAAAAAGATGGCGTGATTTGTGGATATCACACATTAATCAACTGGGAAAAAACTTCAATTGAAAAAGTTATGGCTTTAATTGAAGTAAAAGTTACCCCTCAAAGAGGACGTGGTTTTGATAAAATAGCTGAAAGAATTTATAATTATCCTGAAGTCAAAGCCGTTTATTTAATTTCAGGCGGTTATGACTTAATGGTTATTTTAGAAGAAAAATCCCTAAAAGAAATTGCAAATTTCGTTTCAGATAAACTTTCTACTCTTGATTCTGTTTTAAGCACAGCAACACACTTTATTTTGAAAAAATATAAAGACCACGGAACCGTTTTAAATAAACAAGAAAAAGATGAACGTGAGGTGATTACACCATGAGAAACTTTCTTTCAGAAGCCGTTGTTGGAATTAAACCATCAGGAATTAGAAAATTCTTCGATCTTGTTAGCGAAATGGATGACGTTATCTCTCTTGGCGTAGGTGAGCCGGATTTTGACACCCCTTGGCATATTAGAGATGAAGGCATTTACGCTCTTGAAAGAGGTAAAACTTTTTATACTTCAAACGCTGGGCTAAAAGAATTAAGAATTGAAATTTCAAAATTTTTAAATCGTTCTTATAATTTAAACTATTGCCCTAATGATGAAATCCTTATAACTGTAGGGGGTTCAGAAGCAATTGATATTGGACTTAGAGCGGTAATTAATCCAAATGACGAAGTAATTATCCCTCAACCATCTTATGTTTCTTATGAACCTTGTGCGGTTTTAGCAGGTGCAAAGCCCGTAATAATCAACTTAAAAGAAGAAAATGAATTTAGATTAACGGCAAAAGAACTAAAAGAAGCAATAACAAATAAAACAAAAGTTTTAATTTTGCCTTTTCCAAACAACCCAACGGGTTCAATTATGGAGAAAAAAGACCTTGAAGAAATTGCAAAAGTTGTAATTGAAAATGATATTTTAGTTATGACAGATGAAATTTATTCAGCTTTAACATATAAAGAAAAACATTATTCAATCGCTCAAATTGAGGGAATGAAAGAAAGAACAATTTATATCAATGGTTTTTCAAAAGCCTATGCAATGACAGGTTGGCGCTTGGGTTATGCTTGTGGGCCAAAAGAAATAATCAAACAAATGACCAAAATTCATCAGTTTGCAATTATGTGTGCACCAACTTCAAGCCAATATGCCGCTGTTGAAGCGGTTAAAAATGGCGATGAAGATGTTGAAACAATGCGCCAAGCATATAACCAAAGAAGAAGATTTTTAATGGATTCTTTTAAAAAAATGGGCTTACAATGCTTCGAGCCTTTTGGCGCATTTTATGTTTTTCCTTGCATTAAAGAATTTGGTTTATCAAGTGAAGACTTTGCAACAAGATTTTTAAAAGAAGAAAAAGTTGCCCTTGTCCCTGGAACCGCCTTTGGCGATTGTGGAGAAGGATATTTAAGAATTTCTTACGCATATTCATTGGATAATTTAAAACTCGCCTTATCTCGTCTTGAAAGATTTGTTGAAAAATTAAGAGCAGAAAAAATGGCTCTAAGGTAAATTTTCTTTACAAAACTAGCAACTTTTCATATTCACATGTTTTAAGATAAACGTAAAAGTAAAGGGGTAGCTATGCAAATATCTAAAATCGGTAATTTTTCAAATATTTCTTATAAAGGAAATGAAACTGCACCTAAAAAAGAAAACTTTATTTCTAAAATTAAAACTAATTTAAAAAGTGAAGATTCTTTTGTATCTAAACATAAAAAAGAAATTAAAATCGGCGCTGCAATTTTAACAGGTGCCATAGCAATAGCAGGTGCTGCCCTTTTAATTAATAAAAAAGGCGGCTCAAAAGCAGTTGAAAAAGTTACAAATGAAATAGCTAATAATGATGAAGTTTTAAACAAAGCTGAAAAAATCCAAGAAACCGTTTCTGAAAAACTTGAACCTATTGTACTTAAAACTTTAGGGGATGTAGAGAATGGTAAAAGACAACCTATTACAATTAATATTGATGAAGCAACTGGTAAACCTGTATTACATGATATTGATTCTGCAGCTGTAGATTTAACATATTTTATAATAAAAACTACTGGAGGCGATACTGGGCTTGCAGGTTTGGCTTCAGAAATGAAAGAACGTGCTCCAAGAAATGGTAATATATTGCACCTTGCAACGAGCTATGCGGAAAAACATGAAAAGGTTGAACAAGCACTGGTTGATTATGATAAAGTTGTTGAATTAAAAGATAAATATTACCCCGATGTTGAGGGTTTATATGGCAGAGTAGGATTTCAAGAAGGCGGCAGAGATCGTAATATATGTAATCGTTTTCTTAAAATTGGTGACGACATGAAACAGTTTTATGATGAAAAAACTAAAACTTTTGATGATACTGGTTTAAGAGAATTTTGTAAAAATTTAGATTTATAGAATTTAATTTCTATCAGATTGATAAATCATTAATATTATACATAAGCGCAAGATTTCACCTTGCGCTTTTTATATGCTTAAAGGTTGATTTTAGAACATGGCGTCTTGAACCTTGAAAGCGTGAGCCGGTGCAAGAGGGCTTAGGGTGTCCACACTCAATTCTCGATTCGTCATCCTGAACCTTGAAAGCGTGAGCCGGTGCAAGAGGGCTTAGGGTGTCCACACTCAATTCTCGATTCGTCATCCTGAATTTATTTCAGGATCTGGTATGCCTCAGTGTTTACAAGGGTTTTACCCTGTTTCTTTTAATGATACTTGGTAAGATTTTGAGCTCGGCATTCGGTAAGGACTCCGCTCTGTCCGCCAGACCGCAACGGTCTGCCGTCACGAGCTTTGCACACCTATTGCCCTCAACTTCGTTCACCAAGTGCAGTCGCACTAAGGTTCACTCGTTTCAGGTTGCCTCCTCAGGATGACAGTTTCTATAGCTTTTTGTTGGGCATACCTAATCTGCCCCCTTAAAAAGATACAATACTTGTAGGCAATAAAATGTTTCCTTTGGTTTTTATTA
>CAKUXO010000019.1 GCA_934700385.1 uncultured Candidatus Melainabacteria bacterium
GCGTGGTTCAGCAGCAGGTTCAATTGTTGCTTATTCTTTAGGAATTACAGAACTTGACCCAATCCGCCACAATCTTTTGTTTGAAAGATTTTTAAACCCCGAACGTATTTCAATGCCCGATATTGATATCGACTTTTGCAAAAGAAGAAGGGGCGAAGTTATTGAATATGTTTCACAACGTTGGGGACAAGATCACGTTTGTCAGATTATAACTTTTGGTACATTAGCCGCAAAAGCTGCTCTAAAAGCAGTTTGCAGAGTTTATGACATTCCATTTTCTCAAGCTAACACTTGGGCAGGAATGGTTCCATCTGCCCCGGGGACAAAATTAAAAGAAGCACTAGCAGATGGCATGGAGCTTAAAAAACTTTGTGATGAAAATCAGCAAGTTCAAAGTTTGGTTGATGAAGCACTTCACATGGAAGGTTTAAAAAACCAAACAGGTACCCACGCAGCCGGCGTTATTATTGCGCCAAAACCGATGAGTGAAATTATCCCCGTTGCGCTTTCAAAAGAAAAATCTTCAACAACGCAATATCCTATGGCAGGGATTGAAAAAATCGGTCTTTTAAAAATGGACTTTCTGGGACTTGAAACTTTAACAATTATTCAAGATGCCCTTGATTTAATCAAAGAAAGAACAGGAAAAGACATTGATATTAATGGCATTCCTCTAGATGATAAAGAAACTTTTGAACTTTTATCAAAAGGTGAAACAGATGCCGTATTCCAGCTTGAATCAAGCGGGATGAAAAAATATATTAAACGTCTTAAACCAACAGTTTTTGAAGATTTAGGCGCTATGGTTGCGCTATATCGCCCAGGGCCACTAGAAGCAGGCATGGTTGAGGACTTTATTGATAGAAAACATGGTCGCCAAAAAATTGAATATGCTCACCCATTACTTGAAAACATTTTAAACGACACCTATGGCACAATTTTATATCAAGAGCAGATTATGGCAATTTTCCAAACATTGGCTGATTATTCTCTTGGCGGTGCGGATATGGTTCGTCGTATGATGGGTAAAAAGAAACTTCAACAAATGGCGGAACAAAAATCTATCTTTGTTGAAGCAACCGCTAAAAAAGGAATGAGTGCTGAGGCTTCTACAAAACTTTTTGAACAAATTGAAAGTTTCGCAAAATATTGCTTTAACAAAGCTCACTCATCTGCTTATGCTTTTGTTGCTTATCAAACAGCTTATTTAAAAGCGCACTATCCTGTTGAATATATGTGCGCTATGTTGACTTCTGTTGCAGATAATAAAGATAAAACACAACAATACATTCTTCAATGTCAAGCACAAGGAATTGAAGTTTTAGCGCCTGATATAAATAAATCTAACGCACAATTTACGCCTGACGGAAATAACATCCGCTTTGGCTTAGCTTCAATTAAAAACGTGGGCGAGGGCGTTATTGAACAAATTGAACAAGAAAGAAAAGAAAAGCCTTTTGAAAGTTTCTTTGATTTTTGCTCAAGGGTTGATATGAAATGCCTTAACAAAAGAACTCTTGAAAGTTTAATCAAAGCAGGCGCTTTTTCTTGTATTGAAAAATCAAGAAAACAACTTTTAAATAACATTGATAACGCTGTTGAATTTGTGCAAACATCTCAAAAAGCAAAATCATCAGGTCAAGTTAGCCTTTTTGCTTCTTTAGGTGGCGAAGCGCAAGAAGAATTAAACATCCCAACTTTTAAATTAATTGGTGATTCTGATGATGAATTTAAAGATTCTGAAATTCAACTTTTTGAAAAAGAATTAATGGGTATTTATGTAACATCACATCCACTAGGCTCTATTAAAGACACTCTTAAATATATCACAACTCAAACAGTATCTGATATTTTAGAAAATCCAAAGCAAGATCAAAATGTTACTATTTGCGGTTTGTTAACCCAAGTTGTTCAAAAACCAACGAAAAAAGACCCGTCTAAATTTATTAAAACAGGTTCTATTGAAGATTTAACCGCAAGAATAGGTATCGTTGCTTTTCCTAAAGTTGTTGAAAATTATGGCGCTTTAATTGAATCGGAACAAAAAGTTATTATAAAAGCAAAAGTTAACGTTAGAGATGAAGAAGTTAACCTTGCAATTAATGAAGTTAAGCCGATTGAGCAAGTTAATCTTGTTACAATTAAGATGTTAAAAGAATTTGCTATGGAAGAAAATGTTTTATTAAAAGAACTTTTAGCAAAACATAAAGGCGAAAACCCTGTTGTAATTGACTTTGAAGCACCAGATGAATTTGATAATCAAAAAAGATTTCATCTTTTAACAAGTAATCACTTATGGGTTAGCTTGAACGATAACATTGAAAAAGAAATGACCGCAACTTTTAAAGATAAAATGGAATTTGAAGTCAAAGCACTTGGTTAAGATTTAAACTGAAATTAATTTTGAAATTTCTTCAATATTATTAACGGCATTTAACTTCATAAAAAGTTCTTTAGAAGTATATCTTCCTTTTTTTTCTCTAATCATTACTGCATGTTTTGCTTTTGCTCTTGAAAAATTAGGTAATTCTTCTAATTCCCACCAAGCCGCTTTATTTACGTTTAAAACTTCTATGTTTGGATTGTTTTTAATTTGAAATCTTATATTTTCTTTTTTAATTTTTTGCATAATCGGAATTAAAGATAATATCAAAACTCCTACTATTAAAACACTTATTATAGCTATGATATTTCTTGAATGAATTGATAGCCCTAACATCACGCAATATATAAATATATTAAATTGATACATAAATCACCTTTCGATTTTGAATTATTCATTTAATGTTGTTCCAAACTCATTTTCAAGTTTTTGCAATATTTCATTTTCTCTATCTGTCATTTCTTTAAGTAAATCTTCACAGTTTTCTTTTGAATAATATAATTTTAATTGCCTTACATAAGATAATTCTGCAATATATCTTCTTTCACTGTTACAAAAATCACTTTTATTCATTTTTGTCACAAATTCATCATATATTTTTTTCGATTTTATTATATCATTGTTTTTTGCAACATTTTTTCGAATACCACTTATTTTTTTGCCTATTAAATTAATGCTTTTATTCATAATACCCCTTATTTTACATCAGCACAAGTTAATTTTGAAAAACATCCTAATGAAATTAAATCTTTCAATGTTAATGTACAGCTTATTTTACCTGAATGCCAAGGATTTTTAATATCTGCAACAACTTTCCCATCTTCAATTCTAGGTCGAAGAAGATAAGCATGGTTTCCTGCAAGATCAAGTTTTTTATACCAATATGTATCATCACCACCGCCTTCTGGAGTTGGATTAGTTATAATTGTAAATACAGTATCTTTCCAATTATTTTGATTTTCTAAATATTTTCCTATTTCAGAATCATATATATCTTTTGTTTTTAAGCCAAACATAGCCATGACTTCACTTGTCCAGCCGCCTTCTCTAAAAGATATTTCATCTGTTATTTCTTTACCACTTGAAATTATGCCATAAACATATTCTGCGAATTCACTCTCAAAAGGTCTAATTTTTCCTGCCTTAATATCAATAGCCGTACTAAATCTTTCTAAACCATACATATATTCTAATGCTTTTATTCCAAGATTAGTTTTACTGTATTGTTCAGGATTTTTATTAATTTCTTTAATTATTTCATTAATATTTTTGCTAAATTTACCCTCCGGCAATTTAACAGTCAACTTACCATCTGCTGTTTCTTTAAAACAATTTAAAATTATATTTCTACCATCAGGATTTTCAAATAATGCGTTCATTGCAGTTAATAGATAGCAATCTCCGTTTGCATATTGTTCACTATTAGAATAACAGCCATCAAAAAGCTGATTATAAGTTTCAACTGAAATATTTTTATGAGTTGTAATTGATCCGTCGCTATGTTCTAAAACAAGTGGTTCAAATGCAACTTTTGTTCCATTGGTTGAACCTAAATCTTTTATAACATATCCTGAATCTGTCGCAGTCACTTGTAAATGTTGTCTTGAAACCTTATCGCTTGGGATTTTTATATCGCCTTCTCTACCTATAATAACTGTTTCACCGGATTGCATTTTAAGTTCGTCTAAATTTAATTTACCACCGCCAATTTCAACACAAGTTCCTTGTGGAACAGTTGCTTCAAGATTTTTTGGAAGTGATTCACCATTTTTAAAGGCATCAAATTGAGCATTTTGCCCCGTTGAAATTTTAGTATTGCCATAATCAGCAACTTCGGCATTTTTTATAATATTTGCATCTATTGCTTCTTTTCCTTTTGATATTATAGACCCAACAGCAGCCATACCTTCTTGCATGCCAGCAGACATAACGCCACCCATTACCGTTGATAGGATTACTTGTTCACCCATTTCATTTATATCAAAGTTTTCTTTAATGTTTTCAATTATGGCAAGCTCACCTTGATCATTTAAAAAATAACCATTTTCACCGGCAGCCGCACTGATTAAATATTCACCAGAACTTGATAGTGCAGCATCTACTGCACCATCTACAAATTCAGATGCAATCCTTTGACCTATATTTAAACTTTTCTTTAGTGCTTCTTGTGTAACATCTTGAGCTAAACCGGCGCCTAATTTTGCAGCATTACTTGTTGCAAACGCCGAAACTATTTTTTCACCTGCTATATTACCGATTTTACCTGTAAACGCATTTAAGCCGCCAACAAAAAAGTCTTTTAGAAGATCACCTTTTGCATAATTTAAAAGATTTTCATCAACGTTTTTACAATTTTCTTGAGTAGCAGAGTCAAGTGCATTAACACCTACAGTTGCAACTGAACCAATTAATACACCTGCAACCAAACCTCCTGTAGCAGCAGATGCAGCACCAACTCCAATTGCAACTGCAGTATTTTTAATGTTTGAAGTTGTGTTTTCATAATCACTTATAGATTCATTTGCTTTTGAATTCAAAGTTTTATCATCACCATTATGTAATTGAGAAAGACTTTCATAAGACAAATTTTCACCGGTTAAAGTCTTATAACAAGAAGCATAGGCTTCATAATCGCCATCTTGTGCTGCTTTTTGCAACTGTTTAACTTGGTTTTCATATTCTGATAACTGTGCTTTTGTCATATTTTTTGTTGTTCCTATTCCAAAGAAAGAACCAACCCCAGAAGCCACGTTAGTTATTATGCCTTGATCTTCAACGCTTTGATTAAATTCCTTAGTTAAATCTTCGGCTTGTTTTAATAAATCATCAGCAAAATCTTCAGCGGAAACCATTGTGCCATCTGCTAATTCAACGCCTCCATTTTGCAATTCATTTTGAATTTGCATAGTTTCGACAATGGCATTCATATCTACTTCTTGACCAAAAATTTCTTTATAAAATTCGCAAGATTGCGTTAACATATCTTGGCTATAATCTGCCGTTGATAAATTTTCCAATTTGGCTAATTGTTCATTTATTTCATCCAGCTTACCACTTGTTCCACCGCCAAATACACCTTTAACGCTGTTCCAAGCCTTGCCTATTCCATTTTTAGAATTAGCTTCCGCTTCAAGCTCAGCTTTTTTGGCATTTAATTCAGCTTTAATATCTTCTAAAATAGTGTCTTGAACTTTTTGTTCATAATTTTGTTCTTCGTTATCTTTTTTTGAAGATGTTTCATTTTCATTTTGAAGTTCGTTATTATCTTCTTCGGTATCTTTAGATTTTTCTGCGGCTTCAATCTGATTATAAATTTCATCAATTTGCGTATCTAAATCTTTTATTGTTTCTTGAAGCGATTCATATTCCTTATCAAATTGTTCTATTTCTTGTTCGTTATTATCCTTTGAATCTTGTTCTTGCGCTTCATTTAGAGCTTCTTGTTTTGCTTGAACTTCACTATTTGCTTCTTCTAAAGCACTATTTGCAGCGTCAAGTTCTGCTTGAGCAGCATCATATTTAGCTTGTGCTTCTTGATATGCAGCTTGTGCAGTAAGATAATCGGGATTTTCTTGTGTTTCATATCCTGTAATTTTACCATCTTTTTCAATAGGTGTTTGTTTTGTAGCAGGAGTTGAAGATAATAGGCTTTGTGCGCTACTTAGCATTGATTGAGCAGAACTAACCAAGGTTTGGGCATTTATTACCTGACTTTGGGCGGTTGTATATGCTTGCATTGCATTATTTATTTCTTCTTGAATAGAAGTAGAATCAGTTTTTTCTTGTGCTTCTTGATTTTTTTCATTAATAAATAAAGATTTATCTTCTTGAACTTTATTTGCTTGTTCTTGTGTATTTATTTTTTCAGTTTTTATAGCTTCAACACTATTTTTCAAAGCACCGGTATCATTAGAATTTGGGTTATTAGGCTTACTTAATTTAGTATCTTTCTTATAAGTTAAGCCAAAGCGCAAACCATTACCTACTTCCGCCATATTTATTTCATCCTATCGTTAGTATATAAATAAAACTACGGCATTACATTTTTAAACTTTAAGTTTTATTGATAAATCTTTACAATAATTAATAAAAGCACTTGGTTAAAATTTGAAAACACTATTAAAATTCTGACAAAAAGTGTTATAATTACATCATATTATTACATCTTAGGAGAATAGCTTTGATAAAAGAAAAGACAATGGCTTTAGAAAAAGTTTTTGATGCGAAGAAAGTTTTATCTAAAATCGCAAGAAATACAGGGCTTGTGCATAGCGCTTATTTAAGTAAGGAAAATAATGTTTATTTAAAATCTGAAAATTTACAACTTACGGGTTCTTTTAAGTTAAGAGGCGCTTATTATAAAATTTCAAAATTAACACCAGAGCAAAAAGCAAAAGGTGTTATTGCATGTTCAGCCGGAAACCACGCACAAGGCGTTGCATTAGCAAGTAGAGAAAATAATATCAAAGCAACAATTTTTATTCCTTCCACTGCACCCATTTCAAAAGTTGAAGCAACAAGGGCTTATGGCGCAGATATTCGCCTTATTGATGGCGTTTATGATGATGCGTATCAAGAAGCGGTTAAATTTCAAAAAGAAACAGGGGGAATTTTCATTCATCCTTTTGATGACGAAGATGTTATAGCAGGTCAAGGCACAATCGCCCTTGAAATTTTAGAACAGTTAAATGATGTGGATGCTATTATTGTTCCAATTGGCGGTGGCGGACTGATATCAGGAATTGCTTCCACAATAAAACAAATTAAACCAACCTGCAAGGTTTATGGGGTTCAAGCAAAAAGAGCAGATTCAATGTATGAATCAATGAAAAATCACCAAAGAATTGAATCAAAAACAGTTAACACTTTTGCTGATGGTACTGCCGTTAAACTCCCAGGGGAATTGACTTTTAGCTGCTGTGAAAAATATGTTGATGAAATTTTTACAGTTGAAGAAGATGAAATTGCAAGCGCTATTTTAACTTTAATTGAAAAAGAAAAAATGATTGCAGAGGGTGCCGGTGCATTACCTGTTGCAGCAACAATTTTCAATAAAATCCCTCTAAAAGGTAAGAATATTGTTTGCGTTGTTTCAGGCGGAAACATCGACGTTAATATTTTATCTCGTGTAATAAATCGTGCGTTGTTAAAAACGGGCAGAATTTCAAATTTAACAATTGAACTTTTAGATAAACCTGGGCAATTAAAAGATGTTAGCACAATTATCGCTCACCTTGGCGCAAACGTTATTCGAGTAAGACATAATCAAGGTGGCGAGGGCACAGACATCAACGATTGCTATTTAAAAATTTCAATGGAAACAAGAGATTTTGAACATTTCAATCAAATTAAAAATGCACTTATAGAAAAAGGGTATAATATTTTATCTACAATTCAATAAGGAGAAAAAATGAAAAAAATAATTTCAACCCCACACGCACCAAAGCCTGTTGGACCTTATTCACAAGCAATTTTAGCAAACGGTTTTTTATATTGCTCGGGTATGATTGCAATTAATCCTGAAACTAATGAGTTTTTAAATGGAACAGTTGAAGAACAAACTGAACTTATTATGAAAAACATAAAAGCGCTTCTTGATGAAGCAGGATATGGCTTTGAAGATGTTATTAAAACAACTTGTTTTTTAGAAAACATGTCAGATTTTTCAAAATTTAATGAAATTTATGGAAATTATTTCACCTCAAAACCAGCTCGCTCTTGCGTTGAAGCAAAACTTCCTAAGGGCGCTAAAGTTGAAGTTGAAGTAATCGGTTTTAAAGGATAATTAAAGCGTGCTTAATGCACGCTTTTTATAAACTAAATTCACCTTCAATTAATGAAGTATCAATTTGAAAACCGTAAGGCATTCCAAGATTTGAAAAGTTAATTTGACTTTGTTCTTTTTTCTCTTTATCTTCACTTATCGCTTTTTCTGAAATTAAATCGTTAAAAGTATTATCATAAGCGTCTTTAGAGTTAAAAGCACTGTTAGATGAAACTCTGATTAAATTTTCTAATGCCAAATTTTGAGAAACATTAAATTCTAGTGTATTATTCATTTTCTTGTATCTATTTAATTAATAATTGAATTTCTTTAAAATTAGGGTGTTTTGAAGATTTTAAAAATTCAAAAAGCACAATTTCAAGAGTTGTTATAGTTGCGCCTTTTTGTTTTAAAATTTCAAGAGCGGCTTTGTGGTTAGTTTTTGACCTTGAAGCGCTGCAATCTTTTATAATATAAACATTATAATCTTTTTCTAAAAGTTCAAGTGCTGTTTGATAAACACAGATGTGCGTTTCAATTCCAAATAAAAGCACATTTTTCTTTTCGCTTTTTGAAAATTCATTCATAAAATCTTCATTTTTTAAAGCGCTAAAGGAAGTTTTTTCAAAAAGTTTAAAATTAGAAAAACCGTCAATATCTTTAATTGATTGAATTGTTGAACCTAAACCTTTTGGATATTGTTCTGTTAAAAAAGTATCGACATTTAAAATTGCAGCAGCTTTTAAAATTTTATAGGCATTACTTGCAATTTCAGTTGAACATTTTAGCATGTTCACAAGTTTATCTTGTATGTCAATACATAGAATTTTTGTATTATTTTCGTTAATCATAACCATTCCTTTGATTAAGATTAAACCATAATTTCAAATTTGAAAAATCAAATAAATATTGTATTTATAAAAAAACACCGACACAATTGTCGGTGTTTTTGAATTTGAAAAGTAATTCTTATCTTTTTGAGAATTGAAATCTTTTTCTTGCTCTTTTTCTACCGTATTTTTTACGTTCTTTAATACGAGCGTCACGAGTTAATAAGCCTTCTTGTTTTAAAGCTGGTTTATATTCTTCGTTCATTTCAACTAAAGCTCTTGAAATTGCTAAACAAATAGCGTCAGCTTGAGCAGAAACACCACCACCAACAGCTTTAACTCTGATATCAAATTTATCTTGATTTTCAGTTAAAACTAATGGTCTAAAGATTGTCATTTCTAAAGAAGGTCTGTTTCCAAAATATCCTTTTAATGTTTTACCATTGATGAAAACTCTACCTTTACCTGAAACAACTTTAGCAACAGCAATAGAACATTTTCTTCTGCCTGTTTTTACGATTTCATTTTTATTATCTTTAACAGCCATTATTTATCTCCTTTTAGTTTGTATTCTGAAGGTTTTTGAGCTTCATGAGGATGATTTGGACCAACATAAACTTTTAATTTTTGGAATTGTTCATCACCCAAAGTATTGTGTTGAAGCATACCTTTTACAGCTTTTTCAATAACTTTTCTTGGGTCTTTTTCCATCATTTCCTTAAAAGTAAATTCTTTAAAACCGCCAGGAAAACCTGAATGGCTTCTATACATTTTATCAGTAACTTTTTTACCTGTTACAACAACTTTTTCAGCGTTGATAACAATAACAAAATCACCTGTATCTACATTAGGAGTAAATTGAGGTTTATTTTTACCTCTTAATATATCAGCAACTTCTGAAGCTAATCTACCAAGTACGACACCATCAGCATCAATAACGTGCCATTTTCTTTCTACTTCTAGTGGTTTTGCACTAAATGTTTTCATTATGTACCTTCCTTTTATGAATAAAATTTTCAATGTATTTATTTACATCATCATATCCGACATACTCTAAACTAAGACCAAGAGGGCTAACAACACTAGCTGCAGCACTTCTATCTTTTTTTAAAAGTACCTCTTTCATAACTATAGGTGAAAGATTATTTCTTTCAATTTTTAGAATTTGACCAACAATAGTTCTTACCATGTTGTATAAAAATCTATTTCCTATAATGTCTATAAAGATAAAATTTTGCCTTTTTTCATGATAATTTATTTCTTCTTTCATAGCGCCCGCATAATAAATATGACAGTCGTTATAAGGATTATCAGAATTTGATTTAAACGAAGAAAAGTCATGATGACCTATTAAATAAGATAAAGATTGATTAATTCTTTCAATATCTAATTCAGCATAAGGGTAAAATAAACACTGTTTCAAAAATACCGAAGCAACATGGTCGTTTTGAATTGTGTATCTATAATGCTTATACTTTGCATCTTTTTGAGCGTGGAAATCGGGTTTTACTTCCTTTAATAAAAAGATTTTAAGGTCTGATGGAAGAATACAATTGAGATGATAAAGAAATTTATCGGTGTTTTCAATTGTTTCAGAAGTGCAAAAGTGTGCAACTTGATATTTTGCACTAACTTTTGCGTCTGTTCTTCCAGAAATTATTATATTAATTTTATCTTTTATCAATGTACAAAGCGCTTTTTCAATTTCGTTTTGAACTGTTCTTTTATCAGGTTGCTTTTGACTTCCGAAAAAATCAAGCCCAAGAAATTCAAAGCAGATGATGTATTTTTTAATTGATAGCATTAAACTAACTGAATTAATGCCATTTCTGCGTTATCACCACGTCTTGGAGTTAATCTTAAGATTCTAGTATAACCACCATTACGTGTTGCATATTTTTTACCGATAACTGAGAATAATTGTCTTAAAACAGATTGTTTTGGAAGTTTTTTACCTTCTGGTAAAGTATCAAATAATTCACCTGTTTCAACATCAATATATTTTTCAGTTTCGATATCATAAATATCTTTTTTAGCTTCACGTCTTGCAGCTAAATCACCTTTTTTAGCAAAAGTAATGATTGATTCTGCAAATGGTCTTAAAGCTTTTGCTCTAGCCATTGTAGTTGTAATTTCACCATTTAAGAAAAGTTGCGATGCTAATGTGCGAAGCAAAGCCTTTCTTTGGTCTGCCGCTTTAGACAGTTTATGAATTTTACGACCGTGTCTCATTTTATATTTTCCTTTTATTTAGTCTATATTAATTCTAAATCATCAACGCCTTCTGGATTTGGTTGAAGGTCAAGTCCCATTTGATGAAGTTTTTCAATAACTTCGTCTGATGATTTTTTACCAAAATTTTTGATATTTAATAAATCATGTTCTGATTTTTTCAATAATTCACTCATAGAGTTGATTGAAGCTCTTTTTAAGCAATTATATGCACGAACAGAAAGTTCAAGATCTTCAATTGTTAAACTTGGAGTTTGTTCAACAACTTCTTCAACTACTTCAGGAGTTTCAGTTTTAACTTGAACAGGAGTTCCTGAAATGCCAGCAATTTGGCTGAAGTGTTCGATTAATAAAGTTGAAGCTTTTGATAAAGCTGCACCAACTTCGATTGAACCATTAGACCAAATTTCAAGAGTTAATTTATCGTAATCTAGTGATTCACCTACACGAGCAGGTTCTACATAATAGCTAACTCTTTTAATAGGCATAAATACTGCGTCAATTGGAAGTAAATCGATTGGAATAGAACCTTTTTGTTCTTTTAATACGTCAGTTGTAACGTACCCTTTACCAACTTCAACAGTAATATCAGCGTGGATTGAACCACCTTCAGATAATGTTGCAATAACGCAATCAGGATTAACGATTTTAACCCCTGCAGGAAGTTCGATATCACCTGCTAAAACAGGACCAGCTGTGTTAACATCTAATCTAAGATGTTGTGGTTCATTTGTTTCTGTTTTAACAACCACTGATTTCAAGTTCAACATTATGTCAATAACATCTTCAACAACACCAGGGATTGAAGTATATTCGTGAGTAATACCTTCAATTCTAACTGCAGTAACGGCAGCACCTTCAAGGCTTGATAATAAAACACGTCTTAGAGCGTTACCGATTGTTGCACCATAACCTCTTTCAAGAGGTTCAATAACGAATTTACCGTATTGTGAACCATCTGAAGATGTTGTTGTACTAATATTTTTGATTTTTAGTTCCATATTTTTATTCTCTCCTAATTATTTAGAGTAGTATTCAATAACGAGTTGTTCTTTAAATTCAGGGTCAAGTTCTTCTCTTTGAGGAATTCTGTCGAAAGTGATTTTTAATTCATCTTTATCAACAGTTAACCAAGCATAATTTAAAGCTAAATCGATAGATTCGATAACACTTTTGATGAATGCTTTTGAACTTTCTCTAACTGTAACAACGTCGCCTGCTTTCAATAAATAAGAAGGAATATCAACTTTTTTACCGTTTACAAGAACGTGTGCGTGATTAACAACTTGTCTTGCTTGTCTTCTTGTGATAGCAAAACCGGCTTTGTAGATCACGTTATCTAATCTTGATTCAAGAGTTTGTAACATGATTGTACCTGTTACGCCTGTTTTTCTTGTAGCAGTTTCATAATATTTAGCAAATTGTTTTTCGCTAACAAGATAAGTCATTCTGATATTTTGTTTAGCTTTTAATTGAAGTGCATAATCAGAATTTTTCTTTCTTGCTGCACCATGCTGACCTGAAGCATGTTGACGCATAGAAGTTGTCAATTTTCTGTTTGACAAATCTTTAACGCCATAGTTTCTAAATAATTTATTTGTAGGTCCTGTATATTTAGCCATTTTAGCTCCTATTGATTAATTATTACTTTAACTGTTGTATGACACAAAATGTCATAACTGCGCTTAAATTAAGCACAAATTATACTCTACGTTTTTTAGGTGGACGGCAACCATTGTGAGGAATTGGTGTAACGTCTTTGATTAATGTAATTTCAAGACCTGCAGATTGAATTGCTCTGATTGCAGTTTCTCTACCTGACCCTGGGCCTTTAACGTAAACTTCAACTTTTTTCATACCTTGGTCAACTGATTTTTTAGCTACGATTTCAGCAGCAGATTGAGCAGCAAAAGGAGTACCTTTTCTAGCACCTTTAAAGCCGCAACCACCAGCAGAAGCCCAAGCAACAGCATTACCTTGAGTATCTGTTGAAGTTACAATAGTGTTGTTGAATGTAGATTGAATATGAACAACACCTTGTAATATATTCTTTCTTTCTTTCTTTTTAGTTTTTGTTGGTTTAGCCATTATTATAATTTCCTTATAGTTTTAAACTTAATCCATTGGATAATTGCTTGCGCTATATCCTACGTTATTTCGTTATTTAATAGTTATTTTAACTATTTTTTCTTACCTGCAATTGGTCCTGTTTTTTTGCCACGACGAGTTCTTGCATTTGTTTTAGTTCTTTGACCACGGCATGGAAGTTTTCTTCTATGACGTACGCCACGGTAAGAGCTGATTTCGCCTAAACGTTTAATATGAAGTGATTCTTCTCTTTTTAAGTCACCTTCAATTGTATAATGAGCGATTTCATTTCTTAATTTTTTAATATCGTCATCAGTTAAATCGTCAGTTCTCATGTCTTGAGAAATGTCGCAAGCTGCCAAAATTTTAGCGCTTCTAGTTGGTCCGATGCCGTAGATATAGGTTAGTGCTATAACCATTCTTTTATTACGAGGTAAATCTACCCCTGCTAATCTTGCCATTTATTTTCTCCTATTATTAACCTTGTCTTTGTTTGTGTTTAGGGTGTTTGCACACTACTGTAACTCTGCCACGTCTTTTGATGATTTGACAGTCTTTGCATATTTTTTTTACTGATGCTCTTACTTTCATTTTTTTATCCTTTTATTACTTAAGTCTATATGTAATTCTTCCTCTGCTTAGGTCATAAGGTGTCATTTCGACCTTCACCTTATCCCCAGGCAAAATTCTTATGAAATTTTTTCTGATTTTACCTGATATATGGGCTAAAATTTCATGCCCATTTTCAAGTTCTACTTTAAACATTGCGTTTGGAAGTGCTTCTAAGATAGTTCCTTCCAATTCAATTACGTCTTTTGACATAGTTTTCCTTATTTAGTTGTTACGTATATTTAATAATACATGTTGAATTTTTCTTGGCAAGCAAAAATTCCCAAAAAATTAAGCAAAATCAGGCTTTTTTAGAAAAAATTATCTTTTATTTTTTTAAACATAAAACACATTGTTTATTTATAAACGTTCAAAAAGCCCATAAAATTAAGAACTTTTAGAGATTTTTGTAAACTTTTATTAACATGTTTAAAAATCGTATGTATAAAAAAATAATTTTACAATTTTAATATTATCCACCTAACGAATGACAAAAAATAAAATTTAACTTTATAATATTCATAAATTTATAGGGGATTTATTTTTATATGGATTTTAAAACAAAACTAGAAAACTTTATAGAATTAACAAGAATGTATGCACTTCCGATGACTTTTGCATCGCTAGTCGTGATTTTAGCTTATTCACATTATAGTGAAAATTTTTCTTGGCTTAATTTTTTATTATTAGCTTTAGCCTTATGTCTAGTACATCTTGGCGGAAATCTTTTTGATGATTATATTGATGTTAAAAGAAAAATCAACCAAGGAATTAAAAAAAAAGATATCAGTTTCTTTTCTTTTGTGCCAAAAGCAAGATTAATTTTAGATGATACATTTTCTTTTAGAGAGGTTGAAATTATTTTAGGAGTTATGTTTTTAATTTCTTTAATAATTGGAATATATTTTATTTTCAACTCCGGCTGGCAAGTTGTTTTATTTATTTTGTTTGGGGGATTATTAACTTTATTTTACCCAATTTCATCAAAATATTATCTTTCAGAAATAATTATTGGCTTAATTTATGGCCCACTTATGATTTGCGGAGGTTATTTTGCCTTAACAAAAGAATTCAGCGGAAATGTTTTACTTTTATCTTTTGCAATTTTCTTTTCAACATTAGTTTTATTACACACACATAATTTAATGGATTGGGAATTTGACCAAAAGGAAGGAAAAAATACACTTTGCGTATTGTCTAAAACAAAACCCCATGCCATTGAAGTTTTAAAAGGATTAATAATAGTTGCTTATTTTATTATTTTTCTTGGAGTGTTAAGCTCTAAATTCAACCCCTATATGCTTTATGTCTTTTTAACTTTACCAATTGCAACAAAGTTGCTAGAATCTCTAAAAGATTATATAAATATAAAAGACGTAGAATTTATGCCAAAATGGTATTATGGAGTCTTTGAAAATTGGGACAAAATTAAAGAAAATAAAATCGACTTTTTTATGTATAGATTTTATTTAGCTCGTAATTTTGCATTATTTTTCGCAATTTTTGCAAGCATTGGCGCAATACTTTAAAAGGAAATTGAATGAAAAAGATAATACTACTTGTATTTTGTTTATATTTAGGGGGGATAATTATGTCTTTAGCGTTAGATAAAGTTGAAGAAAACATTTTTAAAATATCAAGCAAAAATTTTAAAAACAACGACACGCTTCCATTTAATCAATTATATAAAGGTTATGGATGTGATGGCGGAAATTTATCTCCTCAATTAAGCTGGCAAAATCCACCACAAAACACAAAAAGTTTTGCACTAATTTGTCATGACCCAGATGCACCAAAAGAAAACGGTTGGTATCATTGGATTGTAATTAATATCCCTAAAAGCACAAATAGCTTTGAAGAAGGTCAAAAAATCGATAATTCAATTCAAACCTTAACCGATTTTGAAACAAAAGGCTACGGCGGTGCATGTCCACCAAAAGGACACGGAATACATCATTATAACTTCACGATTTATGCATTAGATGTTGAAAAATTAAATGTTAAAGAAGATATTAAGCCAAAAGAAATGGAAGAAGAAATATTATCTCATTCTATTGCTAAATCAACAATAACAGCTCTTTATGAAAGAAAATAATCACAAATTAATTTTTCTTTTTTCTTAAATGGGTTAAAAGATAGTAAATCTTTAATTTTCTTTGAAAAAGATGGTTTATAGCAAAGTTTTTTATAGTTATCAACTAAAATTGCTTTTTGCACAATAATTTTATTGTATTCTTTTGATTTTTCTTCATCGAATTCGATATCGGGTGCAAGTTTTTTCAGTTTCTCTTTGCAATTTAAAATTTCTTTTTCTAAAGATTTAATTGTAGTTTTATTCATCATTTTCTCTAATTAATAGGGGGATTAATAATCTAAAGGGTTCATCCTTTGTTTTTTTATAATACAACATTTTAAAAATTAAAACTCATCCATAATATGGAAAAAGAAAAACTTAAAACTTTATTCAATTATATAAAGTATTTTTAGTTTATAAAAAAGATTTAAAATAACAATATGAAAAAAGAAGTTTTTGCATATTTGCACACCCATTGGGATAGAGAATGGTATCAAAATAAAGAAGATTTTAACTTAAGATTTCTTAGAGTTTTTGATATTGTTTTAGATGAGCTTGAAAAAAACAAAGCGCCATTTTTTTATCTTGATGGGCAGGTTGTTTGTCTTTTAGATTATTTAAAATATAAAAAAGAAAAACTGCCCCTAATTAAAAAACTAATTGAAGCAAAAAAACTTTTTATAGGTCCTTATTTTGCAAGTATAGATAGCTATTTAGTCAGTTTTTTATCAATGTTAAATAATCTTGATTTAGGGCTTAAAATTTCAAAAGAATTTAATCAAAAAGAATTTATCGGCTATATGTCTGATATTTTTGGAATTTCAAAAAGTGCATTTTCAGCGCTTAAATTAAAAAATATCGATAAAGCAATTATTTGGAGAGGGGTTAACCCCAATAAAACCAATGAAAATTGTAACTTTTTAAAAGAAAACATAAAGACAACTTGGCTTGTTCAAGGTTATTTTAACGATTTTTTTCACAATGGAAATATAGATGGAATTAAAAATTATTTAGAAAAAATTGAAAAATATTCTAAAAATTCCCCCTTTTTAATGCCAATTGGGGCAGATCACTTAGGGATTTTACAAAATGCCAATGAAAAAATCGAAAAAATAAATGAAAAATTAAATGATTATAAGATAATTTTAGCTAATCCATTTGAATATTTTAAAAACACAAAATTTGATTTTAAAACAGATGAAGAAGAATTTTTAGATAACGAAAAAACTTATATTCTAAAAGGTACTTATAGCGCAAGAATTTACCAAAAAATTAAAAATGCTAAACTTCAAAATCTTCTTGAAAGAATAGTTGAACCCTTGAATTTTTATTTAAAAGAAAATTATCAAGAAAACATTGAAGAAATTTATAAAACATTAATTAAAAACCACGCCCATGACGGCATTTGTGGCTGTTCATTAGATAGTGTTCATTTTGCAATTGATTCAAGGCAAAATAAAGTTCAAGATATGCTTTTTGCAATTTTAAAAAGAATTAAGTGTGATTTTAAAATTAAAAAAGATATTTCAGGGCAAAGCGAAAAAAAAATTGGGCTTTTTAATTTATCTAATTTTGATAATATAAAAACCTTAAAAGTAACTCTGCCATACAAAATTAAAAATGCTCAAATTTTAAAAAAAGCAAAAAGAGGGTTTGAAATTGAGCTTTTAAATGATATTTATAAAATCCCTGTTACGGAAGATATTGTTGATTTTTACACTCAAATTGTTGAAATATCTGAAAACAAAAAGTTTAATTTTTCAACAGTTGAAATTTTAAAACCTAAAAAATTAACAAATGTTGATGAAAATAAAATTGAAAATGAATTTATCAAACTTTCAATTAAAAATAATGAAGTTGAGATTTTAAATAAAATTTCAAAAGAAAAAGCTGGCTTTTATTTAAGTGGTATTGATGATGACGGGGATAGTTATAATTTTTCACCAAAAGGTGAATATAAAATTCTGCCCCTTTTAAAAACAAAAGTGCTTTATAACGATAAAATTGAAAGTGCACTAGAACTTATTTATAAAGATATTAAGCTAGATGTTAAATTACAAAATAAAGACGATTTTTTAAGATTTAATTTTAAAATTAACAACAAAAAGAAAAATCATAAACTTCAGGCGGTTTTTAAATTAAAAGAAAAAATTGATGAAACCATTTCAAATGACGCCATTGGAATTATTAAAAGAAAAATTGACCCAGATTACAATATTAAAAATTTCATGCCGGCAGTCCGCCCCTATGAACTTAAAACAAACACTTTTCCTATGCAAAATTTTGTTTGTGCAAAGAATTTTAATGTTATTACAAAAGGGTTAAACGAATATGAAATTTTTAAAAAAGAGCTTAAAATCTGCCTTTTAAGAGGATTTTCAACTATTTCTAATCCTAAAAATAAAACAAGGGCAATTCCCGCAGGACCCGATTTAAAAACCGAAACCTCGCAGTCTTTAGGTTTAAATGAAAGAGATTTAATTATTTCATTTGGAAATTATGAAAAATCTTTCAACTTAATTGATGTTTTATATGAAAATTATGTAGCACTTGATGGAGAATTTAGAAAAGAAATTAATTTTGAATTAGATAAAATACCGCAAAATGAAATTTTTTACGGCATAAATCAAAACAAAAAAATACTTTACAATATTAAAGACGAAAATATCAAAATGATATAAAATTAATTTTTCGGGAATATTGTTATAGTATTAGTTTTTATGTGAAGGATATCAAAGTGGAGACAATGACTATGAATGCAACAGAGTGGGCTTTAGAAACTTTTAGAAAATATGGAATTGAAGCTAACTTAAATAACGAAGGAAAAATTATAATTTCTCATTATTCTCAACCAAAAGAAGGCACTTTTGAAAAACTTGGAATTGATGAAGATAAATTAATTGAAAATGTTGCTGCTTGTAGCGGTAAATTTGACACGAGAAATTCTAAGCTAACAACTTTCCCTCTAACAGTTAGCCAAGAAATAAGACTTTATGACGATACACAAATATCTGAAATGCCTAATTTAAAAGCAGCAGGAATTTTATTAACAAACAAAAATCTTAAAAAATTACCAAAATTAAAAGCTGTTGGCTCAATTTCAATTGAAAATTCAAATATTAAATCTTTACCAAAATTAAAAGAAGCAGGGATTTTAATCGCTCAAAATTCAAAATTAAAAGAGCTTTCTTCTCTTAAAAAAGTTACAAAATTATGTATTATCGATTGTCCGATTGAAGATTTAAAAGAACTTGAAGCAGCACAAGATGTTTTTATTTGTTCATCTGACCCAGCTAATAAAATAGATATTTCAGCTTTAAATAAACTTGAAGAAGTTGAAAAACTTTTTGTTGCTAATGCAAACTTAAAGGCTTTACCAAAATTGAAAAAAGCTTCAAAAATTGCTTTGTATAATTGTGAAATTAAAAGCATAAAACATTCAATTACAAAAGATGTTGAAATTGAAAAAGAAATTTCAGACGAAAAATTATCTGAAAAATTTGACACATTTACAGATTGGTATAATTCAGATGTTTTAACAAATTCAATGGATTTACTTGGAGAAATGGTAAATATTATTAAAAGTTAAATCATTCTTCAATTTTTTTCAGCGCATCAGACCCAACCAAGTTTTCTAAAATAGCTCGAGATGTTAAAAATTCATCTTGAGCTCTTTGCGCACTTGTTTTAGCGTTTCTATAATAAACATCCGCTAGAAGAAGTTCTTCTTTTGTTTTATTTTGCGAAAGTTTATAAATTTCTTCTCTTTTTTGGAGATTTTCATTTGTTAAATTTGCAAGTTGTTCTTTTGTTCTGTAGTCAATATATAAATCTAAAAGTTTTTTTTGCAGGTCATCAATTTTTCTGATTAATAAAACCATGTCAGCATCTGAAACCTTTGAAAATTTATAATTAGCTTCCTTATCATCTTTCATAAAAGCGTTAACTAATCCACCCCCAATTAAAGCCCCTGTTGCCATATATGGGTCAGCAGATAAACTTGCGCCAGCTAAAGAGGTAAAATTTGCAATAGGGCGAAGAATTTTTTTCATAGTTGAATCGTTTGGCTTGTCTTCATCTGGGTTTGCAAGTTTATAAATTGTATATTTCATTGTTTCAGAGCGCTCTGTTGTTGCGTTCCATAAAATGTTTAAATCTGAATTAATTTTAGCTTCATCCATTTCAAGTTCAAAACTAACATCATTAGCTAGTTTTTTTAAACTTAAATCGGCATAATTTTGGCTTGTTTTAGCGCTCACTTCCTCAATATTTTCTAATTCAGAAGCTTCATTTTGTTTATTTTGCGCTTTTTTATTTTCAATGTTTTTTTCTTCTTCTTTAATAAAATTTTCAACTTTGCTTGAATTATCAATCAACCCCCACAAAGCCTTTGGCGCTGTTAGGTTTTCAAGAGATAAAGGACTTGAAAAAGCCATTTGAAAAGGCATTTGAAAATTTATTAATATTAAAAATAAAAATATTTTTTTCTTCATTTTAATTTGTTTCTTTTTGTTTAGTTAAAGAAGATGAAACATCAATCAGCTTTTTATCATAATTCAAATCGTTTTGATTAACATTTTGAAAAGTTAAATCAAAACGAGCAACGTTTAAATTATCAACAGTTTTTTTACCTGCAAGACGAACAAGCGCCAGTTGATATTTTTTTACTTCTTGTTTAAGGCGATATTCTTCAATTTGCCCTTCTTCCCATTGTGAAGAAGTAATTGATATTTCATAAGAATCATTTTTTGATAAGGCTTCAGAATAGTTTTTATTATGTAATAAAAGCTGTTCACGACACTTTTTAAGTTTTGTTAAAGCCCCTTTATATTTAAAATAATCAACAATGATTTCATCTTGTAAATCTTCAACTAAACTTGCTAATTCAATTGCTTCAGTATCTGTTATAGATGGATTTGTAAGTTTATCATTATTTTTTTTATTAATTAAACTTGTAGCCAAGCGTCCAGCAGCATAAGAACCAGATTGAACACCATAATTCATCCCTAAAAAAGATGGCAGCATCGCAGCCCCA
Organism: uncultured Candidatus Melainabacteria bacterium; assembly: GCA_934700385.1. Classification (GTDB taxonomy): domain Bacteria; phylum Cyanobacteriota; class Vampirovibrionia; order Gastranaerophilales; family Gastranaerophilaceae; genus RUG14156. The sequence continues at coordinate 21,016 of CAKUXO010000019.1, forward strand.
GAAATAACTGTGCTTAAGGTTTTTGAAAATAAAGATGAGTGTATTCTTCTTTGCTCATAAGGAATTGCAAGTTTTTTAAGACAAAAACCAATCATAGGATTATTATCAACTGTTGAATTCCAAAGGTTTTCAATGTCTTCAAGGTCGGCTTTTTGTTGTTCATTAATTTGTTTTTGAGCATCAAGGGTATCATCAATAAACAAAGAACCTTTAAGGGTTTGTTCTTCTTGTTTATATTTAATATCAAATTGTTTTACTTTTTCTAATTCAATTACATCATCTGCTAATGCTAAAGGCAAAAGTTGTAAGAATACGAAAAAAATCCCCAATGTCTTTTTCATAACAAAATACTACCATATAAAACTTTTTGTGGCTAAATGTTGCGTTTTATGAATATTTTACCACTCAATCCATTTACCAAAAAGCATTATTCTTTTTTCTTTTAATCGAACTCTTAAAAATTTTCTTTTAAGCGCTTTTATTAAAGGAAAAATAGCGCCAAGCCAATAATAAAAAGGAATTGGCTTTTTATTATTCACAATTGATTTTAAAATCAGCTTAAATTTTAAACTTTTAAGAGCGCTTAAACCAACATTAACATAACTATCAGAGTGAATTCGCCAATTTGTAAGTTTTTTATCTATATAATAAAATTTTGTTTTAGTTGATAATTGCGCCCATAAATAATGATCTAAAAATTGCGGAATAAATGAATTAAAATCAAGAGCTTCTAATAGTTCTTTTTTAAGCATTACAACTGAAAAAGTCCAGATATAATTTCTTTTTACAATATCTTTTTTAAAGTCATAAGGAAATGAAATTTTATTAAAAAGTTCATTTATTTTTTTTCTATGATTTTCATAAATCTTGATTTTATTTTCATCTCCAAACATATTTACATCATTAAAAATAAGCCCAATATCAGGATATTTTTTAATTATTTCAATTTTTTCTTCAAGATAATTTTTTTCAATTTTGTCATCAGATTCTAAAAAAACAATCCAATTTCCGCTTGCTTCTTTAATTCCTTTTTTCAAGGTTTCAATTAAACCTTTATTTTGGTTGTTTTCATGAGTAAAAAGTTTAATTCTATCATCTTTTTTTGAATAAGATTTTATAACTTCAACAGAATTATCCTTAGAACCGTCATCAACAATAATCATCTCCCAAGATGAATATGTTTGATTTATTACACTTTCAATAGTTTCTTTAATGTAATTTTCGTAATTATAACTAGCACAAACAACCGAAACTTTAATTTCTTCCAAAATATTCTCCTTAACTTTTTAAATTTTATCATAAAAACCCCTCTTACAAGTTACTTAACAATTTTTAAAAAACAAACATCGAAAAGTTTTTTATGGTAGCATAGAAAAAAGAGTATTATTTTAGGATTTTATGAATTACAAATTAATTGATATTAATATAATTGGGGATGAAAGAGGAAAACTTGCCTGTTTTGAAGAAAACGTCAATTGCCCGTTTGATGTTAAAAGAGCATTTTACATTTTCGATACAAAATCAGACATTCCAAGAGGCTGTCACGCCAACAGAAACTCTGAATTTTTATTGATAGTTATCAATGGCTCTTGCAAAGTTAAAATAGATAACGGCAAAGGCAAAGTTGAAAACATCCTTTTAAACGACCCACATAAAGCCCTATATCTTGATAAAATGCTTTGGAAAGAAATGTATGAATTTTCATATAACGCAGTTTTGTTGGTTCTTGCCAGCACAAAATACGATGAAAAAGAATACATAAGAAATTATGAAGATTTTTTAGAGGAAATAAAAAGTGAAAACAAAACTATATAACACAGAAATTCTTGGAATTTCTTCCGTTGTTCCTCAAAAAGAATTATCTTTATTAGATGAAAAAAATCTTTATAACGGCAACGAAAAAAAACTCAAAAGAGTTATTAATTCATCAGGCTTTTTAAAAAGAAGAATTGTAAATTCTTCAACAACAACTTCTGATTTATGTAAATTTGCGGCAAAAAATCTTTTTGAAAACTTAAATATAAATCCAAAAGAAATAGACGCTTTAATTTTTATAAGCTATACACCGGATTATCTCATGCCTGCTACTTCTTATGTTCTTCAAAAAGAACTTAATCTTAGCCAAGAATGTATTTGTATGGACATTCCTCAGGCTTGTTCAGGTTTTGTTTTAGGCTTATTTCAAGCAAGCGCTTTAATTAATTCCGGCGCTAAAAAAGTACTTTTACTTGTTGGAGATACTTTTTCAAAATTCAGCGATATGTTTAAAGATAATTCTGCCCCTGTTTTTGGTGATGCAGGAAGTGCAATTTTATTACAACAAAACAAAAACGCCGCGCCAATGTATTTTAATTTAAAATCTTGTGGCGAAAAATATTCTTCTTTAATTTGCAAAAATGGCGGTTTTAGAAACCCAGTTAAAAAAGAAGATTTTTATGAAGATGGAAGTTATAAATATGAAGCAAAAATGCAAGGCGCTGAAATTTTTAATTTCACAATAGAAGAAATTTCACCATCAATTGAAGAACTTTTTAATTATTCAGAAATTTCTAAAGATGAAATTGACTATTTTGCTTTTCATCAAGCCAATAAATTCATAATTGAAAACATAGCACTTCAACTTAACATTAATGAAAATAAAGTTTTACAAGGAACTCTTTCAAAATATGGAAACCAATGCGGGGCGTCAATTCCTTGTTTATTATCTGAAACTTTAAATGAAAATTTATCAAACAACAAATATAAAATGCTTTTTAGCGGCTTTGGGGTTGGCTTATCTTGGGCAAGCGCCATTGTTGATTTAAAAAACATATATTGTTCAAAAATTTTAACCTATGAGGATATAAATGAATAAAACTGATTTTTTAAATTTAATTATTTCAAAATGCAATATTGATGATGAAATAAATGAAAATACTCTTTTAGAAGATTGTGAAGATTGGGATTCTTTGGCTTTAATAACAACCCTATCTTTATTTAAAAGCAACTTTGGCAAAGCGCCAAATGTTGAAAAATTACAAAACTGTAAAACTTTTAAAGATATTTTGGATTTAACAGATGAAAAATAAAAAATTAGTTATTATAGGTACAGGTGAAACCGCTCATTTAGCTTATGAATATTTTACGTTTGACAGCGACTATGAAGTTGTTGCCTTTAGCGTTAATAAAAACTATATCAAAGAAAAAACCTTTTTAAATCTTCCTGTTGTTGAATTTGAAAATGTTGAAAAATTTTATCCGCCAAGCGAATACTTTGTTTTTGTTGCACTTGCAAGCGGAAAATTAAACCGTGACAGAATGAAAATGTATAATCTTACAAAAGAAAAGGGTTATAAATTTGCAAGTTACATAAGTTCAAAAGCATTTGTTTGGCATAATGTTGAAATTGGGGAAAATTGCTTTATTTTAGAAGATAACACACTTCAACCTTTCACAAAAGTTGGAAACAACGTTGTTATGTGGAGTGGTAATCATCTTGGACACAGAAGTGAAATAAAAGACAATTGTTTTATAACTTCTCATGTTGTAATTTGCGGCTGCTCAATAATTGAAGAAAACTGCTTTTTAGGAGTTAATTCAGCAATAGCAGATTATGTTACAATTAAAAAAGATAATTTTATCGCTATGGGCGCTGTTGTTAATAAAAAAACAAAAGAAAACAGTGTTTACATAGGAAATCCTGCTAAAAGAGCAGAAATAAGTGCATTAGAATATTGTGGAGTATAGATTATGAAATGGGAAAGAAAAGGGATAGTTTATCGTCCAGATGGCAAAAACGGATGGGATGACAACACCTTTATTGCGCCTTTGCCGATGATTATAGATGAAAACACTTTAAGAATTTATGGTACTGTTAGAGATAAAAACGGCGCAGGCAGATTATCTTATATTGAAGTAGATTCAAATAACCCAACCATAATCAAAAAAACTTTAACAAAACCTGTTGTAGATATAGGCAGACCTGGGATGTTTGATGATAATGGGGTTGTTGCAGTTGGTCTTTTACAACTTAAAGATGAAATAAGAATTTATTACGCAGGTTATACATTAGGAAGAAAAGTGCGCCACTTTGATTTTACAGGTCTTGCAATAAGTAAAGATGGCGGTGAAACTTTTGAAAAATATTCAACTGTTCCAATTTGCGACAGAATTAAAGGCGAAGAACTTACAAGAGCTATTCAAATGGTTATTTTTGAAGATAACAAATATAAAGCATATTATGTTGGCGGTTCAAGTTTTATTCAAGGAAAAACAAAAGAAATTCCACAATATGAACTTCGTTATATGGAATCGCCTGACGGCATTCATTTTCCAAATGAAATAGGAAAAGTTGTTATTCCTGTTGAAAAAGGATGTTTCAGAGTTGGTAAACCATACATCGTTAAAGAAAATGGCACCTATAAAATGTTTTATTCTGATGGCGCCGATGATGAGGCATTATATAAACTTGCTTATGCTGAATCAACAGACGGTTTAAATTGGACTAAAAAAGACTTAAATCTTCCTTATGAAGAAAACTCTTGGGATTCACAAATGGCTGAATATCCATCATTCATAAGAGTAAACGGCAAAGCATATTTATTCTATAACGGAAATAACTATGGTTATGATGGCTTTGGCTATGCAGAATTAATTGAAGAATAGGAAATCAAAATGGAAATTTTAGACGTATCTTTTGAAGACTATTGCAAAATCGTGAAAAATCCTTTTTGCTTGTTTGAAGATGCCAATTTTGCGAAATTAAACGAAAACAAGGTAGATAAAGTAAAATATTTTATTTTTAACAATGGCAAAAATCGTTTTGGCTTAATTGGCGGATTAAAAGCTAATGTTTTAAAGTTTCCATTTTCCGCTTCTTTTAGCGCTCTAAGTGAAATTACATCTAAAAATAGAATTGAATATTACATTGAAACATTTAATTCTTTAATTTCTTGGGCAAAAGAAAACTCAATTAAAAAAATTGTTTTTAACACTCCGCCTGTTTATTATGACATTTCACACATTTCAAAAATGCAAAATGCGCTTTTAACTTGCGGTTTTAACCAAAGCGAATATAACTTAAATTTTGAATTTTATTTAAAAGATTTTGATGAAAATTATTTATCTAACATTCAAAGAAACGCTAGAAAAAACTATAATAACGCAATTAAGTACAATCTTGTTTTTGAAAAAACAGATGATTTATCTACAGTTTATAAAGTAATTAAGCAAAATCGAGATGAAAAAGGCTATCCCCTTTGGATGAGCGAAAAAGATATTGTTGAAACATCAAAAATAATTCCGTCAGATTATTTTCTTGTATCAACTCCCGAAAATATCCCAATTGCAGCCGCCTTTGTTCATCATATTAATAATGAAATTGTTAGAGTGAATTATTGGGGCAATATTTTAAAATATGAAGAATATCGCCCGATTAACTTTCTTTCTTACAATCTTTTTAAATATTATAAAGAACAAGGCAAAAAAGTTGTTGATATCGGTCCATCTACCAATTCAGGAGTGGCAGACTTTGGGCTTTGCAACTTTAAAGAAAGCATTGGTTGCGCTTGCAGCCCTAAATTACTTTTTGAAATAGAGTTATAATTTTATGGCTAAAAAAATCTTAATTACAGGTGGGGCGGGGTTTATCGGCTCTCATTTATCCGATAAATTAATTAATCAAGGTCATTTTGTTTATTGTCTTGATAATTTTTACACAGGTAGTCTTGAAAATATTTCTTCTCTTTTGGAAAATAAAAATTTTAAATTAATTAATCAAGATGTCATAACTCCACTTCAATTTGAAGAAAATTTTGATGAAATTTATAACTTGGCATGTCCAGCGAGCCCTGTGCATTATCAAAAAGACCCAATTCAAACAATTAAAACAAACTTTTTTGGCGCTTTAAATACCCTTGAATTAGCCAAAAAAACAGGTGCAAAAATTCTTCAAGCCTCAACAAGTGAAGTTTATGGCAACCCTTTAATTCATCCGCAAACTGAAAATTATTTTGGAAATGTTAATATTAACGGCATAAGAAGTTGTTATGATGAGGGTAAAAGAATTGCCGAAACCTTATTTTGCGATTATCAAAGAAAATATAATCTTGATATTAAAATAGTAAGAATTTTTAACACCTATGGCGAAAATATGCTTGAAAATGACGGGCGAGTTGTTTCAAATTTCATCGTTCAAGCCCTTAAAAATGAAGATATAACCCTTTTTGGAAATGGCGAACAAACACGCTCTTTTTGTTATGTTGAAGATTTAATCAATGGCATTTTAAAATTAATGGCAAAAGATAACTTTAATCAACCGATTAACCTTGGAAATGATGAAGAATACAGCGTTTTGCACCTTGCTAAAACAATAATTAAATTAACTAATTCAAATTCTAAAATAGTTTTCAAGCCGCTTCCGTCTGATGACCCAGTTAAAAGGCGCCCCGATTTAACCCTTGCAAGAAAAGTTTTAGGTTATGAATTTAAAACAAAACTAGATGACGGCTTAAAAAAGACAATTGCCTATTTCACCAAAAAGCTAAAGGAGAAAAGTTAAAATGAATATTGCTATTGTTGGAGTGGGTTATGTTGGCTTAACAACGGGCGCTTGCCTTGCTGATATGGGTAATAATGTCATTTGTGTTGATAAAGATGAAGAAAAAATCAATCTTTTAAAAAAAGGTAAAATAACGATTTATGAACCGACTTTAGAAGAACTTGTTCAAAATAATTTAGATGAAAATAGGCTTTCTTTCAGCCTAAACCTTGAAGAAGCGCTCAATAAAAGCGAAGTTTGTTTTATTTGCGTTGGAACTCCGCAAAATCAAGACGGCAGCGTTGATTTATCTCAAGTTTTTGAAGTTACAAAAGAAATCGCCCAAAAAATGAAAGGGTATAAGTTAATTGTAAATAAATCAACAGTGCCCCCTAAAACCCTTGAAAAACTTGAAAATTTAATCAAAGAAAACACAAAAGAACCTTTTGACATCTGTTCAAACCCTGAATTTTTAAAACAAGGAAGCGCCGTTCGAGATTTTTTATATCCCGATAGAATCATAATCGGCACAAATAGCCAAAAAGCAATCAAAACAATGAAAGAAATCTATTCTTCTTTTTTAAGAACAAGCGGAAAATTAATTGTTATGGATTCAAATTCTGCTGAAATGACAAAATATTGCGCTAATTCTTTCCTTGCGATGAAAATTTCTTTTATGAATGAAATAGCAAACCTTTGCGAAAAAACAGGCGCCGACATCGAAAAAGTCAGAATGGGAATTTCTTTAGATAATCGAATTGGAAACAAATTTCTTTTTTCGGGAATTGGCTATGGCGGAAGCTGTTTTCCTAAAGATACCAAGGCTTTAATTAAAATTGGCGCTCAAAATGATTGTGAAATGAATATTTTAAAAGCGGTTGATAAAACAAACGAGCTTCAAAAAACCTTTTTTGTAGATAAAATTTTAAAATATTTTAATAACGATTTAAAAAACAAAACTTTTGCGGTTTGGGGCTTGGCTTTTAAACCAAAAACAAACGATATGCGTGAAGCCCCCTCGATTAAAATAATTAATTCACTTTTAGATAAAGGGGCGAAAATAATCGCCTATGACCCAAAAGCGCAAGAAACCGCCAGAAAAATTTTTAAAGATAAAATAACCTATTCTAAAACTTCTTATGACGCACTTTTAGGGGCAGATGGGCTTTTGCTTTTAACAGAGTGGAACGAATTTCGACTTCCCGACTTTAAAAAAATTAAAAACGCTCTAAAAATTCCCGTGATTTTTGACGGCAGAAACCAATATGATAAAGAAAGTTTAAAAGAATACGGGCTAGAATACTTTTGCATTGGGAAATAACCCGAGTCAAGTGCGCCTAGTGCGACTGCACTTGGCAAACGCAGACGAGGGCAACAGGTGTGCGCAACCTATACACCATTATAGAACTCGTCATCCCGAACCTTGAAAGCGTGAGCCGATGTAAGGGGGCTTAAAGCGTCCACACTCAATTCTCGACACGTCATCCCGAGGGCGCTCGGGATCTTACCAAGTGGCACTGAAGGAAACAGGGTTAACTTAATGTTTACAGTGCTTACTAATAAGATCCTGAAACAAGTTCAGGATGACCGATTGTAGAATTGGATGTTGCGCAACGAAAAGAATTAAAAAATGTCTATAAAAAACTAAAGCTCTTGTTCACTTTGCACTCTGTGTCCGTTTCCCTAGAGCTCGTTCTTCGTTAACAGATTGTGGGCTTAGTGCGACAGGCTTGACGAGCAAAACGAGCGCCTGCTGTGCATTATAAAAAGCTTGTGTTAAACAGGGCTTTAAGAAAATAAATCGCTATGTGTACCAGTAGAAACCAAAACAAGTGTCAATATATCATTTTCAATTTTATAAATCAAAAGCCAATCAGGCTCAATATGACACTCTCTATAACCCTTGTATTTACCCATTAAAGGATGGTCAAAATATTTTTCATTTAAAGTTTCGCCAGATGATAATATTTGGATTACTTCTTCAAGTTTTTTCATATCCTTGCCACGTTTTCGCATAAGTTTAACGCAGCGGCGCATGGTGTTTTGAAAAACAATTTTATACTTCATCATTATCATCTTTCAAAAGGTCATTCATTAATTCATCAACATTTGTGTATGGTTTAGAAATTCCAACCCCATTTTCAACATCATCAATTACTTTTTGCGTTTGAGAATTATAATCAGAAATAGACAAAGCAAAAGGCAAGCCTTTTTCATTAACAAATCTTTTAACAAAAATGTTAATTGCAGCAGACATAGTCAAACCCAATTCATTACAAATATGATCAAATTGCTTTTTTAAATTTTCATCTAAACGAATACAAATATTTGATTGACCCATTGTTATACATCCTTATACATTGTTATTACATTGTAATAATATTATATTCCACATTTTTGGATTTTTCAACATGAAAATATGAACAAGAG
>CAKUXO010000020.1 GCA_934700385.1 uncultured Candidatus Melainabacteria bacterium
AAAGTGAAAACTGAACAAGCTGAAACAATTCAAAAAACAATTGATGATAATCAAACAAAATATGATGATTATCAAAAACAAATTGATGAACTTCAAGCACAAAAGGTTGAAGAAGATAATAAACAAAAAGCCGGTTCATCTGACTTACCAGAGGGCTTATTCAAAGGCTCACTTAGTGGTAAAGAAGATACAATAGCAGAAATTTCAGAAAAATATGGACTTGAACCTGAATTTGTTGCAGCAATTATGGCACTTGAATCTGGCTATGGTGAAAGTAGCTTATGTACAGATTGCAACAACCCAGGAGGCTTAAGAGCAAGTAGCTTAGCAAGCGGAAAAACTTCAAGCGACTTTGCAATATTTGACACAATTGAATTAGGTATTGAAGGTGTAATTAAAAACTTAGCAGGCTACACTCAATATGAAGGCGTTAACGAAGTAAGTATGGATTACGTTGACCAAATCGGTTCTATATATTGCGTTGGTGGCGATTGGGCTAATAAAGTTAAATCAATCTACAATGAAATTAAATCAAAAGAAGGCAAGTCATAGTTTTAATATATAAAAATTTTATTATAAAATAATAATATATTTTGGGGCGTTGGCGCAGCTGGTAGCGCACGACACTGGCAGTGTCGGGGTCAGGGGTTCAAATCCCCTACGCTCCAAAATTATCATTTTTTGTCTTTTTAATAAATTCGTTCATACTAAAAGCCAAAGTATGATTGTTTTTATAGTTATTTTGCACGTCTTGTTTTGGTTTTTTATTTTTAGTCATCCAAATATTTAACTTAGGTAACAAAATTCCAAGCATAACTGCGCTATATGCCATTCCTGAAAGTTGAGCGATGTTTAATTTTTTAAGATTATTTTTAACATCGCCACCACTAGCTATAATTTCTTTTTGAGATTTAAGAGAAACGTCTTTAAGCCAATGGGCAACTCCTTTTTGATTAGCATTTTTAACATTAAATAATGTATTTTGTTTTGGATCAAACCCTTGCGCTACACCTTTTGAAACAAACCCCCTAAAACCAACCAAGATAAAAAGCCAAGATAATCTCTTACAGTTGTTTCACGAAGTTCAGTTGAATCTTTTGAAGCAAAAATTCTTCCTAAAATAAGTGTGCCATAAATTGTTTTAATTGCATTTCCACCTGTAACAGGTCCATCAAAAGAAAGTTTTTTAACTAAATCAATTGGTTTTTTAACACCCATAACGCTTTTTAACATAGTAAGAAAAACACCCGCTGATAACATCTTTTTAGGTAATAATCCACGTTCTTTTTTAGATTCATTTTTAGAATTAACATTATTTTGATAATCGTTTTCACCTACAAAATTATCAATCCCTGTGCGCTTTTTGGTTAATTTTCTATTAATGTATTGATTTGTTATAGCTAAACCCATAGATAAAGGAATTGCAAAGGCAACTCTTGATTTATTCAATGTTTTCAATTTTGAAACAGAAGTTTTATAATCAACTTTTTCATTAAAGAAAACATTTTTACCCATATCAACAACATCTCTTAAAGTATGGGTTAAATTAGCGCTAAATTCTTTATCATTATGTTTAACTAAAATATTATTATCCGCTTTTAAAATTGAAACAATTTCATCTTGAGTTTTAGATAAGATTTCTTTTTGTTGTTTTTTATCAAGAGTTTTATCGGTGATTAATTTTACTAAATTATCAACAACACCGCTATTTTTATCATTTTTAAATTTAACCCAATTTTTCCCCACAAGCCCAGAAGTTGAATTTAAAACATTTTCAACATATTTTTTAGGTTCTTTTGAAGATTTTTCATAAATTGAAGTTAGGGTATCTATTGTTTCATTTGTTGCCCAAGAATTAGGATTTATTTTAGAATTTTTCTTTGCAAACATTTTAGAAAACAAAAGCGCAAAAACGCTTGCGCTAAATTCAGCTATAAAAGTTCCTGTGTATTCTCTAAAACCCATTTCAATCCCTGCGTTTTTACCTCTGTTATTAAATTCAACAATTGTTCTTGGGGTATCCATCGCAAAAACATCAATAAATGAAGCGTTTAACATATCATTATTGCTTAAAGTATATAAAGCTTTTGATAAAGGTGACATAGCACCACCTTTAAAAGATGTTTTATTATCATTTAATTTATTATTTTTATTATTTAAAAAGACATTATTAATTTTCATTTTTCTACCTTTCAAGTCAATACATTAAAAAAGTTCTTAAACTAAAAACAAAGTTTAAGAACTTAAAAAATTATTTATTTAACAACAGAATTTAAGTTCTTATTTCTAAGAACAACAACAAGAATTTAATACAGTTGTTAAAATTTCGGTTTTCATAACTTTTATTATTAATCAAAAAAGTAATAAATCAAGAGCTAAATTAAAATTTTATGGCATACCTAAACATATCTTAATAATTTAATTTTAAGCCTATTTGATTTCATCAAATTACTTTTTAAATTCATATCTTCTATAAAAATAAAATAACAATAAACAACCTAAAAACACAAATAGACAAGCGGGTAAGGTTGTATAGTTATAATTAAAACCAAGTGAAATTGGAATACCACCAACAAAAGCACCAAGAGCATTACCAAGATTAAATGAAATTTGTGAACAAGATGCACCAAGCATTTCTCCGCCTTTTGCATTTTTAATTAATAACACTTGTTGAGGGGCTGAAACACCAAATAATGAACCTGTGCAAACGCACATCAAGATAACAGTTATAACAGGATGTTCTGATAAGAAAAACATTCCAATTAAAGCTAAAAACGCTATCAATTGAACATTTGAAGCAATTAAAGATGGAGAAAATTTATCTGAAAATTTACCACCTAAATAATTACCTATAACCATTCCGCCACCAGCTAAAATCATCACTAAAGAAATATGTTTTTCATCAATATGAGAAACATTAACTAAAAGTGGATTTATATAGCTATACATTGAAAAAATGCCGCCATTACCTAATACGACAGCTAAAATCAGTATCCAAATAGATAAAGATTTAAAAATTCTGAATTGTCCACGAAAACCTGTATCTGGCATGGGTTTTAAATATGGAATTAATTTAATAATTGAATATAAAACAACCAAACCAAATAATCCTACAATTAAAAAAGTGATTCTCCAAGAAAAATTATGACTTAAAAAAGTGCCAAAAGGAATTCCTATTAAATTGGCAATAGTCATTCCTGAAACCATTGTTGCTACGGCTTGATTAGTTTTTCCTTTTTCACATAACCTTGAAGCAGCTATCGCCCCTACTCCAAAAAAAGCACCATGCGGAAGCCCTGCAATAAATCTAAATAAACAAAAAATATAGTAATTAGAAGAAAAAACTAAAGCCAAGTTTGCAATTGTAAAAATAGAAGCAAGAATAATTAAAATTTTCTTTAAGGGGCAAGTTCTTCCTATTATTACAAGTAAAATTGAACCAAAAACTACCCCAAGAGCATATAAAGAAATAAAATTCCCTGCCATAGGAATAGAGCAATTCATCGCTTTAGCAGTATCAGGTAAAATTCCCATCATAACATATTCAGTTAAACCTAAGCCAAAAGTGCCAAGTGCTAAAGGTAATAAACATAATGATTTTCGCATTTTTCTTAACTTCTTAAAAATAGTGACAAAATAAATAATAAAATAAATACATAAAATTTCAACTTTAAACACAAAAATATCATTAAAAACTTTACTTAAATGTTAGGAGAATTTAACAATTGTTTACAAATGTAGTTTTTAAGTCAATTTCTGTTGTTGATATGTTTTATAAAGTCATACTTATAAAGGAATATTATGACAGCCATTACCAACATCAACCAAAATTATGACAAGCCACAATCAAGCAAAAAAGGTAGCTTTAAAAAAACGCTAAAAGCATTAACAGTCGGTTCTTTAGCGCTAAACGGATTAAATATTGCAGCGATGCTTCCTATGGAAGGGGTTTGTAAACTTAGTAAAAATTTAACAAAAGACGAAGTCGATTTTGTTAATAAAGCCGCAGATACAATAATTAATTCTAAAACAAATTTAGCTAAAAAAGGCGTAACAATTGAAAACTTTGACTCAATGGTAAACATAACAAATACGCCAACTAAAATATTAGAAATGACTAACCAATTTTTCCAAACGGCAGCAGGGAAAAATGCCTTATTTTGCAACAAACAAATAGGTTTAATTGATAAAAACACAATTTTAATCAACAGACAAAAAGCGCCTATTCTTAGTTTCCATGAAATTGGTCACGCATTTAATTTTAACAACAGCGCTTTTTGGAAAAATATACAAAAATTAAGACTTCCATCTATGTTTTTAGCAAGCACATTTGCATTATTACCCGCCTTAACTAAAGAAGAAAAACCACAAAATGGCGAAGAATTAACAAAAGCGCAAAAAGTTAAAAATGAAGTAAGAAAAAAATCTCCATTATTAGCTTTTGCTACAATGGTTCCTGTTTTATTGGAAGAAGGCAAAGCCTCACTTCGTGGTTGCTCTTGGGCAAAAGAAATGCTAGATAAAAATATGTTTAAAAAAGTTGCAAAAACAAACGCTATTGCATATTCTTCATACGTCCTTGGCGCACTAGGTTTTAGCACTATGGGACTTGTTGGAAGAAAAATAAAAGATTCAGATGATAACCAAGCTCACCATGCAGGTACAAAACTCAACACTTACCAAGGATAAGATATGATTTAAAATAAACTTAATTTTTATTTAAAAGTAATGTTTCAATAATAAGTGATTTCTTTCTTTGATATTTCATAAACCTAAATGGTGAAGTTATTTGCTTGAATGTCAAATAAAAATAACTTTTAATCGCACCAGACAATGTTAAATTATAGTCAAAACTCCTTTTGATATTTTTTGTAATTAAACTTGTGTCATAGGTTGTGTTATTTTTTAAATACTTAAATAATTCTTTAATTCCATATTCAATTGGATGTTCTAATGTTTTATTTTTAGTTGAAAAAATTTTTCTTTTAATAAAAGGCATCTTATCTTCTTTTAATTGTTTAAGAGTATAATAAAAATAAGGTAATTTTTTTAATTTTTCATTATATTTTTGATGTTTAACATAACTTAAATATTTATATCCTTTTTCTTTGAAATATTTTGTGCAACTTAATTCAAAAAATGCAATTGCTTCTTCATAATTATTTGGCATTTTTAAATTTATCCAATAATTCATAAAATCTTTTGAAAGTAAGATTTTTTTTCGGAAAGCTAAAAAATACGATTGAATATGTTCTTCTATACTTGTTTCAAGAACTTTTTGATTTTCATTTGAATTAAGTGTTATACCCCAAAAATCACAATCAAAAGCATTAGTTTTATTAAAAAAATCTTCAACTGAATAAATTGGTCCAAACATAGTAAAATTCGCCAAAATAACTTCATCAAATTCTTTCAGCTTTTCATAGCCATAAAATTCTAGCACATATTTATATGCCCAAGAATCAAAACCCTTGTTTTCTTTTCTTAAAACAATATCAGCAATTTCTTTTAAATCATTTTTTGATTCTTCTGTTATATTGCCATTTACAACAACACATATTTCTTGACAATATTTTCTAAAAGATTTTAGAAAATATAAAATATAGTCATCAACAACGCCATCTTTATCATAAAAAAAGTAAATTAACAAACGTTTCATTCGGTTTTTCCTTTTAATATTTTAAATAAGAATTGTACTTATTAACTTTTCTAATACAGCAATTTTTCCATTTCCCAAATGTGATATGTGATAATATTTTATAGAATCTTCGTTTTATGAATAACGCATGTGTAATTTTTTTTAGTTTATTCTTCTTTGAAACCATAAAATTTCTCAATTGATGATATATGTTATCAAAATAAACTTCTGCATTTGAATTAGGCGCAACCCAAGCAGGATAGTATCCTTCTTCTTGAACAAAAATTGGCATAAGTCTTTCAAGCGCATTTAAAATACATCCGTCCTTAGGTGTTTCTTTTGCTAGTGGAAAATCTTGATGACTCCAATTATATTCTAAAAGTTTCTTGAAACCTTTAGCCCTAACCCAATAGCATTCACCGTAAGAAGCAATTGGTTCGTCATCAAATGGCGCTTGAAGGTTAAATTTTTTCATTATTTCTTTCATATTTTCTTCATTATTTTCAACTTCACTTCCAATTAAACCTTCAAAATTACCACAATGTGGCGGAATGTTACATGAATATCCCATTCTTGGATTTTCATAGAATGTTTTAATGACATTTAAAACATAAGGTCTTGATTTTAAAACCCCTTCCCAGCAGTGATTACAAAAGTTTTCTGAGGCAAATTTATCTCTTAACTGCGTACTTTTTTTAGTTTGTGTTACACAAACTAAATCATAATTTTCAAAAATATCTTTACCTGAAACTAAAACAGCTGAAGCCAATTGACCCCTGTTTTCTTTTATAATTACTTTTGTTTTATTTGGGAGTGCACTAAAAATCTTTTCATAAATTTTTTTAGTATTTTCATTTACGACATAAATATAAATATCGACCCAGCTTGGTAAATTTTTTGCATAACTAAGTGCATATTCACCCATATCATCATAATAAGAATATAATAACATCGCTGTTTTTAAATTTTCTTTTAAAATATTTTCATCACCATTAAAATATTTTTCATCTAAAAAATAATTTAAGTGAAGATTTCTTTTAATTAATGAACCCTTTTGAGTTCTTAATAAATCATCCCAAATTAAGTTTGTATCAAAAGTTGTGTTTTCTTTTAAAAATTTCATTAAGTCTCTTGGCTGATTTCCTCTGCCATAGTGGGTATATAAATTTGAAGGTGCTTTAAAAGCATTTCTTTTAACAAGTGGGGAACGATATTCCATTGTGTAATTTGGCGCAAATGCGTAAATATTTTCATAAAATCTTTTTGTAACTTCTTTAGGGATAAAAGTATCTCCTATAAAACCATGTTTAGTGAAATAATTTGTAAATTGCAATTCATTATAAAAAACAGCTTCGCCATAATTATTTGGTATTTTAATATTTTCCCAATAATCCCTAAAAGCATTTGATGAAAGCATTTTATTTCTGATTGTCATAAAAAATGACATTATATGTTCTGGTATATAACTTGTAGTTTGTTCACTGCAAGCGATTATTCCTTCAGCTTTTGGATACCAAGACATACCCCAATAATCACAATTTGATTTTTCCATTTTTTCAAACATTTCTTCAAATGGGTAAACAGGTCCATAACATGTAAAATTACATAAAATTAATTCATCATATTTTTTTAATTCATCATATCCATAAAATTTCATTGCATATTTATATGCTTGTGAATCAAATCCTTTATTTTCTCTTACAAGAAGTTTATCGCAAACTTGTTCGAGTTTTATTCGTCCTTGTTCTTGCAATGGTTCATTTACAACAACACACAATTCTTTACAAAATTTTTTGAGGTTGACTAAATAATAGATAACAAAGTCATCAACTATTCCTTGACTATCATAAAAAAAGTATATACCTAATCTATTTTTCATTATATTCCTCCAAAATTTTTGTAATTTTTTCTATATCTCCAAAGATTATACTTGAATCGTATTCTCTTGTTTTAAATGCACCATATTCAGGCTTAATTTTTAAATTATTTTCTTTTAAAAATTTTTCAACCATTTCTTTAAGCGAAGTTGGATATCCTGAACAAATATTAATAATACCATTAATTTTATTTTGACTTATTGTCGCTATTACTTGCTTTGTTAATTCATCAATATGAATATAGTCATATTGTTCCCTACCTTCTGTAAACGGAAAAGATTTTTTACCTTCTTTTTCCCAAGTTAAAATTTTACTTAAAATTGAATTATTTTTCTCGTCATCACCGTATGGAGTAAAAAATCTAAGATTTTGCAAAACAACATTCTCGTTTTTAAAATATATTTCTAGCGCTTTATAAAGACTTGATTTTGCAAGTGCATATAAGTTATCACCATTACTTAGATGTGATTCACTAACTTTTCCTTTGCATTTTCCATATTCTCTAAATGAACCAGCTAGAGCAATATGTTTACTTCCTTTATCAATTAAGTTTTTAAGAAAAAGAAAATGAGAAGATAAATCTTTTATGTGGTTAATTGAATTATGATTAAAGCCATCTTTCCAAGCCAAGTGCAAAATAATATTCGGCTTATTTAATTTTTCATATAAATTTTCATTTTGTGCTTCGTTTAAAATATCACATTTTATAAAAATAGCTTTTTTGTCTATATTGTTATTATTAAAATCTGTTGCTATAACATTAAAAGAATCTTTTTTTATTAATTCAGATGTGATATGAGAGCCTATATAGCCATTTGCACCAGTTACAAGAATGTTCTTTTTCATTTTTCCTCATTTAATCCAATGGTTTTCTGTCCCAATTTATGTTTTCTTTTATTATTTTTGCGGGATTTCCTGCAATAATTATGTTTTCTTTGTCAAAATTACCTGATACTATTGAACCTGCGCCAATAATAGTATTGTTTCTTATGGTTGTGTTTTTTAAAATTACAGCTCTGTGCCCTATCCAACAGTGATCACCTATACTAACCCCGTGTTTTATCCTATTTATAATTTCATTTGTATTTTTATTTCTAATGATGTGCCCATCTGTGCACCAAATTGCCGTTTTACCGGAAAACATACAATTTTTGCCAATGTTTAATGAAAGATTTTTTTCGTTTGCAATGTGAATATAGCCGCAAACTGTTGAATTTTCGTCAATATTACAAATAGAAGCATTATTCATATCTATTTTTACTTTTGCCAGCTGACACTTATTTAACGTTAGTTTACAGTTGTCTCCTAATATATTTAATGTGTTTTTGCGTAAAAAACTGCATGGCTGAAAGATTTCAAGTGTATTATCCTTCCCCGCAAAAAAGACATTCAACCCATCTATTTTGCTTGGATTATGAATTATTTTATTGTTTTCATTATGGATAATTATTTTGTTATTATTGGTGTAATTTATTAAACAACATTCGTTGTCTATCTTTTTTTTAAATCTGAAAAACAAAATCCTTGTAATTTTGTATTCATTTTTATATTTAACCTTGTAAAACAACTGAAAAAAACTTTTAATTATTTTTTTCATATTTAGAACTTTCTAGAATTTTATTAATAGTTTCGCTATTTCCAAAAATACATGGAGAATCATATTTTCTAGTTGGATAAACTCCATATTCAGGATGAATATTTAATTTTTTATTTTTTATAAATTCTTCAACTTTTTCCTTTAATGAAATTGGTTTTCCAGAACAAACATTTATTATGCCATTGTATTTATCTTGAATTGAGGCAAGAGAGATTTGTTCTGCTAATTTCTCTACATCAATAAAGTCATATTTATTTAATCCATCAGTAAACGGAAAAGTGGTTTTATTTTCTTTTTCCATTTCTAAAATTTTTGAAAAAATAGATTTATTATTTTTATCATCCCCTGTAATATAAAAAGCTCTTAGCCATTTTATTAAAGTTTTTTTATTTTCACAGTAACTTAAAACCGCCTGTCTTAGAGCATTTTTAGATATTCCATATAAGGATAACGGATTAGACGGCGTATTTGAATTTACTTCACCCTCAAAGTAACCTATTTCATGCATTGAACCCATTATAGAAATAGATTGGCAATTTGAATCAATCATATTTTTAATAAATTGATAATGTAAATTTAAATTCTTAAGATGTTCATTTGAATTATGATTAAAACCATCCTTCCAAGCTAAATGGATTATTATATCTGGTTTATCCAGCTTTTCAAATAAATCTTTATCATCTGAATTATTTAAAAAATCTAATTGATAATGCTTGCTGACATTTTCATTTGAAGCTGGAGAAATGTCTAAAGTTAATACTTGATAATCTGTATTATTTAAAAAATAATTAGTTACATGTTTACCTATATAGCCATTTGCCCCAGTTATTAGGACTTTTTTATTTTCCATTTATACTCCTATCTTTTTTATGCTTTGTTTTAGAGTTTTTATGAATTTACCCATAAATACCCTCTTTCATCTTTACCAACCCAACTGATAAATCGCTAAATTTAAAATCATCAAAAATCTTTAGTGCTTTTTTGTTAGATAAAACACTGTTTGTTATCTCACCTAATCTTTTAGGTAAACAATTTGGCAATTTTTTATAGCCATATATTTTTGACATTTTTTCAAATAATTCATTTATGCTTGTTGATTTATTTGTTGATAAATTGATGATTTCGTTTTTAATATCTTTTTTTAAAGTTTGAACTAAAAGATATTGAATTATAATTTTTGTTTCATCGTTATAATCTTTTATTTCAAAATTAAGTTTTTTATCAAGATAAACGCTTGTTTCAGAAGAATTTAAGGTTATTTTTTCATTTATATTTTCAATAAATAAACTGCAAACACCATTAGCGCAAGTAATTATTTTAAAGTGTTTATTTTCAGAAATTTTACAACAATCATCTTTAAGATTAGAAAGAACTTCAATTCTTTCAATATCTAAGTTTTCTTTTTCAAGAATATTTGTATCAAACTTTCTATATAAACTAGCCACAACTTTATCCCCTAGATAATTGCCTAAAGCCTTTAACGCAACAAAATTACACTTGTGTTGTATTAACATAATTTCATATTAAAAAGCCAATTTAATAAGGGGTTGGGGTTTTTGTAAATTTTATTAAGACTAAATTATCCAAATTAATATATTTATGGTAGTATAGAAAAGTCAATGTTTTAGCTCAATACAACATAAGTGTAAATATGTTGAATTGATTTTCTTTTTTAACTATAAAATAAAACTTTTATAACTACTATCTAGCATGTCTTGATTAATCCCTATGTAAATCAAAGTTACAAAAGGTGAAGAATGATTGAAAATTTTTTGCAGCAAGGCAACATCTTTATATTTTTTATAATGATGATAGCCAAAAGTTTTTCTAAGAGTGTGAGTACCGATTTTATAATCAATTCCAACTTTATGGCAAACATCATTTAATATTCGATAATATTGCGTTCTTTCCATTCTGTTTCCAAGTTTTGAAATAAATAACGGTTCATTATTTTTCCTGTTTTTAGTAAATTCTTCAATTAGCGGTTTTAATTTATCATTAATCGGAATTTTCTTTCTTTTTCTAGTTTTAATTTCTGTTAATTCAATATAAGAGCGATTTTTCACATCTTCAACATCTAAATTTAAAATATCAGAAATTCTTAACCCGCAATTTGTTCCAAATAAAAATATTAATAAATTCCTTAAACCAAATATGCCCGATTCATTCAATAACACATCTTCAACCCTAGATAAATCTTTCTTACTCCTTATCGGCTCAACAACATTCATACTTACTCCTTTTGCTTTCTATTTTATAAATAAAGATATTACAAAAAGAACTTAGGTGTTTTAAGGGTTGATTTTATAAATCCCGACGGGCACTAAAAAAGAGAGCATACACTCTCTTAAATAATTGGGCCTCGGAGACTCTGCCGCAGAAAAATGCGAACCGTTGAGCATTTTTCAAGAGGGCAAAAGCGAAGCGATTGCATCCCGACGGGCACTAAAAAAGAGAGCTTACACTCTCTTAAATAATTGGGCCCGGAGGGATTCGAACCCACGACCAAGGGATTATGAGTCCCCTGCGCTACCGCTGCGCCACAGGCCCGTGACGACTTATATTTAATTTTTTCATCTTGGGCTTGCGGTAGCGGTGCTACCTTCCCTCTCCTCAGAAGATAATCAATCTTCTTCGTCGGCAGAGTGCCACAGGCCCGTGACGACTTATATTTAGTTTCAGTCAGCTATATTACCTTCTCTTATAAACAAGGTAACCGTAAGACTATATCCATTCTAGCAGCACCATGAATTATTTTCAAGCATTATTTTTGTAAAAATGTTAAGAAATGTTAAAAGAATTCATCAAAAAAGGCAATTATTTAAAGGAAAAAAACTTTATATAAATGTAAGGTTAGTTTATATATTTTAGATAGTGGGGTTTAATATGAGTACTTTTGCAGACAGCATCAACTACGGAAACTATTATGGCAGCGGAAAATCAAGTTATGCTTCAAGCGGAACAAGCGCAGTTTCAAAAAGACAAGCTTCAAGCACAAACATTAACAGAGTTGTCAGAGATATCGCTTCAGGTTATACAAGCCAATTAGAGCATGTTCAACTTTATATGAACCAAGGCGATGTTAAACAAGCATTAACAGAATATAATAATATTCTGCAAGATATTAAAGAAACAACTGATGGTTATAATTATGAATTTACAGATTCACAAATCAAAACAATTCTAGATCAATCTTATCAAGCATATACAGGTGAAAGTCTTGCAAGTAATGCAATTTCATCTAGTAAAAATTCATTCTTAACAGGTATTTTAGAAGGTGTACCATTAATCGGATGTCTTTTAACAAATGGTAATTCAACTGCTGAAATCACTTCTGAAGTATGTGGAAATGAATTAAAAACATCTGAAAAAATTAAAGAATACGCTGGTTCAATTATTTCAGGTGCAGCAGCAGGTGCGGCAGCTGGCGTAGTTTGTCCATTCTTTGGCTCAATTGTTGGCGGCGTAGCCGGTGCAGCAATTGGCTTAGGTCAAGCAGTTCTAAAAGATAAGAAATTCGAAAACAATATTTAAACTACCCTCATATCAACCCTACATAGGATTTAAAAAGCCTTATGATAATTCATAAGGCTTTTCTTTAGTTAAAATTTTAATAAAGATTACAATAAATCTTCGTCATCTAATAAACTTTTTTCTGTTCTTAAATCTAAATATTGTTCAGATTTTGGTAAAACCATATCAGCAGTTAAAAGAATATAGATTGTTTTATTTGTTTTAATATCAAATTCGGTTAATGGCGCCATTTGATGAGCACATTCAATTAGATATTTTTTATTTGTTGATTTACTATCCGCTAAAGATTTAGCTTTTTTAGGATTTTTAATGTTATTTACATAAACAATTTTATCATTTTTTGTAAATGGAACACCTGCCATATCATAGCTAGAACCATCAGGAAGTGAATATTTATAGAAAACAAATCTTGATTTTTCAGCTTTTGATCTCCAAGCAGAATAGCCAATTCTAAATACTCTTGCATAGAATTCTGTTCCTTTTGGATATAAGAAAGTTCCTTCATTTGAATAAACATCATTAGGTGCCGTGAAGATATATTGATCGCCAACTAAATCTTTTCTTGTTTTAACAAGACCTAAATTTGTTCCGATTAGGATATTTCCGCCTTCAATTATGTTTTTATTGTTATATAAAACAACTTTGTTGTTTGTTGAAAATGGCGCTAAACCAAGTGTATTGTTTGCGATAAATTCAGATTTATCAAAATCTAAGTAGTTGCTGTTGTTATCATTACCATTTCCATTTGAATTATCTAGGGAAGATAAATCATCGTAAAGATTTCTGTAGCTATCTTTAATTTTATCTAAATTAGCTGAAATTTTATCAAATAAAACAGCCGCTTCTGCTCTTGTTAAGTTTTTAGAGGGTGTGAAAGAATATTCATCAGGATGATTTACATATAAATCGTTTGCAACGTTTTTGATATATGCACGTCTTGCCCAAATTGGAATTTCTTCATAATCTTTAAATAATGTGATATCAGAGGCTTTATAATCGCCTGTTGTAATGTTTGCAATCATGCTCATTGTTTCATTGTGATTAATTGCAACATTTGGCTTAAATGTTTTATCAGGATAGCCAAAAGCAAGGCGGATTTGTTCAGATAACATTACGCTTTTTTTGTTTGGAGTTAAGTTATTAACATCTTTAAAACTGGTTTTTTGAGTAACAGATTCATCTTGTCTTCTAATAACTTTTAATAAAGCAGTTACAAAATCACTTCTTGTAATTGAATCTTCAGGTTTAAATTTATTTCCATCGACAACGTAAATAAAACCATTTTGAATAGCATGGATAATTTCTTGCCCTGCCCAATAATTACTTTTTACGTCAACGATTTCTAATGCACTTGCAAAATTAAAAAGCATAAGTGCGAAAATGGCAACTAAAGTTTTTTGTATCTTTTTCATTTATACCTCAAATTATATAACGGGTTGAATATACGATAATTTTACAATAACAATTGTTTAAAATCAAATTTCATTAAGAATTTTGTTAACATCAATTTTTAAACAATCTGATTTTTCACAATTAACTTGTCTTTTATCCCACAGGCAAGGTCTGCAGGGGATATCATTTTTAATAATTTTTATGTTTTCATTTTTTGGAACGAGTTTTTCTTCATTTGTTGGCCCAAAAATTGCAAAAACCTTAGCCCCAACAGAAACTGCAACATGTAAAGGTGCAGAATCTACACAAATTACACTTGAAGATTTTTTCATTAAAAAAGCCATTTCCATTATATTTTTAGTTTTTTGAAAATAGTTTATGAAATTTGGGTTTTTAGTTATTTTTTCATTTTTTAAAATTTCATTAATAATGATTTCATCATCTTTTGTTCCTAAAAGAAGAACTTTTTTATTTTTTTCTAAAATTCCCTCAATTAAATTATTCCAAAAAGAAATTTCAGGGCATTTAAAAATATTTTTCATAATAGACATCTTTGAAACCCCAGGGTGCAAGGCAATATAGCCATCTGTAAGGTTTTCATTTAATTTAAAATCTTCTAAAATTTCAATTTGAGGGTCATGATATTCTGATTTAACGATTGGTTTTACAAGGTCATGATACATTTTTCCTGCATATTGATTTTGATTAAGTTCAACTTTTTTAGTTAACAAAAAGCCCGTTTTAGAATTATATCCAATTCTTTCTTTAATTCCTGATAAAAATAGAATTATCGCCACAAAAGGACTTTTGCCACTTGAAATAACACAATCAAACTTTTGTTTTCTTATTTTAAAAATAAATTTTAAAATATTAAAATATTTTTTAAAGCCCGAAGCCTTGATATCAACATAAATTAAATCATCAATTAAGTTTGTGAGTTGTTTAATCGCACGAGAACGTTCTTCAAGTGCTAGGGTGATTTTTGAATTTTTAAAATCTTCTTTTACACTTTTAATTGTAGGTAAAAACAAGATTTCATCGCCTATTCCGCCATAATTAATTAATAAGATATTTTTATAAGTTTTCATAAATAAATTATCTATTTAAAATTTTTTTAAGTCAATGTATTGACTATAAATTTTGTTGCTGATAATATCATAAATGCAAGAGGTTTTCTCACCTCATTAAAAAATAAATTGAAAATTGAATATTTTTCGGGTGTAGCCCCGAGAGTAGAGAAACCAAAAACAAATTGATAACTGAATATTACATCGGGATGTAGCGCAGCTTGGTAGCGCACCTCGCTTGGGACGAGGGGGCCGCAGGTTCAAATCCTGTCATCCCGATTTTTTAATATAAGGCGACATGGCCAAGTGGTAAGGCAGGAGCCTGCAAAGCTCTTATCCCCCAGTTCGAATCTGGGTGTCGCCTTTTATTTTTTGCCATTTTTTTCAGTTAATTTTCAAATTAAAATTTAAGCCACGTTGCTCATAATTTCTTTTTCGTCTTTTTCAACAATTTGAGCAGGATATCCGGCATGATGTAATTTTGGAAGAAGATAATCTGCGCTGTAATAAACAAAATCAGGCGAATCATCATCCGTATCAATACATCTGA
The DNA here is from genome assembly GCA_934700385.1 of uncultured Candidatus Melainabacteria bacterium. Lineage (GTDB taxonomy): Bacteria > Cyanobacteriota > Vampirovibrionia > Gastranaerophilales > Gastranaerophilaceae > RUG14156. The sequence goes on from CAKUXO010000020.1 coordinate 15,656, forward strand.
ATGTGGTTTTACCATCTTTATCAACATCATAACCAACAATAGTTATCTCATGACCATTGATTATTTTATTTGGTTCACCATTAATCTTAGGGTCATAAGTTCCACTATCAAGCATTCCTGAAGTTTCATTAGTTAAAACATTACCGATGATAACATCATCCCCTGAATCAATTGTATCTTTAATATGTTTTTCCATTTTATCAAAAGAACAATTATAGCCAACAAGGTTTTGATTATCATCTATTTTTTGATAAACCAAAGAAGTTACTTCTTTATTTTTAATTACAGATTCAACGAAAGTTTTTTCAATTTCAATTAAACCCTCGGTATTATCACTAAAAATGCCGCCACGAGTATCTGTTAAAGAATCATAAGTGTTTTGAGAACCAAGTTGCATAATTGTACTTTGAATTAAAACATCAACAAGGTTTCTTTCACCTTTATCCCAATGCTTTTCTTGAATTTTAGCTCGTTTATAAGCGTTGTCATCAGGTGAAATTTTGATTTTCACCTTATCTAAATTAAAATCAACCTTTTTAGCGTCCATTAAATTTAAAATTGTAATAGCATCCAATTTATTTTTTGAGATAGAATCTAGCCAAATATCAGAATAAACGGCTTTATTTTCACTAGACAACCCTTCAACCCAACGAGCAAACTCGGCTGGATATTTATCTGCTAAATTGACTTCATTTGAAGCCGCTGCACAAACCGCAGAAGCCTGAATATCCATTGTTTCAGGGTTCATTTGGAGAGGTGAATCCTTAGGTAATTCACTTAAAATTTTAGCTTCTTCATCTTTTGGAATATCTCCAAAATTTTGTGTAATTATTCGTGGGTTAACTAAAATATCAAGAGTATTACTTAAAACCGCCAAGGGGTTAAAGTCTTCGCAGCGTGGTTTTGTTAAAATATTATATAAATTATCTAAAGTTGTTGAATTATCATTATTTGATTTTGCTAAAAGTTTACCATTTTTCAACAAACAATCAAGTTGCTTTGTTGCGCTCGTGTTAAAAGAATTTTCGCTTACTGGCTGATTTTTAAGAGCATTAACTAAAGCAAGATATTTTTCACTTTCACTTTGAGTTAGGGTTGTATTAACACCAATTGAAGATGGTTTATAGCCTTGTGGGTAGCTTAAAGTTTTTGAAGAAATTGGTGAACTAACTCCATTTTGAGCTTTTGAAGCTGAAATTGGAGTATTTTGAGCTATGTTAATATTATTATTTAATTTAATTTGATTTATCATAATGTACTAACCCACACTTATTTTAATAAAAACAAAAAAATTAAAAAAATTGCTAGTTTATAAAAATTTTATAAAAAAATATTAACACAATCGAAATTTTAATATACAATATAATAAAAGATAAATGTGAGGGGAAAATGATTAATAAACTTCAAAATAGCGATATCGTTACAGCGCTTAACACAATTGATTGTGAAATTGAAGCAATAAACGAGCTTAAAGAACTTTTAGATGAAAATTTAACCCGAGCATTAGATTTAATTGAACAAACAAAAGGCAGAGTAATTCTAACGGGGATGGGAAAATCTGGTCATATAGCTAAAAAAATAGCAGCCTCATTAGCTTCAACAGGAACTCCCTCATTTTTTATGCACCCAGCAGAAGCAAGTCATGGCGATTTAGGCATGGTAACAGATGAAGATGTTGTCATCGCAATTTCAAATAGTGGCGAATCAAAAGAACTTTTAGACATTTTAAACTATTCTAAAAGATTTGGAATTAAACTTATCGCTATAACTAAAAACCCTGAAAGCTCTTTAGGAAAAGCGGGTGACATCGTTTTAAGACTGCCTTTAGCAAAAGAAGCATGCCCACTTGGGCTTGCGCCAACTTCATCAACCACAGCTACATTAGTTCTAGGAGATGTTATTACAGTTGGAATGATTGAAAGAAAAGGTTTTTCAAAAGCACAATTTAACCAAAGACACCCAGGGGGCAAACTTGGCGCTATTTTACAAAAAGTTAAAGATATTATGCACCAAAACGAAGAAATGCCAATTTTAAAAGATAACGCTAAAATTAACGATATAATTCTTGAAATGACTTCAAAAAGACTTGGTTGCGTTGGCTTTGTGAATGATAACGGCGAATTTGTCGGAATGTTTACAGATGGTGACTTAAGAAGATGTATTAATCAAGATTTAAAACATATTGTTGCAAAAGACATTATGACTAAAAATCCGATTACAATTCAAAAAGATACTTTTATAACTGAAGCCGTTAAAATTATGAACGAAAAGAAAATTACAAACATTTTTGTAATTGAAAATAACAAGCCAATTGGAACAGTTCACATCCATGACCTTTTAAAATATGGCGCAGCTTAGTTTTCTAAAATGCTTTTTAGTTTTTTAATTTCATCTCTTAGTTGAATTGCACGTTCAAAATCAAGCAATTTAGCAGCTTTTGCCATATCTTTTTCCATTTTATCAATTAATTTTGGCAAGTCTTTTGGTTTAATATTTAATTCAACAAGTTGCTCAGAAACTATGTCTTCAACACTTCTATAGCTTTGAACTAAAGATAGAAGATTATTTTGAACAGATTTTTTAATTGTTTTAGGAGTGATATTATTTTCTTTATTATATTCCATTTGAATTTTGCGACGACGAGCCGTTTCATCAAGCGCAAGGCGCATTGAATCTGTAATTTTATCAGCATACATAATAACTCTGCCATCAGCGTTTCTAGCACTTCTTCCGATAGTTTGAATTAAAGAGGTTTCACATCTTAAAAAGCCCTCTTTATCCGCATCCATTATCGCAACTAAAGAAACCTCGGGGATATCAAGCCCCTCTCTTAAAAGATTAACCCCAACTAAAACATCAAACTCGCCAAGTCTTAAATCTCTTAAAATTTCAACACGTTCAAGAGATTTTACTTCGCTATGAAGATATCGAACCTTAACACCTTTAGTTTGTAAGTAATTAGATAATTCTTCCGCCATTTTTTTAGTTAGCGTTGTAACAAGGGTTCTATCCCCTTTTTCGGTTGTTTTATCAATTTCTTTTAAAAGGTCATTAACTTGACCAATTGTCGGACGAACATCAATTTCAGGGTCTAAAAGACCTGTTGGGCGAATAATTTGTTCAACAATTTGAGAAGAATTATTTTTTTCAAAATCGGCTGGGGTTGCTGAAATATAAATTTTTTGTCCATGCTTTTGTTCAATTTTATCGTAAAATTCTTCAAAAGTTAAAGGTCTGTTATCAACCGCACAAGGTAACCTAAATCCAAAATCGACAAGGACATCTTTTCTTGCCCTATCTCCAAAAGACATGCCTTTTAATTGTGGCAAGGTAACGTGAGATTCATCAACCACAACTAAAAAATTTTCATTAAAATAATCTAATAATGTAGCTGGTGGCGTTCCGGCTGCACGTCTTTCAATAATTCTTGAATAGTTTTCAATACCCGAGCAATAGCCCATTTCTTTAATCATTTCAATGTCATAGTTAACTCTTTGAGAAAGTCTTTGAGCTTCAACAATTTTATTTTCATTTTTTAATTCAACAAGGCGATTATTTAACTCTTGCCTAATTAAATCAAGGGTTTCATCCGTTTCTTCATCATAAGATAAATAATGCACAGCGGGATATATAACTATTTCGGATGGTTTTTCAATTATCTCACCTGTAACACTATCTATTCTTGTAATTGATTCAATTTCATCTCCAAAAAATGAAATTCTATTTATGACTTTTTCATAACTTGGCATAATTTCAATTACATCGCCACGAGCTCTAAAAGTTGAGCGTTTTAATTCAACATCATTTCTTTCATATCTAACCCCTGTTAAATATGTTAATAAATCTTTTCTTGTAATTTCTTGCCCAACGCAAAGGGTAACCGTTCCTCTGAAATAATTTTCAGGTAAACCTAAACCATAAATACAACTAACTGATGCAACAACAATAACATCATCTCTTTCATACAAACTTCTTGTGGTGTTATGGCGAAGCCTATCTATTTCATCATTAATTGTTGCAGATTTTTCTATATATGTATCAGTTCTAGGGATATAGGCTTCCGGTTGATAATAGTCATAATAAGAAATAAAATATTCAACAGCATTATTTGGAAAAAGCTCTTTAAATTCATTATATAATTGAGCTGCAAGTGTTTTATTATGCGCTATTACAAGGGTTGGCTTTTGAACTTTTTGAATAACATTTGCAATTGTAAAAGTTTTACCAGAACCTGTTACCCCTAAAAGAACTTGCGAATCTAGCCCATCTATAATACCATTACTAAGGGCTTCAATTGCCTTAGGCTGATCCCCAGATGGTTTCATTTCAGAATTAATTTTGAAAAGATTATGTTTCATATTAAAATACTAATTCAACCTTAAACTTAATTCAATTTTAAGAGGAGTATGTTAATTTTTGTTAAAAATATCGAAAAGTTGACAAAATTATTTCTTTAGAAACGTTTAAAATTTGCCAAGCGAGAACAACAAAATGAAAATAAATCAAATAAATATTAATAAAATTAATTATAATAATAACATTCAAACTGCTTCAAAACCGCAAAGTTTCAGCGGATTAAAACTAAAAAAACCACTTGAATTTGATACACTTGAGCTATATGAAAAATTTAACACTCAAGAAATTAAAGGAAAGTTATCTAAAGCAGCAAGAAAAAACGGGGTTTTTGGGCTATCTAAAGAAAGAAAAATCGAAAAACTCGTTAAAAAAGTGACCTCAAAAGGAAAAAATAAAGTCGGTTCAGGCTGTGAAGCAGAAGTCTTTAGAATTCCAAGAAGCCCTTATGATGTTAAACTTTACAAAAATCATGACCTAAGAGGCAAAATTGACGGTGATATTAATGGAAACGTAACTTTTCAAGATAAACTTAATCATATCGTTGCAAAAGCAAAGAGTTACTTAATTTTAGAACACATCGAAGGGGTAAGTTATGAAAAATATAAAAAAAATGATACCTTGGATGATTATTACAAATTATTAGAAGAAATGCCCCAAGAGGCTTATGATGATTTAATTAAAAAAATAGGCATAATACATCAAAGCGGGCAATATATAGACACAATGGGAGATAATTTAATTATCGATACAAAAAATAAAAAATTTGAACCCATTGACCTTGTTGAAAGCAATGATTTTGCAGGATATTTTGATTTTGGTGATTGTTGGCAAAATGAATACTGTTCAACCTTTGACCCATTCAAATGTGTAAATGTACTATTAAGGATAGGTGGAAATAACGCAAAAGAAGTTTTTAGAAAAACACTAAAAGCAGTAGCAAAAGATTGCAATAGTTTTACATTTTTCAAAATTAACTACATAGATTTTTTAAATCTAAATGAGAAATATATGCCCGAAGAAAATTCAAAAGGGAATATTTCATATCTTTTAGGAAGATTATATCATTTGCAAGAACAAAAAGAACAACTTTTAATTAATACTCACAAGAAAAAAGAAATAGAAAATATATTAAAAGAACAAATCGACAGCTTTGTCGAAGCTGTCGATAGGGTAATAAAATCCGATTCAGAAAACAAACTATCCTAATTGGATAGATTTTTCCATTGTATCTTTAATTGTTTTATCAATTATTTCATCAATATTAGAATTGTTTAAAACTTCGTTTCCAACTTCAGTACAGCCCCCTGGGGTTGTAACGTTTTTTATTAAAGTGTTTATATCAAAGTCGTTTTCAATAACCATTTTTGCACTTCCAAGTGCCGTTTGAGAAGATAATAAATATGCTTGTTTTTTATCTAGCCCAAGTTTAATTGCTGCTTTTGCCATTAAATCAATAATTTTATAATAATAAGCAGGCCCAGAACCTGATAGGGCAGTTATAATATCAATTTTATCTTCAGTAGTTTCAATAACTTCACCGCAATTTTTCATTAATTTTTTAGCAAAATCAAAATAACTTTCATCAACAAAACTGTTTTTACATAATGCGCTAGCCCCCATTCCAATTAATGCGGGAGTATTAGGCATTACCCTAACAACAGGGGTTTCAGGAAGTATTTTATTATATTTTTCAAGTTTAACACCTGCTAAAATTGAAATAATTAATTGATCAGAAATTTTATGCTTAACTTCAAGCAAAACTTCTCTAAAAACAAAAGGTTTTACACAAAGCAAAACTATATCAGAATTTAAAACCAATTCATCAATTGAAAGAGCTTCTTCAAAGCCATATTTAGCACACATTGAAGCGCTTGCTTCAAGATTAATATCGAAAACAGAAATGTTTTCTTTTGGTAAAAAATTATTTTTAACAATGCCGCCTAAAATAGCACTCGCCATTTTGCCGCAACCAATAACACCTAATTTAATTTCATTTACATTTAAACTCATAACCTTGACACCTTATTTTGTCTATAATACTATAGTAAATACTGACAGTAGAATATTGTCAAGTTAATATAAACTAATTTAAACCACAAGGAGAAATAAAATGCGTCGTACTTTGGAAGGTACCAAAAGAAAAAGACAAAACGTTAGCGGATTCAGAGCAAGAATGGCTACTAAAAACGGCAGACGTGTTATCAACGCTAGAAGAGCAAAAGGACGTCACGAAGTAGCAATCACAGCTAAAAATCGTGCTTAAAAAAGAAAACAGACTAAAAGTCAGAATGGCTTTTAGGGCAACATACAAAAATAATTCAGCGTATTATACGCCAGAACTTGTATTGCATTTAGGAAAATTTAAAATCGACAAAAACTGCCCCACCAGGGTAGGTTTTGTTGTTTCTAAAAAAATTCACAAAAGGGCAGTACGAAGAAACAGAATAAAAAGACTCTTAAGAGAAAATGTAAGGCTATTTTTTAAAGACGAAGAAATCTCAAAAATTATTAACAATTATCAAAGCCTTATATTTAGCGCAAAAACAGATATTTCAGACAAAAATATCGAAGATGTCAGAAATATTATCTTAACATTACTAAACAATCTGGCAAATAAAAATATTCAGGACTTTTAATCAGAATATATGGACACTTTAGTTAAAAATTTATTAGAAACCCAAGCAAAAGAAAAAATACAAAAGCCAAACTGTCAAACTCGTGCAGGCAGATCGCTGCTGGCTTTTTATCTTCAAACAAAATTCAAACAAATTATTAACTATGACAAAAAGTCAGATAAACAAGTAATAATTAACTATAAAAATGACTTTTTAGATAATTTCACAAACAGATTAATCAATCGCCCTCAAGATAGAATTTTAATCGCTCTAACAGGCGAAAGCGCAAGTGGAAAATCAACAATCTGCAAACAAATTCAATCTTGCATTAAAGAATTAAAACTGCCTATAACAATTTTAAGCGCAGATAACTATTTTAACGATATCTCTGATTTAATCAAAAAATATGGCTCTTTTGACCTTTTAAGAGATGCCGGCTATGATATCGATTCACCCAACAATTTCTATCTTGATTTATTAAAAGAAGACATCTTAAAATTACAACAAGGCGAAGATATCTTCTCTCCTGAATATCTTGTAAATGGTTCAGGGGTTTCAAAGCCAAAATCACTTAATGTTAAATCTAATAAAATTATCATAATAGAAGGAATGTGCTCTATTTATGATACTGTTCAAGAATTATTTGATATTAAAGTATATATTGATTTAGATGAAGATGAAAGAAAAAGACGCTTTTTAAATCGTGCAGCACAACGTAACCAAGATCCGCAAAATGCTGTTAAACATTGGAATTACATCCAAGACGCAGGCAAAAAATACGTTGCAAGCAATAAAGATAAATGCGATATTGTAATTAATGGCGAATGTAATTTAGAATATTTTTCACACATGGTTGAATATATCAACCTTATTACAAACAATTTTTCTGAAGAATAAGATATAAATTAACTAATAAATACCGTTTTATATACGCTTAAGTTAACTTAAGCGTATTTTAAAATGCAGCTAGTGCAAGGCTTTTGAGGTTTTATGTAAAGTTTTGTAACGAAATAAAGTTTATGTGTTAATTTTATAATTCATATATACTTTATATATATGTAACAGGTCGATAAAAAACCTAATAGAAAAGAGGTAATCAAAATGGCATGGACAACATTAACACTTAGAAAAAAAGATTTAAAGAATACAATCAATATTCATGAGCTTCGTGACATTGAGTTATCTCGTGAAACTAGAGCTGTACAAAGACAATTAAGTTACAACCAATCTATTTTCAATGCTGAAAAAACTAAAGAACTTCGTGATGCTAAATCTGATTATTCAGCAGTTAAAAAAGACAGACCTGGTATCAAGGATGATGATTATCAAGAATGGCAACAAAAATACGCTGATGCCAAGGAAGATTATGAAGAACAAAAAACAAACATTGAAGAATACTACGATTCTGAAATGAATGAAATTGAAGAAGAAGCTACTGATAGAGAAAATGATATTGAACAAGAAAGAACAACTCTAGAAGCACAACTTCAAGCAGTAAGATCAGAACTTGAATCAGTTGATAGCCAAATCAAATCTGATATAGATAGCTCTAAATTAACTCTTAGCTAATAGCTAAAGGTTAATTTAGCCTAGAAAAAGTTTGAAAGTAAAATAAACACACAAGAGAGAAATAAAACACGAGAGAGAAAAAATTGGTGATATCGTTTATACCAATTGAAAACAAAAGAGAGATAAGTAAAAATAAAGGAGAATTTAATATTTAACTAAAAGCTTATTTGTTTCAAAGCCAAAATTTGCTAACAGATAATCTTAAAAAACAGCCCAAAATACCTCATTTACAGTATTTTTAAGATTGTTTGTAAAGTTTTGTAACGAAATAAAGATATATTGAAATTGTGACCTCAATATATACTTTATATATATGTAAGTACGAAATAGCCAATCGAACTTAGAGTTACAAAATAGTAAATGAGGTAAAAACAATGGGCTGGGTTACATTAACTTTAAGAAAAAAAGATTTAAAAAATACCATAAGTGAATATGAACTACGTGACATTGAATTATCTCGTGAAACAAGAAGCGTACAAAGACAGTTAGCTTATGAACAATCAATCTTTAATGCTGATAAAACAAAAGAATTAAGAGCAGCAAAAGCAAACTATACAGCAGTTAAAGGTCAAAAAGTAGAACTTCCAGAAGATACAACAGATAAAGAAGCCATGAAAGCATATAACACAGCTTATGACGAATGGAAAACAAATTATGCTATGGCTAAAGAAGATTATGAAGCTAAAAAAGTAGAAATTGAAGATTTCTATGATGATCAAATGAATGAAATCGAACAAGAAGCTACTGATAGAGAAAATGATATCGAACAAGAAAGAACTACAATTGAAGCTCAACTTCAAGCAGTAAGATCAGAACTTGAATCTGTAAACGATCAAATCAAATCTGATATAGATAGTTCTAAATTAACATTAAGCTAAGGTGAAAACCTTGCTTAATGGTTAGGCATTAAAATTTAAACAAGAGAGAAAATAAAAAATTAAATAGAGGAGAATTTTTAAAGGTAATTAAAAGTCAATTAAATTTTACTAAATTTACGCAGATAATCTTAAAAAACAGCCCAAAATACCTCATTTACAGTATTTTTAAGATTGTTTGTAAAGTTTTGTAACGAAATAAAGATATATTGAAATTGTGACCTCAATATATACTTTATATATATGTAAGTACGAAATAGCCAATCGAACTTAGAGTTACAAAATAGTAAATGAGGTAAAAACAATGGGCTGGGTTACATTAACTTTAAGAAAAAAAGATTTAAAAAATACCATAAGTGAATATGAACTACGTGACATTGAATTATCTCGTGAAACAAGAAGCGTACAAAGACAGTTAGCTTATGAACAATCAATCTTTAATGCTGATAAAACAAAAGAATTAAGAGCAGCAAAAGCAAACTATACAGCAGTTAAAGGTCAAAAAGTAGAACTTCCAGAAGATACAACAGATAAAGAAGCCATGAAAGCATATAACACAGCTTATGACGAATGGAAAACAAATTATGCTATGGCTAAAGAAGATTATGAAGCTAAAAAAGTAGAAATTGAAGATTTCTATGATGATCAAATGAATGAAATCGAACAAGAAGCTACTGATAGAGAAAATGATATCGAACAAGAAAGAACTACAATTGAAGCTCAACTTCAAGCAGTAAGATCAGAACTTGAATCTGTAAACGATCAAATCAAATCTGATATAGATAGTTCTAAATTAACATTAAGCTAGTTTAAACTATAGATAAATTTAAAAGCCGAAGAAATTTTTAATTAATTTTAAAGTTTCGTCGGCTTTTTTGTTTAAAGCCTCTAAATCAGAATTATTTTCAACAACAACATCCCAATCTTGATAATCATCAAGCTGGGTTTCGGTTAAATCTTGCGCATTAACAATTACCCCTCTTTGAGAGCGATGAAATAAATCTGATTCAACTCTAATTAAAAAAGCGCCTCTTTCTTTAAAAAATTCAGCCTCATGGATAACTCTTAAATCAGGAACAATTATTTTATCCATTCCTGAAAGATTTTTAAGCCAAAAATCAGGGTCAATACTTCTTCCTTTATTTCCTAAGGCAATTAAATCATTCCTATAAAGATGTTTGTCTTTTTCAATTTCTTCAAAAGAAAGATTATTTTGCTTGCCATATTCAATTTTAATTGCGTCCCCTATGCCTATTCTTCTAAAGTCTTTAAGTCTTTCTAAAAGAATTTTAGCTAAGGTGTCTTTTCCGCTATATTGCTTACCTGAGATAACTATTATTCTTTTCATAACATCATTATACACAAAAGAATATTAAGAAATGTTACAAAAGAAAAACAAAAAAGGCAATTTTTTAATAAAGAAATACTTTATAATAATGTAGAAAGTTAGTTAAAACAAAACAAAGTGTAATGGGGGTTGTTTATGAAATTTACAAGTGTTGAAAAAGAAAACAGATTAGAAAACATCAATTTTGATTTATTTGCTTTAAATGTTACTCAAGGTTTAAGAAGTTTAATTAAAGAATATAGCCTTGAATTAGTTGAAGTTAAAGCATCAAGCGCTGAAAGATATGCTCAAGATGAATATGCAATTTTAAATGCTTAATCCATCAATTCTTTGAGTTTATAACAAGCAGTTAACAAAGGGTCAATCGAACTTGAAAATGGCGGTGAGTAAGGTAAGTCTAAATGTAAAAGATCTTCAACCGTCATTCTCGATTTTAGAGCAGATGTAACGGTGTTAATTCTTTGAGCAACATTACCTAAAAAGCCAATGGCTTGAGCGCCTAAAATCTCACCACTTCTTTTATCTGCAACAAGTTTAAGGGTTAGTTCTCTTGCTTGAGGCATATAGCCTGCTTTATCCTTTTTAACGACATTAGCAAAAATGGGTTCTATGTTAATTTTAGAACTCAAACAAAGTGCTTTTTTATAACTTAAACCTGTTTTTGAAATAGTGTAATCAAAAAATCTTGTTATAACAGAATTTAAAACTCCGTCAAAATTTTCAAAATTACCTCCCCCAACGGCATTAATCGCAGCAACTCTGCCTTCTTTATTTGCAACTGTTCCAAGCCCAAGGTAAATCGGCTGACGAGTGATTATTGAATATTTTTGCGCACAATCCCCACAAGCGTAAATATTTGAAATATTTGTTCTCATTTTTTTATCAACATTAATTGCACCCGTTGAGCCGAGTTTAATACCTGCATTTTTAGCAATTTCCGTGTTAGGTGAAGCACCCGTTGCTAAAACACAGAAATCTGCTTCAAATTTTGTTCCGTCAGACAAAATAGCGCCCGAAAACTGCCCTTCTTCATCTTTTAGGAAACTTTCAAGAGAAGAATTAAAATATGTTTTAACAAAACTAGAATATTTTGAAGTGATTAAATCATAAATTAAATGAGAAAAATCATCATCAAAATCATTTGCAAAAGAAGAATTTTTTTCAACAATTATTACATTTAAACCATTTTTTAAAAACGCTTCAGTTAATTCAATGGCGATGTAACCTGCGCCAACAATTAAAACAGTTTTAGATTTTTCCATTATATTTTTAATTTCAACGCCGGATTTTAAACTTCTTAGGGTGAAAATATTTTGCGCATTAGAATTTTTAACATCTAAAAGATTAACATGGGCGCCAAGAGCCAAAATAAGTTCATCGTAAAAAATATGATTATTGTTGATTATTACACAATTTTTTTCAGAAAGAATTTGTTGTAATTCAGAATTTAAAAAAACATTAATTCCATTTTTTTCAAAATCTTTTGGAGTTCTAATTATCAATTCTTCGATATTTTTAACAGAACCTTCAATAAAATATGGCAAACCACACAAAGAATAGGCGATGTTCTGACCTCTTGTATATAAATCAACTTGGTTATTTGGTTCTAATCTTTTAGCTTTTGAAGCCGCTTTAGCGCCTGCGGCGCCACCTCCTATAACAATTATTTTTTTCATGGTAAATTAATTTTATAAAAAGGAGAAAGAAAATGTATCTGACAGGTGGGCAATTTAAGGGACACAAAATTGATGTACCTAAAAGCGCTAAACCTACATTATCAAAAGTTAGAGAAAGCGTTTTTAATATGCTTAATTCTATTTCTTTAGAAGATAATTTATTTTTAGATATGTTTGCTGGAAGTGCCATTATGGGGCTTGAAGCACTTTCAAGGGGTTTTAGAGTGTTTGAGGTTGAAATTAACCCTAAAAGTGCTCAAATTATTAAAAATAATTATTCTAAAATTAAGCAAAAACCAAATTTAACAATAACAAACGCCCTTTTATTTTCCCCAAAAGAAAAATTTGATGTTATATATCTTGATCCTCCTTGGCAAAATGATTACACACCCATTATCAAAAAAGCAGATGAACTTTTAAAAGATAAGGGGGTAATAATTGTTGAATATGATAAACAAAACGATATAGACCTTGAAAAAATCATACAAAATAATGATTTTAAATTAACAATAATTAAATCTAAAAAATATGGCAGATGTCTAATTGACTTCCTTAGAAAAGATTGTTAACTTTTGTAAATAATCGTATATACGCATTATATAAAGCGAGCAATAATTTAACATAAAATTTCTTTATTAATATGTAAGGATAAAATAACACACTACTAAGAAATAAATAGGGAAGAAAGAGGCACACACAATGGGATGGGTTACATTAACC
>CAKUXO010000021.1 GCA_934700385.1 uncultured Candidatus Melainabacteria bacterium
GGTTTAGATAAATCAGAGCCAATTGCTTGAGCAATTGTATATGCTCTATTTTTAGCAGATTTTGCAGCTTTCGCTAAAAGTTCATTACAAATTGATTCAGAATTTTCAATGCTAAAAACAGGGCTATCTACTCTTTTAACACCTGAATCCATCGCTAGTTTGATTATTGAAGAAATTTTATCAAGGTCATGAAGTGTTACTTCAAAGCCATTTGTAACTTCATATCTTTGAAAAATTCTTGTTTTATCTTTATAAGAATAAACATCTCTAACAGAAAAAGCTATTGTCTTAATTTGTTCGTTTTGGGCTAATTTTGCTTTGATTTTTGTAATAGCGTCATTAGCTAGTTTATCATTTTTTTCTTTAATGTCAGATAAATTCATGCCTGAATTTTCAACATAAAATTTAATTTTAACGGTATCGGGTGCAACTTCTCTATTTTGATTAGCTTCAGATGAAATAGTTGATTCTAAAACACTATCAGCTAAAGTTGCCATAGGGAATAATAAAGTTAAAGATAAACTACAAACAAGTAATTTTTTAAGCATTTTCCTCTCCATTTAATATTTTAATCAATTCTTCTTCATTTAAAATTTTAACGCCCAATTCTTTTGCTTTTGTTGCTTTTGAACCTGCATTTTCACCAATTATAACATAAGTTGTGTTTTTTGAAACGGAAGATGGTGTTTTTGCGCCTAATTCTTTTAATTTTGCTTGCGCAACATCTCTTGACATTGTTTGAAGTGTTCCTGTTAAAACAAAACTTTGTCCTTTTAATCTTAAATCTTTAAGGGTATCATATTTGTTTTTAATGTTAACCCCTAGTTTAATCATTTCATCAATGGTTTTAAGATTATTTTCATCTCTAAAATAATCGAAAATACTTTTTGCCATTTTTTCGCCGATACCATCAATGTTTCTAAGGCTTTCATAATCAGCAATTTTTAAATCATCAATCGTTTTATAATTTTGAGCTAAAATATCACTCGATTCTTTGCCTACAAGCCTTATACCAAGGGCATTTATGAATTTTGAAAGAGTACAATTTTTAGAATTTTCAATTGCACTTAAAAGATTAGAAGCGCTTTTTTCTTTAATTAAATCAAGAGTTAAAAGCATTTCATTTGTTAATTTATAGATATCGCTAAAGTAATAAACATAACCTTTTTCAACAAGTTGATGAATAATGCTTTCTCCAAAGCCATCTATATCCATAGCGTTTTTTGAAACAAAATATTCAATTCTGCCTTTAATTTGAGCTTTACAACCTTGTTTGTTCGGGCAATATTTTGCAACTTCACCTTCAACATCAATTAATTCAGTGTTGCAGCAAGGACATTTTGAAGGTAGGACAATCGGCTTTGAATTTGGTGTTTTTCTTGATTTAACAACTTTTGGGATAATTTCAGCTGCCTTTTTGATTAAAACTTCATCGTTTAAGGCGATATTTAATCTTTCAATTTCATCAAAATTATACATTGAAGCCCTTGAAACAACGCTTCCTGAAAGGTTTACAGGGGTAATATTAGCTACAGGAGTGATGATACCTGTTCTTCCAACGCTGAATTCTACGCTATTTAGGGTTGACCAAACTTCTTCTGGTGGAAATTTAAACGCAGTTGCCCATTTTGGCGCTCTAGCGGTAAAACCTAAAATGTTTTGTTTTTCAATAGAATTAACCTTAATTACAACCCCATCAGTTGCATAGTTAAGTGTTTTTCTAAAGTCTTCCATTTCCTTGCAATATGAAATTACTTCATAAATATTTTTACAAATTCTATAGTTATTAACTTTAAAACCAAGTTTTTTACAAAAATCTAAGGCTTCAGAATGGGTTTTAATTCCATATTTTTTATCAATTATGGCTGCATAAATAAAAATAGATAAATCTCTTTTAGATGTAACAGAGGGGTCAAGTTGTCTGATTGAACCGGCTGCAGCGTTTCTTGGGTTTGCAAAAGTTTTTTGATTATTTTTAATTTGATTTTGATTTAATTTTTCAAATGAAGTTATAGGCATATAAATTTCACCTCTAACTTCAATATCAATATCTTCAAAAAGTTTAAGAGGAATTGCTTTTATTGTTTTTAAATTATTGGTAATGTCTTCACCAATTGTGCCGTCGCCCCTTGTTAAACCTTTAGTAAAAACACCTTTTTCATAAGTTAAACTAATCGCCAAGCCATCAATTTTTAATTCTGAAACAAGTTCAACATCTTCAAAATTATCTCCTAAAAGATTTAATTGACTTGTTTTTGTTTCGCCAACATCTTTTAAAACCCTGTTATACCACTGTTTTAATTCTTCATCATTATTAGAATTATCAAGTGAATAAAGTTTAACTTTATGAGGAACTTGATTAAATTTTTCGCTAATGCCGCCAACTCTTTGAGTAGGACTTTCAGGGGTAATTAAATCAGGTCTTTTTTCTTCTAATTCTTTTAATTCACGAAAAAGTTTATCATATTCCCAATCTTCAAGCTCGGGAGAGTCTTCAACATAATATTTATATGAATTTATTTCAATTAATTTACGTAATTTTAATATTCTATCTTGTATATCCATAGTTGTTATTTTAATATAAAAATATGAGTATAATCAAACTTTTAAACAAAAAAATTGATAGAACAATTTTTACAACACCGTCACACAGTCAAAAACCGATGTTTTCACCTGAATATGCTTCATTTTATAAAAATGACTTATCTGAAATTGTTGGTTTTGATAACCTTTCTTCGCCCTCTGGCGCTATTTTATTATCTCAAGGCAGAGCTTCTGATATTTATAAAACAAAACAAACTTTTTATGTTGTACAAGGTGCAACAACGGCACTTTTGGCTGCTATGAAGGCATTAATTAACCCAGCTGATAGAGTTCTTGTTGCAAGAAATTGTCACAAAACAATTTATAATGGATTAATTTTAACAGCCGGTTTTGTAGATTGGTTTATGACTGATTTTGACCCCGATTGGGGAATTTATACTTCAATTGATACTAAAAAACTTGAGGCAACTCTAAAATTAAATCAGTATAAAGTTTTTATTATGACAAGCCCAACTTACGAGGGTGTTAATTCTGATATAGAAGAAATTGCAAAAATTTGTAAAAGATATGACACTTATCTTCTTGTTGATGAAGCGCATGGCGCATTATATAACTTTAGCGAATCCTTACCTAAAACTGCAATTGAACAAGGTGCGGATGTTAGTGTTAATTCTTTACATAAAACAGCTGGCGCACTTAATCAAACTGCACTTTTACATATTTCATCTTCAATTAGAAACATAGATACTTCAATTTTTCAAAAAGCACTTAATGTTTTTCAAACAACTTCTCCCTCATATCCACTTTTATCTAACATTGAAGCCTGTATTAATTTTTTAAATTCTAAAGAGGGCAAAAAAGAAATTGAAAATTTAATTTCTGAAATAGATAAATTTAAAAATGAATTAAAACGTTTCGGGGTTGAGTTTTATGAAGACGGACTTCAAGATTCAACAAAAATTCTTTTAAGAAAACAAGGAATTTCAGGTTTTGATTTATCGGACACCTTGTTTGATGAATATAATATTGAAGATGAAATAGCCAACAGCATTTCTTGCCTTTATTTAACCGGAATTGGAACAACAAAACAAAAACTTGATAAACTTAAAAACGCACTTAAAAAGGTGAAAACTAATCCATCTTTTGAATTTTCAAAAACAGATGATCAACCTTATCCTATGGTTAAATTACAGCCTGTTGACGCTTTTAAAAGAGAATTTTGTTATGTTAATAAAGAAGATGCACTTTTAAAAATTTCAAATTCTATGGTTCTTCCATATCCCCCTGGGATTGGAATTTTATACCCTGGAGAGGCAATTCAAAAGTGGCACCTTGATTATTTAAAAGATGATGTTGAAGTAATAGAAAGTTAAAAAATGACTAAAAAAAGAGCAATTGTTGTTGTAATAGATTCCCTTGGTTGTGGCGCTATGGCTGACGCTGAGCAATATGGGGATGATAAAACTTGTAACACCATTAAAAATATAGCTGATAAGGAAAATGGGCTTAATGTTCCTAATTTTGAAAAAATGGGATTAGGTAACATTTTAGATTTAAAAGGTGTTAAAAAAGTTGAAGATTTTACATCTGATTATGGAATTTTGGAATTAAAATCTAAAGGAAAAGACACAACAACTGGTCATTGGGAGATGATGGGTTTAATTTTAGATAATCCTTTTAGAGTGTATAAAAAATTTGATGATAAAATAATCGATGAATTTATTAAAAGAACAGGTTGCAAAGGAATTCTCGGAAATTATCCCGCTTCAGGTACTAAAATTATTGAAGAATTAAATGAACAACATCAAAAAACAAAATTCCCAATAATTTATACTTCTGCTGATAGCGTTTTTCAAATTGCTCTTGATATTGATTTAATTCCTGTTGAAACCTTGTATGCTTGGTCTAAAATTGCTCGTGAAATTTTAGACGAATTTAACTGTGGTGTTTCAAGGGTAATTGCTCGCCCGTATCAAATAATAAATTCAAAACCAACAAGAATTGGCGGTTTAAGACATGATTATTCTGTTGTTCCACCAAAAGACACTTTATTAAATGTTTTAAACAAAAATAACAAAAAAACTCTTGGAATAGGTAAAATTTATGATATTTTTGTGGGTTCAGGGGTGAATGAAAAAGTTTTAACCAAGGGTAACACCGATGGTTTAAATAAAACCCTTGAAGCAATTAAAAATTCTGACGCTGATTTTATTTTTACTAATCTTGTGGATACTGATATGCTTTATGGTCATAGACGTGATTCATTAGGTTATAAAAAAGCAATTGAAGAAATAGATAGCTATATTCCAAAGTTTCTTGAAGAATTAAAAGAAGATGATGTTTTAATTTTTACAGCTGACCATGGTTGTGACCCAACTTTTAGAGGAACTGACCATACTCGTGAAATGGTACCTTATTTAAAATATTCTAAAAAAACACAACCAAAACCAATCGGAATAAAAGATTCTCTAAGTTATGTTTCAGAAGTTGTAAAAGAACACTTACTTTCATAAACACGCAAAAAATATTTTTTACGTGTTTTAAATGGGTATGAAAATTTCACCCGTTAGTTTTGGAAACTCGCAAAAACATAGCTTAACATCTAACAACAAACCGCCTTTTTATCAAAAAATAAAAGGATTGCTTGCTGATACTTTTACAACCAACCCTATTAAACCAAGGGATGATTTTCATTCGCCTCAAAATGTTAAAGATAGAATAGAATTTTTAAAAACAAAAGATTTAGATGAAGAATATGCTAGTAAATATGCAACTGAAATTCCTGAATCTCAATATAAAAAACTTTTAACTTTGCTTGATTTTGGCTTATCTACTTTTGAAATAGATTTAGCTTTATCTTTAGATGATAAAACCTATCAAAGGTTTTTAGACTTGTTTTTTAGTGGCGTTGACGGTCATGAAATTAATAAATTTATTAATTTAGATGACAGTCAATATGAAAAATATAAAAAACTTGTTTCTCTTGGAATTGATACAATTTTTATTTTAAATATTTTAAATTATTCTCAAGAAGATTATAAAGATTTTTTAAGCTTCATTAAAGACGGCATTGGTACTGATGAAGCTATGTGTATGGTTAAATTAGACAAAGAAAATAGAGAAGAATTTTTAAATTTAGTTGCTCAAGATATTGATTTTGATGTTGCTTTTGATATAGCAGATTATGAACCTGAAGTTAAAGAAACTTTTTATAATATGTTTTATGAGGGAATTCCTGCTAAAACGGCAAGTAATCTTGTTTATTTTGAAGGTGAAAATTTTGAAAAATTAAGAAATTATGCACTTCAAAATATAATAAATGATGAATGGGATTTTACTCAAATTCAAGATAGTTTAAATGAAGATAAGTTTGATTTAAGAGTTGTAGATAATCCTAAATTAAAAAATTTATTTTTAATTACTGATGTTCAACCGAATGACTTTGAATTTATTTGTTCACTTAATGATGATGAATTAGCTGAATTAGAAGATTTAGTTTATGATATTGAGCTTTTAGATTCATTTTTTAAATATTCTTCTGTTAAAGACTTGTTTTTAAATCGTAATAAATTTGATTATCAAGATATTATTGATAATTACCATGATAAATATGCTTTTCAAATTCAAAAACTACAAAACGGATTTGAGCCGATTTTATCAGGAAGAAGTGTTGTATATAACGCTTTTGGTAATCAAAAAAAACATAAAGAAACTAAAACAATAACAATTTTACCTAATGGAAAAGAAATTAAAAATGTTTTACTTAAAAATAAAAATAAAATTTCTAATTGGGATTTTAAAACTTCAAAAAGACAAATTTACCACACCCTTAACCCAGATAAAAGTATAAAAAATAGAACTGAAATAATTTTTGATAAAAATAATGAACCCGATAAAATTATCTATACTTCAAAATCACCTTATGTTGAAGGTGTTTTTGATGAAAGTGTTTATGAATTAAAAAATTATCCACAAAATTTTGATATTATTTCAATGCTTGAAAATAATACCTTAGAAAATGGGAAAGTATTAGCGGCAACTCAAAAAATCTCTCCAAGTTCAACTGTTCATTTTGAAAATTTTGAAAGAAATGGCTGCAAAATAAGCCGTAAATATGCTCAATATAAAAATAAAAATGATGAATTGGTTAAATATCGCTATAGTTATAAAATTAAAGATGAAAATAATAAACCGATTTTAGATTTAGATAGAACTTGGAAGAAAAATCAAGATGGCTCAACAATTTCGATTGTTAATGGAAAAGAATTTAGAGCTGAATTTGATGATGATGAAATGATAATTAAACTTAAACTTCCAAATGGTTTTGAAGATGAAATAGATTTATCTGACATTTTATTTAGTCTTTCAGATTATTTTGGAGATGAAAGAAAAGAATTAATTGATTATTTTGGAAGTTATGAAAATTATTTAAAAAAGACTTATGAATTTTTAAAAACCTTACCGCCAGATATTATTTCTAATGTTTTACTTTTTGCTGATAGAATACAAGTAAATCCGACTCTTGAAAATGACGGCAGCTTTATGCAAGGTGATGATTCACAATTAAGAGGAATTAATACAAATCTTTCTAACATAACTTTATGCCATGAACTTGGTCATGCTTATGATTTTGAGGGTTATTCTTCTTATGAAAATGGTGTAATCAGCTCTAATCCTGATTTAGTTAAAATTTATAATGATGAATTTAAAAAGTTTGCTAAAGATTATCCTTTAGCCGATCAAGATATTATTGAATATTTTTCACCTAATGGCGGAAGTGTTGATACAGGTTTAGCTGAATTAGTTGCTGAAAGTAATGTTTTATTTACAACTATTGAAGCAGACGCTTCAACAGCAGAAAGAAGCTATTATTTAGTTAAATATTTTCCTAAAACAATTGCTAAAATTTCAGAACTTTTTGAACAAAAAAATAAAAAAATATATAGTAAAATCCCCAGTGAAAATAAAGGTTAGACTTTATGAATATCTCATTAATTAATTATAACTTGATTAAAAATTTTCAAGTTAAAAAATCAACTCCCATAAAACAAAATAATATTTCAAACCCTATTAATATTTCTTTTAGGGGTGGTCAAGATACTTTTGTTAAATCAAAAGATTTAATCAAAAAGCAACAGTTGATGAGGATATATGACAAACTTCAAAATCAAACAGTTGAATTGAATTTAGCTGATTTGAATGAAGTTTTTGAAATTGGACAATTTAAAAACCCATATTTTCTTGATGAAAAACTTTTTTACACCCAACAAATTCCTGCAAGAATGGATATGCCGCCTAAAACAGAATTTAAAAATGAATTTGGGCGAGCTTTTATGTTGGCTGAATTAATGAAAAATAATTATGTTGATGAAGATATTATTAATCAGCTTGCAACAATTGGCACAAATAAAAAATTTAAAACAAGTTTTAGCGATAATTTTTCAAAAATTTTTCATTTAAAACAAGGTCGTTACCACGATTGCGATTATATGCAGGCAATTTTTGATTATCTTGATTGTCCTTATGAAAAATCGAGTTTGCTTTTAAAGATAATGGACCAAGTTTCAGAGGGCTATTTATCAACCCAAGATATTAAAGACATTATGCCTAATTTAATGGAAATGTCTTCAGATGATATTAATGGAAAAATTTATCTTCCAAAGTTAATTGATACTTTTCAAACCGAAGCCAAAGAAGTTTTTGGAGATGATACAAGCTATGCAAAACAAATTTTAAAAGAAGCTCAAGCCCTTAAAGATGAAGGCTCAATTGATAACACAGCTATGGCAAATATGATTGCTATAGATATTGCAAAATTAAGAGGTATTAATTCAATTTTTAAATTTGATTCAATTTTTAAAGATAGATTTATTCAAAAGAAAATTGATTATAGAACAATCAGAGCTTTGGGAAATTTTAACGAAGAACGTTTGAAATCTTTTGCTAATATCTTAAAAAATGATAAACTTGTTGATAAATTAGAACCTTATCAACTCCATGCTTTTATTGCTTTAAATGATGAAGAAAAAAATACTGCTGTTAAATTATTAGAAAATGATAAAGTTAATGTTAAAGATGTTATTTCTATTGCATTAGATGAAGCAGAGCAGAAAAAATATAATAACTATCTTAAACAAGGTATAAATCCGCAAAATGCTTCAATTATGGCAAATGTTGATGATATTAAAGATATAAATCCTAAAAATCTTTCACAATTATTGGATTTAATTAATGTTTCAGACTTTCCTGAAATAAGAACATCTGAAGGCTTGAATAAATTTTTAAGAATGTATAGAAATGAAACTATTTTAGGTTTAAATGATTATATTAAATCTTTTAATTTAGATGAACTTGGGGAAGTTATTCCTTTAGTAAAATCTTTCCGTCCAGAAGATAAATTAAAATTTTATGATAATTATTATAGAAGTGGCAAAATTACTTCTTTTAATCCTGAAAGATTAAGGGTTTCATTTGATTTAACTGACTATCTTGAAACTAATCCAATTAGCGCAAGCAGTTTAAATGATTTATTAATAAAATACCCTGCAACATCTCGTGAAGTTGGCTCAATTCCTGATACTTGGTTAAATAAAACTTTATCTGATAAAGATAAAACAACAAAAGAAATTTATCATGCTATTGAGAAATTTCAAAAAGAAAAAGATGTAAATACCTTTCAAGCTGATTTAAGTGAAATATTAAATAAACAAGTTGAGGTTACAAAAATTAACAGTGGCAATTTTGGAATTTGTTATAAAATAGATATGGAAGATGCCATCCCATCTTGTCTTAAAATATTTAAAGAAGAAGTTTTAGAGCAAGATGACGACTATAAATACATCCATGGTCAACATATTGAAGTTCAAACAGGGATGTTTGCTAATAAACATTCAAATAATTTTGTAAAAATGTTCTTTGGGAAAGTTTCTCCCTTTATGACAGATGATGGTTTTATGGTAACTCAATATTTAGATGATGATATAGAACCACTAGAAGATATACACATTAATCGAGAATATGATTTTCATTGTCATGATGTTTATAATCAAAGGAATGTAATTAATGGAAAAATAATTGATTTTGGCGATATTTCAATTAGAAAAGCAATTCTTGAATGATTGAAAGGATAAAACATGAGAATATCTAAAATTAATAATAATTTTAAAAAAATTAAATATAATAATCAAACTAACCCAATTAACTTTGGTTTAAAATTTAATGCTAAAGGTAAAGATACTTTTGAATTATCTAAACCTAAAAGAAAAAATAAGCCTAAGAAAAAAACACTTTACATTGAAAATGGAACAACTTTAGATAAAAATCTTTTTAGTTTAAATAAAAAAGGTAAATTATTTTATGAAATAAATGGTAAAAAAATTCCTTATTCGGGTACTGTTGAAAATTATATCGGTGGCGAAATAAATACATCATCATTTTATTTTCAAGGTTTAAAATCAGCTGAAAAATTTTATGAAAACGGTATTGCTTATAAAGAAGTTGAATATAATGTTGCAGACGATAAATTTGGCTCTATTCCAAGTTCAATTGTTTATTATGACTATAATATCGATAAAAAGGGCTATCCTGCTTATGTTATTTCAAGAAACGATGGATATGATTGGCAAAATAGCCCTGAAGTT
This sequence comes from uncultured Candidatus Melainabacteria bacterium, assembly GCA_934700385.1. Taxonomy (GTDB): domain Bacteria; phylum Cyanobacteriota; class Vampirovibrionia; order Gastranaerophilales; family Gastranaerophilaceae; genus RUG14156. The sequence goes on from CAKUXO010000021.1 coordinate 10,185, forward strand.
GAAGTTCAAGATAGGGTGAATAATAAATATATTCGTTTTATAACTCCAAATGAAGCAAAAGGTTTAAGCGGAAGTTTTGAAGTTTCTTATTTTGATAAAGATAAAAACACTTTTTTAAATCCTGATTATGTTTATACAAAAGATGAACCTGATAAATATGCTATTGAAAATAAAGAAAAATTATCTTATTTAAGAGATGAACTTTTAGCTTTTAAAAACCTTATTCAAGGAAACAAAGAATATAAAAATGCTTTTGGGCAATCTGAAAAATTAAATGAATATTTTGATATTGTATTAAATCAAATGAATTCAGTTCTTGAAGAATAGGCATTTTATTTTTGAAGTGGTAAAATAATTTTTGCCACTATAGAAAGGAAAATTATGAATATTCAAAGCATTAACAACATAAATTTTAAAATCAACAATTCAAATAATAACAAAATTCATAAAAACAATTCTCAAACTTCACCACTTAATTTTGGTCTTAAATTTAACTTTTTTAAACCAAAAACAAAAGATATCTTAGATTTATCGAGTGTAGCTGATGCTACAGATTTAATTAGCGAAGTTGATTTAGATGTTTCTAAAATTGAAGATGATACTAAAAATGGACCTGTTTATATAAATGCTTTTGGTGAAGAACTTCCAGCAGGTACATTTAGCGAAAACGCTAATAGGTTATTTTATCAAGAAAATGGTATTTATTATCCTTTTAATCATATTGTTGATGATTATAAAAATAATAAACTTTTAAGCAGCACACTTTATTCTGATGGTTTCAAAGCTGTAACAGATGAATATTATAATAACGGTAGAATTAAAAAAACTCTATATTATTCAAATCCTTGGACAGCGGGAGAGCGTGGTTCTGTTTGTAAAGTTACAAAATTCTCTAAAGGTGAAACCTGTTTAACCCTTCAAAGAAATCAAGGTAGTTTATGGAATGAATCGCCTGAAATTAGTCTTTGTAGAGAGCTTTCAAATAGAACAGATGTTATAGATACGCTAATGCCTTCTAAAGACGGTGAAGTTGGCTATTTTATATGTAATACACTTCATCCTTTTGTTGATGATGACTCTAAAACAATGTTGGTAATTAATTCAGATGGTACTTTTGAAGATGATTTTAAAAGTTCATCTCAGGCTGTTTATATGATGTCTGGTTTAGGATTTTTAAAAGAAACGCTTGAAAATGACGAATTTAGCCCATATTTTAACACATCTGAAAAATTTAACACAGTATTAGATAATGCAATTGGATATTTAAAAGATAGAATTGAAAATTTTGGCGATGAAGAATAATCATCGCCAAAAATAATTAGTTTAAAAGTTCTTTTAAGTCTTTTTCAGGTTCAGAAATTGGTTTAATATTATATTTTTCAACTAAAATATTAAGTATATTTTCTGATAAAAACGCAGGTAAACTTGGTCCTAGATGAATATTTTTAATTCCAAGGAATAATAAAGTTAATAAAATTGCAACGGCCTTTTGCTCATACCAAGATAAAACAAAATAAAGAGGTAAATCATTAACTTCACAATTGCATGCTTTAGCAAGCTCAAGCGCAACGTTAATTGCTGAGTATGCGTCGTTACATTGACCCATATCAATCAACCTCGGAATTCCATCAATTTCACCTAAATCTAAGTCATTAAAGCGATATTTTCCACAAGCAAGGGTTAAAATTAAACTATCTTTAGGGGCATTTTTAACAAAATTTGTGTAATAATTTCTTCCTGTTTTTGCGCCGTCACAGCCCCCTACAAGGAAAATATGATTAATTTTTTTCTCTTTAATTAAATTTAAAATTTTATCTGCCACACTTAAAATATAATCATGACCAAAACCAACTCTAACTTTATCTCCGCCATTTATGCCTTTAATAATATGATTTTCTGAATATCCTTTTAATTCAAGCGCTTTATTAATCACAGGTGTAAAATCTTTATTTTCATCAATATGGATAATTTCAGGATATTCAACAACCGAAGTTGAAAAAACTCTATCTTTATAACTTTCTTTTGGTGGCATTAAGCAATTTGTTGTAAAAAGAATGGGCGCAGGCACTTTATCAAATTCTTTTTGTTGATTTTGCCAAGCGGTTCCAAAGTTTCCTTTTAAATGCGGATATTTTTTAAGTTCTGGATATGCTTGACAAGGGAGCATTTCGCCATGGGTATAGATATTAATTCCTTTGTCTTTTGTTTGTTCTAAAAGAAGTTTTAAATCGTTTAAATCATGACCCGAGATAATAATGAATGGTCCTTTTTCTATTTCCATTGTAACCTCTGTGGGTTCAGGTTTTCCAAATGTTTTTGTGTTTGCACTATCTAAAAGTTTAATACATTTTAAATTAATTTCACCTGTTTTTAAAACAAGTTTCAATAGTTCATCTTGAGAATTTTCATTTTTAAGAGCACTTAAGGCCTCATAAAAATAGTTATCTATGTTGTTATCGCTAAAATTTAAAATTCTAGCGTGATATGAATAAGCAGCTATTCCCTTTAAACCAAATAAAATCAATGATTTTAGGCTTTTTATATCAAGATTTTCGTCTTTCCAGATAACTTGAATATTGAAATCAATTTCTTCATTAATTTCTTTTTTAACTTCTTGCGTTAATTCTTCAATTGATTTTTCATCAAAATTAACGTTTGTAACCGTTGTAAATAGGGCTTTTTCAATTAACCTTGTATTTTTATCTGATTTTTTATTTAAACAAGCCAGTTTAACAATCGAACTCAAAAGTTCATCTTGTAAATTAGCAACTTCTGGCTTTTTACCGCAAACGCCTTGAATTGTGCAACCTGTGCCATTCATAGTTTGTTCGCATTGAAAGCAAAACATTTTATTCATTGATTTTCCTTTTTTAAACTCTTTATTGAAGTTTAAAATAGAGTTAAGAAAAAAATTATTGCTTATATGGGTAATATAAAAATTTATATAAAAATACGAGATGACAAAAATCATCTCGTATTAATTTTAAAAGCTAAAATTAAACGTTAGCAGCTGCTTTAGGACCAGCGTTAACAATTTCAGAAGGCATATTTGGATATTTAGCTTGGAAATTGTCTGCAAACATTTGAGCTAATTTATTAGCTGCTTCATCGTAAGCTTTTTTATCAGACCACATTCCTCTTGCGTCTAACATTTCATCTGGAACATTAGGACAAGAAGTTGGGTAATCTACGTTGAAGATATCATGGTGTTTGAATTCGATTGAATCAAATGAACCATTTAGAGCAGCAGTAACCATAGCTCTTGTGTAGCCTAATTTCATTCTCTTAGCACCAGAAGCTGCTGAGCCGCCTGCCCAACCAGTATTTACTAAGTAAACTTTTGTTCCGTATTTTTCTAGTTTATCACCTAGCATTTTAGCGTAAACAGAAGCGTCCATTGGCATAAATGGTTCACCAAATAGAGTTGAGAATGTTGGTTGTGGTTCTGTAACTCCTCTTTCTGTACCAGCTAATTTAGAAGTGAAACCAGTTACAAAGTGGTACATAGCAGCGTTTTTGTCTAATCTTGAGATTGGAGGTAATACGCCGAATGCGTCAGCTGTTAAGAAGATAACAACTTTTGGAATACCACCTTTTGAAGGGATTTGAGCATTGTTGATGTAGTTAATTGGGTAACCTACACGAGTGTTTTCAGTTAATGAACCATCTTCAAAGTCAAATTCTCTTGTTTCTGGATTCATTACAACGTTTTCAACTAAAGAACCAAATTTAATAGCGTTGTAGATATCTGGTTCGTTTTCAGCTGATAAGTGAATACATTTAGCATAGCAGCCACCTTCAAAGTTGAATACGCCGTCTGGTGACCAACCGTGTTCGTCATCACCGATTAATTTACGAGCAGGGTCTGCTGATAAAGTTGTTTTACCTGTACCAGATAAGCCGAAGAATACAGCTGTTTCATTAGTTTCAGGATCCATATTAGCAGAACAGTGCATTGGAAGAACATTTTTCTTAGTCATTACATAGTTCATAGTAGCGAATACAGATTTTTTGATTTCGCCTGAATATTGTGAACCTGCAATAATAATCATGTGAGCTTCGTAGTCGATAGCGATACAAGCTTCTGAATTTGTTCCATCAACTTCTGGGTTGCATTTGAAACCAGGAGCACAGATGATTGTGTAATCAGCTTCACCGTAGTTAGCTAATTCTTCTTCTGTTGGTCTGATTAATAGTTGGTGGATGAACATATTTTGAGATGCTAATTCGTTGATAACTCTGAATTTTTGAGTATAAGTTTTATCTGCACCTGCAAAACCATCAAAAATGAAAACTTCTTTACCGTTTAAGTAGTTAATCATTTTATCTTTAATTGCATTAAATTTTTCTCTTGAAATAGGTCTGTTAACTTTACCCCAAGCGATGTCATTGTGGATAGCTTCTGTATCAACAATGAATTTATCTTTAGGTGAACGACCAGTGTATTTTCCGGTAGTAACAACTAAAGCACCTGTGTTACATAAAGTTCCTTCACCACGTTTGATAGCTGCTTCAGTTAATTGAGCAGGTGTCCAGTTTCTGTGAACTGCTGATGGAGAAGTAATTCCTAGTTTTTCAATTCCGTACATTTCCATAGTATAGCTTCCTCCTTTTTAAAGCATATTTATACAAAATAAATGTATTACAAACACTTATAAAAATCAATTTAAAATTTTTTTATTTTTTGTAATTTTTTTTCCCATTCATAAGCACTTTTAATGCTATCTTTAAGATTTTTTTCGCCTTTCCAATTTAAAATTTCTTTTGCTTTTTTTGAATTTGCATATAAAATAGCTGGATCCCCCTCTCTTTTAGGTGCTATTTCAAGAGGAATTTCTTTTTTTAAAATTTCTCTGCAAACACTAAAAACTTTTTTAACGCTGTCACCTTCTTGAGTTCCAATGTTAAAATAATCCGTTTTATTTTCTTTGTTTAAATATAAAAGAGCGTATTTATGTGCTTTTGCTAAATCTTCAACATTAACATAATCTCTAATACATGTGCCATCAGGCGTGTTGTAATCATCTCCAAAAATTTTAAATGTCTTATCTTTTTCAAAAATAGATTTTAAAATATTAGGAATAAGATGTGTTTCTGTTTCGTGCCATTCGCCTATTTTTGCTTCACTGTTTGCACCTGCAACATTAAAATATCTTAAACGGATTGATTTAAGATTATATGCTCTATCGTAATCATCCATTATTTTTTCAATCATTAATTTTGTTTGCCCATAAGGATTAATCGGGTTTTGAGGATGATTTTCATCTAATGGAACATATTTTGGTTCGCCATAAGTAGCGCAAGTTGATGAAAAAACAATTTTTTTGACGTTATTTTTAATCATACAATCAAGAAGATTAAGAGTACCTAAAACATTGTTTCTATAATATTTAGCAGGATTTTTAACAGACTCTGAAACAATTGAACTTGCTGCAAAATGAATAACGGCATCTATTTTATATTTTTTAAAAAGTTCATCTAAATCTTTTTGATTTTTTAAATCGCCTTTGAAAAATTCAAGATTGCCTTCTTTTTTAAGGATATCAATTGTTTCAAGGTGTCCTGTTTCAAGATTATCAAACACAACAACTTTATAGCCTGAATTTAGAAATTCAAGCGTTGTGTGACTTCCGATGTATCCTGCGCCACCTGTAATTAAAATCATTTCTCCCCCTTATTTTAATTAATTATATCATAAATTTTTTTTGTAACAAAATGTTGAATTTATATATATAAAAAGAAAATAATTTTTTTCAGAAGTTTTTTTAAAACTGTCAATAAATTAATAATTTAAGGTTTAAAAAATGAATATTTCCCCAATTAATTCAAATTTAATTCAAAGTAATTACAAAACTAATAATGTTCAAAAAGCGCAAAATGTTAGCTTTTCAGGTTATGTTAAAACAACTTCCCCAGTTTATATGATTGATATTAAAGGAAGTGTCATTAAATTTTCTAACATTGATGAGGCGCAAGAAAAACTTGGTGTAGATAAAAAAGAATTATATGACAAAGTAAAAAATGGTGAATATTTTGATAATTTTGCAATTGTATATGCTGAAGATATTGAAAAAAATGTTCCCGATTTAGAAAAAATTAATGAAGCCGCTAAAAATATAAAAGAAACAAGTTTTTATCTTGTTGATATGTTTGGCGAGTATAGAAAATATGGTTCTTTAAAAGAAGCAGCTTGCGATTTAAAAATACCAGCAGATAACATTAGCTCTGCTTTAAATAAAAGAAGGCAAACGGTTGGCGGTTTGGTTGCTTATAGACCGTCTGAAATGGAAACTTTAAATGAAAATGGAAAAGTTGAGATTGATGATTGCAGGGTTTCGGCTGCTAAAAAAATTCTTGAACATAGAAACAGAAATAATCTAGACGCATATACAACTCCATTTAAAGGTAAAAAATGGGCTGATCCTGTTTATGTAATTGACATTCATTCTCGTTATAGAAAATATCCTTCTAAATTAGCTGCTTCTTATGCGCTAAATGTTGATCATGCTACTTTGGTTACTGCCTTAAGAAAAGGTAAAGGAATTGGCGATTATGCAATTAAGAAAGCAAGCGATGTTGAAATAACTCATCTTGACGAAGAAAAAGTTGAAGAAATCAGACAAAAACTTATAGATAACAAGAAAGAAAAAATAAATGAAAATAATGCCATATCAACTTACGCAAAAGCATTTATCATCAACAAAGACTAAGACATCGACTTCTTCAATACAAAACCAAGTTGAATTTTCAAGTGAAAAATACCATGGTGCTTATTACACTGTTGATATCCACGGCAGATATCGCAAGTTTAAAGATTTAAGTGAGCTTGCAAAATTTTTAAAAGAAACCCCAGGTAATGTTACAAGGCAAACAAAAAGCGGAAAAAGTGTTAACGATTATGCAATTTTAAAAGCACCTGATGTTGAAGTGGTTGAAGTTGATAAAGATAAAATTGAAGAAGCAAGAAAAAGCGTTAGGCAAAGAGAAGTTTATTTAATTGATAAAAATGGAATTGCTGTTAAATATCCATCAATTAAAGAAGCTGCAATAGAAAATAATCTTTGCCAAGATGGCATAAGTAAATGTGTTCATGATAGGGCGAATTATGTTGGTAATTTCGTTGCGCTAAGACCAAAAGACATTGAAAGAAAAGATGAAAATGGAAATATCTATCTTAATCAATTAACTATTGATACTGCTAAATTGGTTTTAAAACACAAAAGAAAATCTTTAAATGATAATGATATTTCTTTTAGTGGTGATTGTAAAACACATCCTGTTTATTTAATTAACGCTTTTGGTGAGTATAAAAAATATCCTAGTTTAAATGCAGCTGCTCAAGATATTGGTGTTACTTATTCATCTATTTTTCATGCTGTTCATGAAACAAATTCCCCTTGTGTAGGTGGCTATGCAATTCGTTACGCAGATGATATTGAAACCGTTAAGGTTGATAAAGAAAAAATTAATGAAGCTAAAAGTAAAATTAAAGAAAGAAGTTTATATTTAGTTGATATTAATGGCTCTATAAGAAAATTTCCAACCATTGAAACTGCTTCAAAAGAAATGAATATTTCTAATAGTTCAATTTCTCATAGCTTAAATTTTTATACTTATACAGCAGAAAAATATGTTGCCTATCGCCCATCTCAAATAGAAATGCTTGATTCAAGAGGTAATCTTATTATAAATAAAGAAGTAATCGAAGAAGCAAAACAAAGACTTCAAAAAAGATTTAGACGCTAGATTGATAAACTGTGTAGTCATCAAGATTTAAAAGTTCTTGTCTATTTACTTCAATTTCTTCTGCTGTATTCCAAGGGTTAACAAGTGTAACTGTGTCATCATTGACATCAACTACGCTATAAGCATGCGACCCAACTAAATATGCGTTATTACCATTTGGATTTCTTACTTCTGTATATCGTTTAGCATCTCCATTTTCAAAAACAACCGCTGTATTTTCTTTATCGTTTTCAAAATTTTCAAGTGCTTGATTTGCCATTAATTTAACCGTATCATCAAAACTTTTATAGTTTAAATAATTTGAATTATAAAGTTCATCTTTTGAAATTGTATATTTTTCGGTTTCAGATGAATCTTCGCCTTGTTTTTGAATATCAATTGTTCCATCTTTATTAATTGAATTAATTGTATATTCTGTATTTTTATTTAATTTAATGTCATTACCTTGTGTATCTTTTAAAAATAAATCTTCATTATTTAAAATTGAGCCTTGGAATTTTAAACCAATCGTCATAGCACTTTTGCTGCCTGTTTTATCCTCACATAGTGTTTTTCCGATTTCACCTGTAAAAAGATAATTGATTAAATCAAGTGAAATTCCTGTTAAATTGTCATCTGGGTTAACATAAAAACTATCTAGTGTTTCATTATTTGATTCATTTAAACATTTTTCAAATGCTAGTTCAATTAATGTCATATCACTATCGCCTGTGGCATATTGCCTTTCAGGGTCATTTTGCGCATTTTCAATTTCTTCTTGAGTTACATTATATGTTTCATCAAGTCCTTTAAATGTAACATCATAGCTTTTTTCACTATTTGAATCGTTGATATTAATTGAATTTTCAAGGGTTTTAGCGCCTTTTGTTGTTTGCGCCATAGAAAAAATGCTTGCTATTAAAGCACAATCATTTAAATCATTTTGATAAATTGCGCTATCTATTTTTCCGTTAACTTGCGTATTAATATTATTTAAACTTGTATCCATTTTATACCTTTGTGTGTTGTTTTATTAAACATTTGGTGAATATACTTTAAAACTATCTAAGCTAAAAAGTTCCTCTTTATTAATAGTTATTTCTTCAGATGTATCCCAAGGATTAACCAATGTTACTGAGTCATCATTTGAATCAATAACGCTATAAGCATGGTTTGAACCTAGGCTTATTTCTTCCCCATTAGAATCTTCAATTTCAGAAAAGTCACTATCTTCCATATTTGCAAAAACAAGGGCTGTGTTTTCTTTATCGTTTTCAAATTCTTTAAACATATCGTCAATCATTTCAAGAGTTATATCTTGATTTGATTTTAAATTATTAAAGTTAGAGTTAAATAATTCTTCTTGCGAAATTGTATATTTTTTGCCCCCAAAAATAAAATTTTTAGGTGATTCAATTTCTAAAGAACCATCTTTATTATATGAAGTTACTTTATATTCTTTATTTTTATCTAATTGGATATCATTTCCATCTGTATCTTTTAAATTAATATCTTCGTTACTATAAATTGTATCTGTAGATTGAATTACATCCATCATAGATTGCAAGTCTTTTTCTTTGTCGTAACTAACAGATTCTCCTGTTTCACCTGTAAATAAATAGCTTACAAGGTTAGGCGAAACACCATTTAATTTATCTTCTTTTTGACTTATAACGGTTTCATTTTTTGTTTCATTTAAACATTTTTCAACTGCAAGCTCAATTAATGTCATATCGTCATCCCCTGTAGAATATTGTCTTTCAGGGTTATTTTGAGCATTTTTTATATCAGAATCAGAAATTGTATAGGTTTCATTAATTCCTTTAAAGGTGACATCATAACTTTTTTCACCGTTAGAATTATTAATATTAATTGAATTTTCAATGTTTTTAGCGCCATCTTCAGTTTGAGCCATAGAAAAAACACTTGAAATTAAACCACAATCACCTAAATTGTGTTGTTGAATGTTGTTATCTATTTTGCCATTAACTTGTGTGGTGATATTATTTAAACTTAAATCCATACTTGATACCTTTATATTTATATAAAGGTTATATACTTATAAAAATTGCTTGATTATTAAAAAATGTTACAAAAATTGATTGATAGGGATTGAGATTTAAGATATATTAAACGGCTCTCACCATAAAAGTAAGAGCCGTTTCGACTTCTAAAGGGCTATTGGTAGCTTCGCAAACTACCACCCTATATTAATATTATTTACCTTATTCCCCATTTTGTCAAGGCGCTAACAAATTGCAATCCGGAACAATAACAACAATTCAAAATAAAAAAATAGATGTCGATGGCGCCTATAAGGTTATATCAAGTAACCATACAATTAATGGTACAAAAGAAGAAGTTTCTGTATCTGTAAAAAAATACAAAAAAACAAACTAGTTATTTACATATTTAGGGGGATGGTCAATTATATATTGATAGAGAGGAACTTCAACTTCATTGTTCCACGCATTTAATGGTGAAGTATCAACTGATTCTGTTGGGGATATTACAACAGTGTACTTATTATGAAAATCCTCTTTTAATTTTCTGGCATACGCTTGAAATTCAGAATCATCATAGAATTTAACATTATCGTTTGCACCCTCTTTCCACCCTGGGGCACAGAAAGCAGGTGTTGCAAGAAATAAAATAGATAATGTTATAAAAAATATTTTCATAGTTAATCCTTATATACATTATAGCACATGGAGGGATTTTTTAAAGTGGGTAAAAATAACGTTTTCAATCTCATTCAAAGATGATTATCAATAATATGGTGAAAATCACTATTTTTATAATAAAAAAAATGTTTAACTTAAAAGTCAAACATTTATAAACACGAGGATATCAAGAGAGAGTAAAAATATCTTTTTTGTTTTTATCAATCAAATCAAATTGATTGATAAAAAATCTATTGTTTAATTTTCAGTGTCGCTGTTCCTTACTCTTTAATAAAGTTTTTTGTGTTTTAAAAATTGCCTTTTTTGTTCGATTTTTCTTAAAAAACTTTACAAAAGTTAATATTAATATTAAAATATAAAGCTATAATGGCTTATTTAATTGTAATTCCAACTTATAATGAGGTTGAAAATATCTCATCATTATTAGAAAAAATCAATTCAACCTTAATTGGTTATGATTTTTCGGTTTTAGTTGTGGATGATAATTCAACTGATGGCACAAAAGATGTTTTATCTGAATTGAAATTAAAATATTCCAATCTCTTTGTTTTAGAACGCAGTGGAAAACTTGGGCTTGCAAGCGCTTATATCGACGGTTTTAAATTTGGTTTAAAAAAAGGTTTTAATTATTTCATTCAATTTGACGCTGATTTTTCTCATAATCCGATTTATCTTCCTCAAATGTTTGATGAACTTTTAGAGTTTGATGTTGTTATTGGTTCAAGAAACATTAAAAATGGCGGGGTCAAAAATTGGGGAATTTTAAGAAATTTGATTTCTAAAGGTGGTTCTTTTTATTCAAGATTGGTTTTAAATTGCCCAATTCATGATTTAACTGGCGGTTTTAACGGTTGGAGAAAAGAAGTTTTAGAAAAAATTAATTTTGAAAAAATAATTTCAAAAGGATATTGTTTTCAAATTGAAATGAAATATCGTGCTTTTAAAAATGGCGCTAAAATCAAGGAATTTCCTATCGTTTTTAAAGATAGAACACAAGGAAAATCTAAAATGAGCAAAAATATTTTTTTTGAAGCACTCTTAAACGTTTTAAAAATAAGATTTAATAAAAATTAAAAAGGCGAGAATTAATCTCGCCTTTGGTTTTATGAAAGTTTTTTGATTGTATTTTCTATAAGTTCAAGCTCTGAAACTAATTCATTTTTTCTATCTGTTGTTTTTTGAACAACTTCTTTTGGTGCGCTATTAACAAATTTAGAATTGTTTAATCTTCCTTCAATTGATTTTAGTTCTTGATTTAATTTATCCATTTTCTTTTGTTGACGAGCGATTTCTTGTTTTAAATCAATTAAATCTTCTAAAGGAATTGTAATTTTAGTGTCGCCAACTGTGCAATATGCGCTTTTTGGAATAGAAGAATTTTTATCAAATTTAACAGAGTTAACTTTTGCAAGTCTTTCAAGATATGGAATAATTTGAGAATATAATTCTTCGTTATTATCAATTATGATATCAATTTTTGAGCCAAGTGGAATGTTGAATTCTGCTCTAACATTTCTAAGGGTTTTAATTGTTTCAAAAACTGTTTCCATTTTCTTTGAATCAGCTGAAAATTCAAGTTTTTCATCATATTTTGGATATTTAGCAAATAAAATCGCTTTTTCTTCTTTATTTTGAGGAATTTTTTGCCAAATAGCTTCTGTAATATGAGGCATAATAGGATGTAATAATCTTAAGAACATATCTAAAACATAAACCATAACAGCTTCATTTTTTTCAATTTTAGAAAGTTCAATATACCAATCGCAATATTTATTCCAGAAAAATTCATATAAAATTGAAGCAACTTCGCCAATTCTATAGTTTTCTAGGTTTTCATTGATTGTTTTAGTGGTTTCATTTAATTCATTTAAAATCCATTTATCTGCTAAAGAAAGTTTATTTAAGTCCAAATTTAGCTCATCTTTAGATTTTGTAATGTTCATTAAAACAAATCTTGAAGCGTTCCAAATTTTGTTTGCAAAGTTTCTTCCAAATTCAAATTTTTCATCGCTTATTTTGATATCTTGTCCGCCATAAGTGCATAAATATGTTAATGTAAATCTTAATGCGTCGCAGCCATATTTTTCAATTAAATCAACAGGGTCGATTGTATTTCCTTTTGATTTAGACATTTTTTGACCGTGTTCATCTCTTATCAAGCCATGGATATAAACGGTTGAAAATGGCGGTTTTTTAGTAAATTCTAAGCCCATTGTAATCATTCTTGCAACCCAGAAGAAAATAATATCAAAACCCGTTACAAGAGTGTTTGTAGGATAGAATTTTTTATAGTCATCAGAATTAGTATCAGGCCAGCCCATCGTTTCAAATGGCCATAAACCAGATGAAAACCAAGTATCTAATACATCTGTTTCTTGAGTATAATTATTAGGATCAGGATTTTCAACTGCAACAACCATTTCACCTGTTTGATTATGATAATAAGCAGGAATTTGATGTCCCCACCAAAGTTGGCGAGAAATACACCAATCACGGATATTTTCCATCCACATTAAATAATTTTTTTCCCATCTTTGAGGGATGAATTTAATAGAGCCATTTTTAACCGCTTCAATAGCAGGTTTTGCAAGTGGTTCCATTTTAACAAACCATTGACGAGATAATAATGGTTCAATTGTTGTGTTACATCTTTGACATTTACCAACGTTATGAACATGTGGAGTAATTCTAATTAAAACTTGATTTTCTTCAAGCATTTCAACGGTTTTCTTGCGGGCTTCTTCTCTTGTTAAACCTTGTAATTGAGGTGGTACATATTCATTTCTCATCATGCAACCTTTTTCATCAATTACTTTAATTTGAGGAAGATTATGACGAATACCTACTTCAAAGTCGTTAGGGTCATGTGCAGGAGTGATTTTAAGAGCGCCTGTTCCAAAAGATTTATCAACATAATCATCAGCTATAATTGGAATTGTTCTACCTGTTAATGGCATAACGCAAGATTTACCGATTAAATCTTTATATTTGTAATCGCTTGGATTAACGGCAATTGCAACGTCACCAAACATTGTTTCAGGACGAGTTGTAGCAATAACTATTGCGCCCATTTCATCTTTAAGTGCATAAGAAATTTCCCATAATGAACCATCTTCTGTTTCATAGTTTGTTTCTACATCAGAAATAGCACTTTGGCAACGAGGACACCAGTTAACGATGTAATTTCCTTTATAAATTAAACCTTTGTTATATAAATCAACAAAAACTTTTTTAACTGCGTTAGAACAACCCTCGTCAAGCGTAAATCTTTTTCTTGAAAGGTCAAAACTAGCGCCTAATAACTTAAATTGCTCTAAAATTCTGTTTTTATGTTCATTTGCCCATTTCCAAGTTGTTTCTAAGAATTTTTCACGTCCTAAATCATGACGAGATTTCCCTTCTTTAGCAAGATTTTTTTCAATTACATTTTGAGTTGCAATACCAGCATGGTCGCACCCTGGCATCCAAAGAACTTCTTTACCTAACATTCTGTTATAACGAATTAGAATATCTTGCAAAGTTCCATCAAGAGCATGACCCATGTGTAATACCCCTGTAACATTTGGCGGGGGAATAACTATTGAATAAGGGTCTTTATCTGATTTTGAATTTGCTTTAAAAAAGTCGTTGTTTTCCCAAAAATCATAGGTTTCTTTTTCAACTTTTCTAGCTTCATAAGTTGTAGCAAGCTCTTGATTAGTGTTTGTCATTATATTTTTTCCTTTTAAAAGTTTATATGTAATTAATCTATCATAAAAGTATTAGCCAATAAAGATATTATTATTCTTTTTGTAATTTTATAAAATATTTAAGATGCGCATTTTGTATTTAATATTAATTTCTTTTATTTTTTCTTTTTGTGCTGCTTTTTCTAAAGAGGCTCTTTTTGACTTGCCTATTGAATTTCAAAACGATTTAAACTGCGAAGTTTCAAAATTTTGTAAAAAATATATTGATGACATTGATATTGAAAATTTTATTCAAAATGAAATAAAAAATGATTATGTTGTTGTTAGCTTAGATGAATGTATTGATATCACCCTAAAAAATAATTTTGATATCGATTTAAAAAACCATGACTATAAAAGTTCAAAATATGAATATCAAAATGCACTCTCAAAATTTCTTCCTGTTTTAAATACAACTTCCTATATCGCTAATTATAGCGGTCAAATTTTGGTTGGCGGAGTTTTAAGAGATGCTTTCCACGAAACCGCTCTATCAATTAATTTAAAAGCTGAACACAGACTTTTTGATGGGGGTCAACAGATTTTTGAAGCAAAAGCTAAAAAATATTTTGAACGCTCGAAGAAAAATGCCTATAACTATTCAATTTCACAAAGTTTATATTATTGTGTTAAATATTATTATGAAATGCTTTTAGCAAAAATCAGCATTGAAATCTATCTTAAAAATTTAATCGAAAGAAATGCTCAGCTTTCATTAGCACAAAACCTTGAAAATTCAGGCTTTGGAACAAAATTTGATGTAATTCGTGCTAAAAATGAAACTGCTCAGGCAAAATTAAGTCTTTTAAAGGCATTAACTGATTTTCGTCTTTCTCAAACAAGATTAGCTAACTTAATGGGTATAAAAGTTGAAACTGCCCTAATGCCTTTTGAAAATGATATCAAACCCCTTAATTTAGTTTTAGAAACCCAAAAAATTGAAGATTTTTACGACCTTGCAATTAATAATCGTGAAGATTTAAAAGAATTGAAAAATTTAATTTCTTACGAAAAACAAGTTAAAAATACTTATGTAACAGAATTTATGCCAAAACCCCTTGTTGATTTTCAACAACAATTTCAAGGTACTCTAAGTACTTCAATTAAGCCTAATTACATTCTTGCTGGGTATTTATATTGGGAACCAGGGAAGAATTGTTTTATGGGCACAATTACAAAAATAAAAGCTCAAAAAGAAAAAATTATGGCTAAAAAATTAGAATATGAAATTAAATTAAGAAATTTAAAAGAGGGAATTGTTAATTCTTATACGCAATATTTATTTAATATCAAGGAAATGGATGTAACTAAAACTCGCCTTGAATATTCCCTAGAAAGCGTTAAATTGGCGATGTTAAGGTTTAATAATGGTAAGGGTATTCTTTTAGATGTAATTGAAGCTCAAAGCGAAGTTACGCAAGCTCGTGTTGAAAATGTAAGTGCTATAATAAAATATAACATTTCTCAAGCTGATTTGTTATTTAACTCGGGAACAATTACAAGAGATATTATTATTTCTAATTATAAACCTTAAAATATATCTTGTAATTAAATTTAATTTTATATATACTATTAATTGTATTAAATTTAAGGAGATATTACATGAAAGTTGTTATTGAAGATGGTTGCATTGGTTGCGGCGCATGTGAATCTTTTTGTGCTGATGTATTCAAAGTAGAAGATGTTTGCACAGTTGACAATTCAAAAGTTGAAGGCAACGAAGATTGCGTTAAAGACGCTGCAGATGCATGCCCAGTAAGTGTAATTCAAATAGAAGAATAATTATTAATAAATTATCTTTAAAAGCGTAAGGTAAAATGCCTTGCGCTTTTTTAAATTATAATTTAAGCCTTATAATCAGTTTCATTTTGATTTTTATTTAGTTGTTTATCAACAATTTTCACCCCGTTAGATACAACTTGACCAATTGCAAAGCCTGCTATCATAGCCTTTACCCCATTTAAAATAGGAAATCTTGTTCCTAATAAAGGCATAAAGATAGATGGTAATAATGGCACACCTAAGTTTAACATTAAAGATTTTCTTTCTTCTTTATCAGAATTTGCCATAGCAACTCCAAAACCTAAAACAGGAATAGCGCCTGTTATAACGTCAGTCGGCGCACAGCCAAAGTTAATATCTCTTAATTTTGGAATTAACATATCTTTTAAAAGATTATTATGTTCATCTATTAATTTTTTAAGACCAGCTGAAGCATTTTCAGGAACTTCTATAAAACTTTTAGAATCATAAATAACGCTTGAGATTTTATCATCTCCAATTGGTCTTGTTAAGTTTTTATAAATTGTTTCAAAAGAAAATTTTTCGCCTTTTAGGATATTTTTCTTACTTGAAACCCTATCTTCTTTAATTGTTTTTAGCATTGAATCATTTAAATCATTAAACAATGTGTCAAAATCAACAAGTTTATCTTTAATTTTTTCATTTCCTTGAGTTTTTAAAATTTCTTCTTGGATTTTTTCATATTTTGGTTTTAAGGCTTTATAAACATTTTTTCTATAAAAATCAGAATATTTATCTCCTAATTTTTTAACAAATTTAAAAGGTGTTTTTTCTGAAATTGTTGTTGCAATTCTATCCCAAGCATCATCTTTAAGGGTTGTAAAATTTAACATTAAATTAGAAAATTTGCCGCTATAATCTTTAAATTTACCTTTATGTGTTCTAAAACCAAGCGCAACGCCCCCTAAAATTGTCAAACCAACAGAGCCTAAAATAAGGGCATTTTTAATTTTTTTATTTCTCTTTTCTTTATCGTCGTTATAATATTGAACAGTGGGTTTTCTGCCATAGGCATTTGAAAGGTAGTTTCGATTTTGAGAATAATCTACCTTTGAAAACTTTGAATAAGGGTTTTGTTGAATATTATTCAACCCTATATTATTACTGTTAGCCGGCATTATCATATTTATATAAAAA
>CAKUXO010000022.1 GCA_934700385.1 uncultured Candidatus Melainabacteria bacterium
AAAAACCAAAGGAAACATTTTATTGCCTACAAGTATTGTATCTTTTTAAGGGGGCAGATTAGGTATGCCCAACCTACGGTTTTTAAGCCACCATTACTTGCTACCAGCGTCTTTTACGCCTTCAAGGCGTAAGTAGTGTGAATCTTCCCAACGAAGGTCGATGTATTTAATTTTTTGTTCAATTTTTCGTGCTTCGGGAAGAATTGATGCAATCCATTTTGCTCTTTTTAGGGCGGTGTCATTAATTTCACCAAAGCGGATAAGGTATTCTTGAAGCATTATATAAACATCTTTTTGGTTTCTTAAATCAACATAAACAACCTCTTGGTTTGAATATGTTTCAATTGCCCTAACGAGTTTTAAAATTTCTTCAACTTTCTTTTTATCCCAAACTTCATCAACGCCATCTTTAATTCCATAAGTTAAAAGTTTTTTAGCCTTTATTGAGGGGTTAAAAGGCAAGTAATCATGGTCAATTAAAACGCCGTCTGTTGTTAGGGCGGAGTTTGGTTCTGATTCAAGATTAGGCGCAAGTAAAAACGCAGGTACTCTTTCATCTAGCACAATTACAAGGCGAGCAGGGAACCAATATCTTCTAACATAAACTTTTTTAACAGATTGCAAAAGCAAAATGTTATTTTCAAGTTCATTTGTTTTTAACCTAAAAATTTGAGTATAGGGCAATTGCGTTTGCCTAATCATATTAACAATTTTATAGGTTGGAGTGATAAGATTTCCTTGAATTTTAATAACAGAAGGGTCTGCTTCGATTAGTTTTGTTGAATCGATATACCATTGAGGAAGTTTTAAAACTTTAATTCCACAATAGCAGATTAAAACCACAAGCACCAAAGACAAAAGGACTCTGAACCTTTGCAAAAAGCGTCTTCTAGAATTCAACATTCTTTTTATTTTATTTACTTTAAGTCGTCTTTTTTGGTAAAGTAAACCCATTTTTTAGTCAAACTCCGCAGTTTTTAAAATTATATCTACTAATTCATTGTAATTAATTCCCATAGCGTTTGCTTGGGCTGGAAGGTCTGATGTATCTGTCATTCCAGGGTTTGTATTTATTTCAAGAACATAAGGAATGTTATTATGAACTAAAAAGTCAACCCTTGAAACCCCTCTGCAATCGCAAGTTTTATGAGATAAAAGAGCAATTTCTTTAATTTGTTTTGTTAATTCATCACTAAAATCAGCAGGCAAGATGAATTCTGTTAAGCCTTTTGTATATTTTGCTTCATAATCATACCATTCTGTTTTAGTTTTAAAGCCTAAAATTGGGGTTGCAAAAGTTTCAATTGTGCCGTCTTCTTTTTTTCTTTCTAAAACGCCAACTGTAGCAGAATCGCCAACAAGATATTCTTCAATTAGAATTTCTTTATCGCATTTTAGAGCTTCATTCATAGCATTATCTAATTCATCAATTGAATTAATTTTTGTCATACCAATAGAAGAACCCTCATTTGCAGGTTTAACAATTAAAGGGAAGTTAAGCTCTTGAACTTTTGTTTTATAGTTTTCTTTTGTAACATTTACAGATTTAATTAAAGGAATTTCTTTAATTGAAGAAAGAACCCTTTTTGTCATGATTTTATCCATACAGATTGAGCTTGATTTAACTTTGCAGCCTGAATATGGAATGTTTAAAAATTCAAGCACACCTTGAATACAGCCATCTTCACCATATCTTCCATGAAGAACATTAATTGCATATTCAATTTTTGTTTCAGATAAAATTGAAGCAATATTTCTATCTACATCAATTAAAGTAACATCTTTATAGCCAAGTTCGATTAGGGCTTTGAAAACATTTTTTCCAGAGCGAAGTGAAACTTCTCTTTCATTTGAAATACCGCCACAAAGCACAGCTATTTTAGAATTTTTAGTTATTTTTTTCTCATTATGTTCCATTTTTCGTTTTCTTCCTTTGTCATTTTACCAATATAGATTATTTCCGGTTCTAATTCAACATTAAAATTTTCCTTAACTTTTGAATAAATTTCAAAAACGATGTTTGTATAATCTATAGAAGTAGCATTTCCTTTATTAATTATAAAATTACAATGGTTTTGAAAAACCTCACAATTGCCCATTTTAAAGCCTCTTAAGCCGCATTTATCTATTAGAGCACCTGCTGAAAATTCGCAATCTTTAGGATTTTTAAAAACAGAGCCGGCATTTGGCAAGGAAAGATTAGGCTGATTATTTTTTCTAAAGATTAAATTTTCATCCATTCTTGCTTTTATTTCTTCTTTTGGTTTCTTTTCAAGATTAAATTTTGCGCTTAATAAAATATATGGTTTTTCTTTTAAAATTGAATGTCTGTATGAAAATTTCATTTCATCTTTTTTTAAGGTTAAAATTTTAGCGTTTTCGACGTCATAAACCTTAGCGCTAATAAGATAATCGCTTATTGTTTGTTTATGAGCGCCCGCATTCATATAAATAGCGCCACCAAGAGAGGCTGGTATCCCGATTAAAAACTCAAACCCTGATAAACCTTTATCTAGAGCTAATTTTGAAAGAGTTTGGGTTTTAATTCCTGCTTCAACTTCAAAATTTGAGCCGAAGTTGATGTTAGATTTAATTAAACCTGTGTAAATAATAGGATTTTTTATTCCCAAAGAAGAAAATAAAATATTAGAACCGTTGCCGATTACAATTGGGGTGTTATCTTTATATTTTTTAAAAAGAGAGATTAATTCCCCGTAGTTATCAGGCATATAGAACAGTTTTGCAACTGAATTAATTTTTAAGGTGTTAAAATTAGTCAATTGAAAATCATTATAAAATTTTATTTCATTTTGAGAGCATATCATTAATTAATCCGCCTATTTTTGTAATGTCGCCTGCCCCAAGGGTTAAAAGTAAATCTCCTTTTTGAAGTTTTGGTGCAATTTTTTTTGCAGCTTCTTCAATTGAACCACTAATATAACTTACATTTTGAACTTTTTTTGAAATTTCTTCAACAAAATTTTTGGAATTATATGTTTCATCAAAGCTATCACCAGCCTTAAAAACATCTAAAACAAAAAGTTCATCTATACTATTAAAACTTTCTAAAAATTCATTCCATAAGCCTTTAAGCCTTGTGTAGCGATGTGGTTGAAAGATAACCACTTTTCTTTTTTTAGTGTTTTTAATTGCTTCAAGTGTAGATTTAATTTCAGAAGGATGATGAGCATAATCATCCACAATTGTTATATAATCTGTTTTTGCAACAATTTGAAAACGTCTTCCCATGCCGGAAAATTCGCTAAAATATTTTCCATATTCATCTAATTTAAACCCAAGGTCATCTAAAACGCTTACTATTGCTAAAGCGTTATAAACGTTGTGTTTCCCAGGGATTATCATTTTAATTGAACCTAAAAATTCATTTTTCTTATAGACATCAAAAGAACTTTCTAATTCTTCAAAAACAATGTTTTTAGCTTGGTAAAACGCTTCTTTTTCAATTCCAAAGCTAATGAAATTTTTAAATTTACTTTGAGAGATAAATTTTTCGCACCCAAAGTTATCAACGTTATAAAAAACTTTTGAATTTTCTTTTTTAGTCATATTTTGAACAACTTTTTCAAAAGTTAAAAGAATATCGTCTAAACCATTTTTATAATAATCAAGGTGATCTGCTTCAAGATTATTTATTACAAGATAATTTGGAGAATATTTTTGAATTGTTCCATCTGATTCATCAAGCTCTGCTACAAAAAATTTTGAATTTTTATCTGCTTTTGCGTTGATATTTAATTTTGGAATAATTCCCCCTATTGCATAAGATGGGTTTTCTTCCATTCTTTCTAAAATAAAACTTAAAAGCCCAGAGGTTGTTGTTTTGCCATGCGTTCCGGCTAAACCAATGAAACAAGGGAATTTTTCAGAAATATATTTTAAACAATCTGACCTGTGGAAAATTTCAAGCCCTCTTTTTCTAGCTTCAATTAACTCTGGGTTATCTTCTTTAATTGCAGAAGATATAACGACTTTTGGCGAGCCTTGAAGATTATTTTTATCATGCCCGATAAAAACCTTTGCGCCCAAGGAAGAAACAAGTTTTGTGTATTTGCTTTCTTGGATATCAGAACCTGAAACACTGTAGCCTAATTGCAATAATATTTTAGCTAATGCACTTTGTCCTACACCGCCAATTGCAATAAAATAAAAGTCATTATTATTTGTCATTTAATCTTCTTTCTTGATTATTTCATTTTCGCATTTTTCACAAACACCGTGTTGCGTTTTGCCCCAATCCATTGTTTTTTTAGTGAAAATAATTTTAAAAATGATAAACATAGCAATCGGGAACCAAATTGTAATAAAATAAATTGATGTTATTAAAGCCTCTTTAAATGCTTCCACAAAAGAAATTTTAAGATATTTTCTTAAGCTATATATAAATCCGCAAGTAAAGAACACAGCCGTTGCGCAAACTATCGCTATTGAAGATAAAATGCAGTTTTCATATCCTTTAACAAATCTAAATGCTTGAATTACAATTTCAGCAATTAACCAAAAAGGAAGTAGAAATTCTGTAATATAAGCAATTAAATCAAATCCGACTCTTAAAGACATATCTCTTGATGTAAAAACATCTTTTGCATATTCTAAATATCTTCTGATTGAACCTTCAACCCAGCGTCTTCTTTGACGAATTAAAGCATAAAAATCAATTACACCTTCTTCATAAACTTCAACATCAGAACAAAAACGAATGTCCCAACCTTTAACATGAAGTCTTGTTGACATATCAAGGTCATCAACAATTGTTTCTTCATTCCAACCATTAATGCTAATTAGAGCTTGTCTTTTAATTAATTCGCCATTTCCTCTTAATTCAACAGCGCCCCTTAAAGCGTCACGACCCTCTTGAAGATGAGAATCAAGGATGTATTCATTATTTTGACATTTTGTAAGAAAATTTTGATTAGCGTTAATTATCACTTTTCTTGCTTGAACAGCACCAACATCAGCTGGTTCAAGTTTAGGTATCATATTTTTAAGAAAATCAGGTTTTACTTTTGCATCAGCATCAAAAACCAAAACAGCCTCACCTTTAGCAATTTTAAAAGCGTCATTTAAAACAGCAGATTTTCCTGCAGTTGCGTCTTTTGGTCTAATTAAAACTTTGATTTTATTATGTTGAGCTTCTAATTCTTTCATAATAGAAGCAGTATTATCATCACTTCTATCATCAATTAAGATTATTTCAAAATTTTTATAATCTAAATTTAAAATATTTAAAGCAGTTTTTTGAATAACCTCAGCTTCATTATGCGCAGGTATCATAATTGATACAAAAGGTTGATATTCATAATTAATAATAGGGGGATTTTTTCTTAGCTTACGCTTTTTATATTTCATTACACAATACATGTAAAATGAATATAAAAACATAAATCCTATTAAAAATATAATTGCCCATGCAGTATTAAAATAATTTTGAAAAACAATCAAAAAGGCAAGAAGCAGGGTTATTATTGTTAATAAAGCTATTCTTTCTTTCATTGTCTTTTTCTTACAATCTCTCTATAACTAGGTTTAATTTTATCAAAAAAAATATAAAAGGCAAAACAAATTCTTGAATAATGATAAAATTCTTATTAAAATGATTTTATGACTAATATAACAATAATTCCGATTGATAATCGCCCTATTTGCTATGATATAATCAATGATATCTTAGCCATTGATAAAAATATTAATGTTTCAATGCCTGATATTAAATTTCTTGGCGGTTTAAAAAAAGGCGCTTTTGTTGATGAAATTTTAAAATTTTTAGAAAATTCTTCATCAATTGATTATTTAATTATATGCCTAGATACTTTGGCTTATGGCGGTTTAATCCCCTCAAGAAGATGTGAAGATAGCTTTTTTAAAATTAAAGAAAGAATTGAAAAATTTAAAGAAATTGCCCTTAAAAAAGCAGGTAAAATCCTTGGCTTTTCTTCTATTATGAGAATTTCAAATAACAACATTAATGAAGAAGAAAAAGCCTATTGGTCAACTTATGGTAAAAAGATTTTTGATTACTCTTATAATCTTCATAAAAATGAAGTTGAAAAAACAAATCTTGAAATTAAAAATGATATTCCAAAAGAAATTTTAGATGACTATTTAAAAACAAGGTCAAGAAATTTTGAAATTAATAAGCTATATCTTTCTTGGGCAAAAGAAGGCTTTTTTGATACTTTAATTTTTTCAAAAGATGACTGTGCGCCTTATGGTTTTAATGTTAAAGAAGCGCTTGAGCTTGAAAAATTAGCTAAAAAAGATAACTTATCTAATGTTAAAATTAAAACAGGGGCAGATGAAATTCCTCTTTCATTAATTTCAAGAGCGCTTTGTAAAAAAAATAAATTAAAAATTAACCCGATTTTTCTTCAAGAAAAAAGTAAAAATCTAATTTCAAAATATGAAGATATTTCAATTGAAAACTGCGTTCTTTCTCAAATTGAAATGGCAGGTTGTGAGATTGATTATCTAAACCCTGACCTTAATTTTATTATTAATAATTTTAAAAATGAACAAGGTGACCACGTTTTAGGAGATGTTATTAACTCTTTTCAAGGTGAATTTCCTAATTATAAAAAATATTTTATTGCTGATGTTAATAATGCTAATGGGGCTGATAGAGGGCTTATTGAAGAACTTTTTAAGCACTCTAGAAACGAACTTTTTTCATATTGCGGCTATAACACATCCGCAAACACAATAGGCGCTTCACTTTTAATAGCCATTGTTAAATTTTTAGCTTTGAAAAATGGTTCTTTTAATGAACAGGCTTTTAAAAAGATTATGTTTATAAGATTTTTAGATGACTGGGCTTACCAAGCACTCAATCGAAAAAGTGTTCAGGTTTCATCTGACTTTAAAAAAGCACTTAAAGAAAAAACAGATGAGCTTAATATTTGCGCTAAAAGAATTTCAAAATTTTTAGATTATTACCCTAAAGAGGTTAAATATAGCTTACCTTGGGATAGATCTTTTGAAATTAGAATTGAAATTTCTTAGGGTTCATTTTTTCACCTCTTTTAAAAATTTTTCACTGTGCTAAAATTACTCTATGAATAAAAAAGAACACAAAATTGCCTTAGCACAATTAAATTCAATAGTTGGAAATGTTGAATATAATAAAAATAAAGCGCTTGAATACATTAAAAAAGCAAACGATTTAGATATCGATTTAATAGTTTTTCCTGAACTATTTTTATTAGGTCATCCGATGGGCGATATCTTAGGAAGATATCCATATTGCGCCATTCAATGCCAAAAAGCGCTTGAAGAAATTAAGCAATATGTTACAAAAACAAGGGTTTTAATAGGTTATCCTGAAATCAATAAAAATAACTTTGAAAAGCCGTTTTATAATTCAATTGCTTTTATTGAAAATCAAGAAATCAAAAAATCAATTAAAAAGTCACTTCTTCCAAACTATTCTGAACACAATGACTATCGCTATTTTGAACCATATAAAATAGATAAAAATGAAAGAATTATTGAAATTAATGGTTTAAAATATGGCGTGATTGTTTGTGAAGACGGTTGGAATGACTTTGACTTTTTTGATAAAAAATTATATAAAAATGACCCTCTAAAAGAAATTGCACCTTTAGTTGATGTTGTTGTTTGCCCTGCTTCATCTTGCACAAGAACAAAAAAAGAACAACTAAAACACAACATGATTAGCTACTGCGCTAAAAAATATAATGTTAAATATATTTATGTAAATCAAGTTGGCGCAAACGACGAACTTGTTTATGAAGGTAGCTCAAGAATGTATGATGAAAACGGGGTTTTAGTTGCCAACGCTAAATCTTTTGAAGAAGAATTTTTCATTGTAAGTTATGAAAACGGCGGAAAAATTAATCCTCTACCAAAAGGTCTTGAAAAAACTCTTAATTCTCAAAAAGAATTTTCACTAGACCACTACCCTGATTTAGAGCGCACCTATAGGGCAATTACACTTGCAATTAAAGATTATTTTTCTAAAAATGGTTTTAAAAAAGCGGTTTTAGGGCTTTCAGGCGGATTAGATTCAACAGTTTGTGCTGTATTACTTGCTGATGCTCTTGGAAAAGAAAACGTTTTAGGGGTTTCAATGCCCTCAAAATTAACAAGCCAAGAAAGTAAAGATGACGCAGAACAATTAGCGCAAAACCTTGGAATATTTTTTAAAAAAATCACAATTAAAGATATGCAAGATTTAATTTGTGAAAAATTTAAAAATATGTTTGAGGACTTACCAAAAGATTGGTGTAAAAGATACACTAATTCTTACACTCAAGATAACATCCAAGCCCGTTCAAGAGCCATGATTTTATGGGGAATAGCTAATGAATATGGCGCATTACCTATTGCAACATCAGATAAATCAGAGCTTTATATGGGTTACGCTACAATTAATGGCGATATGTCGGGTGGATATGCGCCTATTTGTGATGTTGTTAAAACAAAACTTTTCTCGCTTGCAAGGTGGATGAATGAAAATCGCCCACAAAAAAATGCAATTCCTGAAAGCATTATTTTAAAACCCCCAGGGGCAGAATTAGCGCTTGACCCTAAAACAGGTAAAACCTTGTTAGCGGAAGACGCTCTTATGCCTTATGAATTTTTAGATGAAGTCATTTGGAGAATGGAAAATCTTAATCAATCCATCAATAATATGATGAATTATGAATTTTTATATGAGAAAAAAAATAAGATAGATAATGAAACAAAAAAAGCATGGCTTTCTAAATTTGCAAAAAGAATGAACTCAGCTCTTTATAAATGGTATATCATCCCCCCAGGGCCTGTTATAGACGCTCGTTCAATTAATAAAATAGAATTTAGACAAGCAATAACATCATCAATCAATTACTTCAATTAATAAAAGGAGAAAATTATGAAAAAAGCCTTATTAACATTAGTTTTATGCTCATTCGCATTTGGACTTGGTTTTGGTCTTAATAATGTTGCTATGAGTGATTCTATCGGCGCAAAAGTTGCTTATGTAAATGTAGATAAACTTTTAAGCGCTTCAAAAAACTTTAAACTAGCAGAAGAAACAAAAACAAAACAAACAGAAGAAATGCTTAAATGGTATAACACTGCAAGCCAAGACATCCAAAAACAACAAACAAAAGCAGGCAGAGATGCTCTTATTAAGAAATATGAAGCTCAATTAACCGCTAAGAAAAAATCAATTAAAGATGCTTATGCCAAAAAAGCATTAGAAATAGACAACCAACTTAACACTGCTATTAATCAAAAAGCAAAAGCCATGGGCTACAGCCTAGTATTCAGAAAGGAATCCCTATTAATGGGTGGGGATGATATAACTTCTCAAATTATTCCCTTAGTAAAATAATTTTGTAAAGTTAATTTTTGATAAAATAAATATTAAGTGTAAAAACCACTCTAAATCGGAGTGGTTTTTATCTTTTAAAAAATAATTATTCTTTTCATCAAAATAAATTATACCCATGCTCTTAAATTTATAGTAGAATGAATTAAATAGTTGAAAACGAAAACTTAATCTTAAAAATACATAAAAATTAGGTTTGGGATTATATTAAATTATTGAAATACGGACATTATCAGCTTTAGGAGGAATTGATGCAGAAGATTTCAAACGATATAAATGCAAATACGCAGTCAGGCATTAAACAAAACATTGTTTCAGGTGCAACCGATGCAATTAAAAATGGCGGCGAAAATCTGATTAATGTATTAAATTTCTCAAGAAGAAATTTAAACAACGTAACAATCATTAAAAAAGACGGCACAAGAGAAAAATACAACATTGAAAAAGTTGTTGAAGCAATTAGAAAATCAGCTACAAGAATGTTGGTTACTTTTAGTGACACTGAAATTAAAAACATTTGTGCTTTTGTAAACAAATCTGTTATGGAAATGAATCAAGATGAAGTTGAAATCATCCAAATGCACAATGTTGTTGAAAGCGCACTTCAAGCACTAAGCCCTAAAGTTGCTGAAAGCTACAGAAACTACAGAAACTATAAAACAGACTTTGTTAACATGCTTGATAAAGTTTATCAAGAATCTCAAAGAATTATGTACATTGGCGATAAAGAAAACGCTAATGCGGATTCTGCTTTGGTTTCAACAAAACGTTCTTTAATCTTTAACGAATTAAACAAAGAATTATATAAAAAATTCTTCTTAACAGTTGAAGATAAACAAGCTATAAAAGAAGGCTATATCTATATTCATGACATGTCTGCAAGACGTGACACAATGAACTGTTGCTTATTTGATGTTGCTTCAGTTTTAAAAGGCGGCTTTGAAATGGGTAACATTTGGTATAACGAACCAAGAAGCCTTGATGTTGCTTTTGATGTTATAGGTGATATCGTTATGGCAGCTGCAAGCCAACAATATGGCGGTTTTACAGTTCCTGAAGTAGATAAAATCTTAGCACCTTACGCTCAAAAAACTTATGAAAGACAACACGAAAGATATATCTGTATGGGTCTTTCAATGGAAAAAGCTCGTGAAGAAGCCATGAAAGATGTTCAATCTGATTATGAACAAGGTTTCCAAGGCTGGGAATATAAATTCAACACAGTTGCTTCAAGCCGTGGTGATTATCCGTTTATCACCGTTACAACAGGTTTAGGTCAAGATGAGTTTGAAAAAATGGCAACTCTTGCTTGTCTTAAAACTCGTCAAGGCGGACAAGGTAAAAAAGAATGTAAAAAACCTGTGCTGTTCCCTAAAATCGTATTTTTATATGATGAAGAACTACACGGCGAAGGTAAACCACTTTATGACTTATTCCAAGCAGGGGTTGAATGTTCTAAAAAAACAATGTATCCCGATTGGCTAAGCCTTTCAGGAGAAGGCTATGTTGCTTCTATGTATAAAAAATACAAAAGAGTGGTTTCACCAATGGGTTGTCGTGCTTTCTTATCTCCTTGGTTTGAAAGAGGCGGCGCAAAACCTGCTGATGAAAACGATAAACCTGTTTTTGTTGGTAGATTTAACATTGGCGCTATAAGCCTACATTTACCAATGATTTATGCAAAAGCAAAACAAGAAAGCAAAAATTTCTATGATGTATTAGATTACTATATGAATTTAATTAGAAAAATTCATATCAGAACTTATGAATATCTTGGAGAAATGAGAGCTTCTGTTAATCCTTTAGCATATTGTGAGGGTGGTTTCTATGGCGGACATCTTAACTTCCACGATAAAATTAAACCTCTTTTAAAATCTGCAACAGCAAGTTTTGGTATTACCGCTCTAAATGAACTTCAAGAACTTCATAATGGTAAATCTCTTGTTGAAGATGGCGCTTTTGCGATTGAAGTAATGGAATATATCAATAAAAAAGTAGCAGAATTTAAAGAAGAAGATGGCTGGCTTTATGCCCTATATGGCACACCTGCTGAAAATCTTTGCGGTTTACAAGTTAAACAATTTAGAAAAAAATATGGAATTGTTGAAAACGTATCAGACAAACCTTATGTTTCAAACTCTTTCCACTGCCATGTTTCAGAACAAATCGGACCAATTGAAAAACAAGATAAAGAGGGAAGATTTTGGGATTTAATGAACGGTGGCAAAATCCAATATGTTAAATATCCAATTTCATATAACACAAAAGCAATTGAAACACTTATCAAACGTGCTATGAAAATGGGCTTTTATGAAGGTGTTAACCTATCTTTATCATATTGTGATGATTGCGGACACCAAGAATTAAATATGGATGTTTGTCCTAAGTGCGGCTCTAAAAATCTTACAAAAATTGATAGAATGAATGGCTACCTTGCTTATTCAAGAGTCAAAGGAGATTCAAGGCTCGCTGATCATAAAATGGAAGAAATTAAAGACAGAGTTTCAATGTAAATTAAAAACCCTCTTTTGAGGGTTTTTATTCAACTAAAGGAAATAGAAAATGAATTATCATAACATTACAAAAGACGATATGTTAAATGGGGACGGTTTAAGGGTTGTTTTATGGCTTGCTGGCTGTACTCACCATTGTCCAGAATGTCAAAATCCTCAAACTTGGGATATTGCAGGCGGTTTAGAATTTGACCAAAAAGCAAAAGATGAGCTTTTTGAAGCACTAAATAAACCCCATGTTTCAGGAATTACTTTTTCAGGGGGCGACCCTTTTCATCCTTTCAATCGTCAAGAAGTTCTTGAACTTATAAAAGAAATCAAAGATAAATTTAAAGATAAAACAATTTGGCTTTATACTGGGTTTTTATGGGAAGAAGTTAAAAACCTAATGGGTATTGAAAACATTGATGTTTTAGTTGATGGCGAATTTCAAAAAGAATTAAATGACAACAATCTTCATTGGGTTGGAAGCTCTAATCAAAGAATAATTGATGTTAAAAAATCGCTAGAAGAAAATAAAATAGTTCATCACTGCATGCCATAATGATAATCGATAATAACTTAATTGCTTATGAATATTATAAAAATCAATTTGTTCCAAAAGAAGTTTATCCAAGTGGCGAAAGAGATGAAACAAAGCTAATTGATAAATATTCTTTTAATAATCAAAATTTACCTATCTTAGTTTTAGAACAAGACATTGTAAATAAAGACGGTTATGGCTTAAAAAAAGGATTTTATAACATTTTTCATGATAAATATCTTGATTTTTTATTGATTTATCAATCCGGAAAATTAAAAGCAAAAGTTCCTATTATAAATTCAAAGGTTTTTGAAACAATTAACCCCGAAACTACTCAAAAACCTAAAAAAATGAGCTATTCAAAATATTTAAAAAACGAACAAAAAAACTACAGAAAATATCTTAAAGGCGAAAATCCTCTTGAAGTAGAATATCAAGAGGTTAAAACCATCTATTCAAAGGAAGAAAATGCTCTTTTAATTATCTATACTTATAATAATTTAGAACTAACTGGAATTATCAAACTTTAATTTTTCAATCAAAAGATTGATTTTTTAGAACTTAATGTGTGGTAATTTTTATACAAGGATAAACGTATTATAAGGAATTGGAAAAGAAAGGCAGAAAAAATGCAAAAAATTTCCCCTCTAAGGTCAAGTATTGAAGCTTTTAACAAATTTAAAGCTCTTAGAGCAAACAAAACAGACAAAACTCAAAAAACTCAAGAAAATCAAGCAGCACAAACTAATCCTTTTGGAATTACCTTCAAAGGTACAGTAATTCAAATGGATGTGTTTGAAAAAGCTGACAAAGCAACTAAAAAAGAAAACTCATCTCTTTCTATGAAAGAAAGAATGGAAAACACAGGCAAACTTCTAGCAAGTGCTTGGGTTGGAACAATTAATAAGTTTTCATCTCTTAAAACAAATGCAATAGCATTTGGTAACAAAATTAAAAACAATACAACTGCTGCTTTCAAAAAAATGCAAGAAATCGGCAACACAAAAGTTGAATTTGATGTATTTAAATATAACGTTTCAAGATTACAAAATCAGCCTGTTAGCGAGCTGAAAAGTATGTTATCTAACGAATTACAAGGAGCAGGTAATGAACAATAGAAGAGTTAAAAACATTATTGAAGCATTGGGTCGTCATAAAGACGCTGATTCAATTCAAGTTTTAAATGAATTAGGAACAAATTGCCCAATCGATGAAATCAGAGAGTTAACAAGCAAAGCCTTAATCAAAAAAAATACCCACGACGCACTTGAAGTTGTAATCGTGAACAAAGGTAAAGGTATTAATGATTTATCTGCAAGGGTTGCGATGTGCGCTATTAATGAACTTTTAGCTCTTAAAGATAAACAAGAAGCAATTAAAATACTGGACGATACAATCAACATGCATTCAGAAAAAGAAGTGCAAGATACTGCACGCTCTGTAAAAGCATTAATGTCTTTCAGTTCGTAAAATAAAAAATACGATTTTATCCTAAGAAAAAGTCCTCCAAAAGTAGGACTTTTTTTAGTGTATAAAATACGCTCAAAAGCAGTCATATCAATTGTTTCAAAAACTTTACATTTCTTATTTATTTAGCAATTTATTTTATTCTATGGTTTAATATATATGTGTTGTAAATG
This sequence comes from uncultured Candidatus Melainabacteria bacterium, assembly GCA_934700385.1. GTDB lineage: Bacteria > Cyanobacteriota > Vampirovibrionia > Gastranaerophilales > Gastranaerophilaceae > RUG14156. The sequence goes on from CAKUXO010000022.1 coordinate 14,029, forward strand.
TGATAGTTAGGTAAAGTATGAAAGTTAATTCCGTAAGATCTACTTCGAGATTAAGATTTGGGGAAGCGCTGACCACAAATCAAAGAAAACAAACTTATAGAACGGCGACTAATGAGGCTAAAAAAGCGCTTGGCATTCAAAATGGTGTACATCTTGCAAAACTTGATGTTTGCGCATTTCCATCTAAACCCCAAGAGGATACAGGGGTTGGCAAAATGACTTCACCAATTGCCAAACAAAACACAGATAAATTAATGTCTTATATGGCTTGTAACGCTCTTAAAATGTTTCCAGCAGGACCTGTTACAAAACAAAGAAGGGGCTATTTTGGCGCATATAACAGAGGGGCGATGTCTTTAGGAGAAGATAAAATCAATCTTTTTGACCTAACTCAAAAGAAATATGGCTCAATTTTATCTAAAGATGATATTTTACCATTCGTTCATTCAAACAATTCTAGAAACAATTTAATTAATTTTGAAAATGAAATCGGCACAAGCGATATGGATGAACCACCAGTTGCAAAAGGCTCTTTGCCTGATTATTTCTATATGGAAGATAACACTCAAAAGAAAAAAGAAATTTTAAATACCTATAAAGCAGATGAAACGAGAGAAAAAGGACCTTTATACATCGCTTGGCAAAACTTTGAAAAACTAGATGAAACTCATCCATTAAAACAAGAATATAGGGAATTTTATTCAAATAAATCTGCTCTTGATTATGATGATATGTACACAAGGCTTGCTTTAGCACCATTTTTAAAAGCAGGCGGAGTACCATTTTTATCTGATGGTGAAGATGAATTTAGAGGAGAAGACATTTGGGGAGATGGTTATCATTTCTTTGAAAAATTTGATGTAAACCCAGATTCTCTAAGCCAAGAAGACAGAGTACAATATTACCTTAAAAAAGAAAAATATGAGGTAATGAAAGAAGAATATAAAGATGAAATTGATTACTATAAATTCAGACAATTCATCGCCCACAAACAACTTAAAGACTATAAAAACTTTGTAAACAAAAATCTTGATTCAAAATTATTTGGCGACTGCCTTGTTGGTTTTTCTCATTGGGAACAACAAGTTTACCCTGACGCATTTATGAAAGGTGCGGGCGGAAGAATGGGCTTGCCTGTTTTAAATTATTTTGAAATTCAAAACCCAAATTCAGCAGCCTATAAACTTCTTGAACAAAAAACAAAATACTATCTTGATAACTTTGACGGTATAAGGTTTGACGTTGGTTGGTCTTACATTAATGCCGTTTATCAAATAGATGGACAAGATAAATTTATGTGGCTAGGTAATTCACTTACAGATAATATTGCAAAATGGGCAAAAGAAGTTAAGGGTAATGACTTCGACACTAAAAATTTAATCTATGAATTTGATAACTCTGGTGAATTATCTCCATTTAGGTTTGAACGCCGTGGATATTCTGAAGATACCCCCGTTGAACCTGCTGAAATTTTAAATAACCTTAAAGGTATGGCGATTTTCACAACAGAATATGAACACAATGACGTTGATAAAAATGGCGCAGGCTGGATGAATAAACATTTTCTTGATAAAAACATCCGCTTAAATCCTGATAGATATATCTTAGGAACAAATAACCATGATGGCACACCATTATGGATTTTAGCAAGCGCAAAAGATTCTAAATATTCTGAAAGACGAGGAAGAAACATCGGCGCTCTAATGCGTTCATATAACAACTATAATTATGAAAACTATAACACTCCCGAAAAATTTGCTAAAACAAAAGCTGGTGAAGCGTTCGCTTGCAAAAACCACTTTGCGTTTTATATGGATCCATTAGGAAAACAATCAAGAGTTGATTCTCATTATGACCAAGACGGTTGGGGTGAAAACGATTGGGGTCTTGAAGACTATAGAAAACGTTTAACTCTGGGGGACGAAGAAGAATTCCACAAACTTCTACAACAAGGTAAAGCCTATGAAGCAGCCGAAGTTTTAGCTTATGCGATGGAGTTAAAAGACGGCGATTCTAACCATGTCTTTTTAAATGATGAAAAAAATAAAGAAATTTATAATAATTTAAGGGCATTAATGGAATACATTAAATCTCCAGGGGCATTGAGCGAAGATGAAGCTAATGAAAAATATAACAATATGGAAGACATCCCCGCCCAATTCAAAAGAGATTACACCCACGACAGAATTATAAAATAATCCCACCCTCGATATACAACCTAAAACCCCTCTGCTGTCTAATGAAATTTTTCATTAGACAGAATAGAATAACAAAAAAGGAGGGGAAAATGTGTAAAATTCAAGATGCAATATATGAACTTGTAAACCACGTTAAATCAGACACTTTAATTTGCTCACTTGGCGATATAACAATAGAAGGTAAATTACATCAATGTGAATGTGGTTTTTCTGATTGCAAGTGTTACGATGGCGTTATCACCCTTGAAAATGCCGTTGTAAAATGTTGCAAAAACGACTATAAAAAAGAATATCGTTGGATTAACATTTCATCAAAACAAATAAAAGCTTTTTCTTTTAAATGTTGCGAAATTGGTCTATAAAATAAACAAAATAATAGAGCTTTTGCAAAATGCGAAAGCTCTATTTTCTATTAATATAATACTCTAAAACTTATTCAAGTTCATCGAGTGCTTCATCACAAGTGTTTGCCATATCTTCAAGAACTTGAGAAGATTCATTTGAAACACTTTCAGCTGCAACTGGTTCATAATGAACTGGCTCTTCATAATAGTTTACAGGTTCTTCATAAGTTGCAGCAGGTTCTTCGTGAACCACAGGAGTACTATTTACTGCTGAATAATTTTCAAACTCTGCACCATTATCTTCAGCTGATGAATTATCAGGATTTGGATTATTGTTTACATCATTTCCGTTTGATGGTGTTTGATTATTATCTTCTGAAGGTTGAGATGAATCGGAAGAACCGTTATTATCGTTGCTTCCATTGTCTTCACCGCCTGCTGAATTATCAGGGTTTTGGTTGCCACTGTTTGTAGTATCATCTTCAGTTGATGAATTATCTTGAGATGGAGTTGGTGTAGGTGTTGCAGCGTCTTCATCGCCGAAGTCTGCGCCATTATCACCACTGTTGTTGTCACCGTCGCCACCATTTGTGTTTTGGTCACCCATATCAGGGCAAGATGGGCTTGGTGTAGGAGTTAAAACTTCACTTGGCGTTGGTGTTGGTTCTTGAGATGGTGTTGGTGTAGGTGTTACATCATCATCAAAGTCTGCGCCATTGTCGTTACCATTATTATTTCCGTCATCTCCACCTGTAGATGGTGTAGGTGTTGGTGTTTGAGTTGGTTCTTGAGATGGTGTTGGAGTAGGAGTTTGAGTTGGTTCAGGAGTTGGTCCTACAACATCATCACTTGGTGCAGGTGCTGGTGTTTCACTTGGTGTTGGAGTTGGAGTTGGATTATCATCAAAATCCGCACCGTTATCACCATTATTATTTTTGCCGTCATCACCATCTGATGTTGGTAATGGAACAGGTGTTGGTGTTTCACTTGGAGTTGGCGTTGCAGTCGGAGTTTGACTTGGTGTTGGTGTAGGTGTTACATCATCATCAAAGTCTGCGCCATTGTCGCCATTATTATTTTTGCCATCATTATCACTTGGAGTTGGTGTTGGTGTTGCTGATAGAGTTTGACTTGGTGTAGGAGTAGGTGTTTCAGTTGGTGTAGGTGTTGGAGTTGGTTCGTCTTCAAAATCTGCACCATTATCACCATTATTATTTTTACCGTCATCATCGCTTGGCACCGGTGTTGGTGTTGTTGATGGTGTTGGTGTTGGAGTTGGATCTTCAAAATCTTTTCCGCCATCATCTGGTTTATTTGGTTTATCATTTTCATCTACATCTTGTTTTGGTCCATCTGGGCAAGATGGAGTTGGTGTAGGTGTAGGTGCATCCGGCGTTGGAGTCGGAGTTGGAGCGTCCGGCGTTGGTGTAGGTGTAGGTGTATCCGGAGTTGGAGTTGGTGTCGGTGCATCCGGCGTTGGTGTCGGAGTTGGAGCGTCCGGAGTTGGTGTAGGTGTAGGAGCGTCCGGAGTTGGTGTCGGAGTTGGTGTATCCGGAGTCGGTGTTGGTGTAGGTGTATCCGGAGTCGGAGTTGGAGTTGGAGTATCTGGAATTGGTGTTAAAGTCGCCGTTGGTGTAGGCGTTGGTGTAGGAGTATCCGGAGTTGGTGTAGGTGTTGGAATATCCGGAGTTGGTGTTGGTGTAGGTTCATCAGGAGTATCTGGAGTATCAGGTATCAAAATTGATTGATACTTATAAACCGGTCCTTGAACTTGCGCAACTACTTCTTGAGCTTCAGGTTGAGCAAAAGCTACTGGTTGAAGATTAATCATTGTGTCATTCAAATCATTTTTGAAATATTTTAGATTAATCGGTTGAGTTAAATCATCATAAACAGGATAGCTATCTTCATATTGAGCAGCTAACTCGTTATTGTCATCAACAACTTGTTTATATGTTGCTTCTAATAATGAAGTATATTTTTCAGGATTTTGCTCTAGAGCTTCTGTTAAACTTGTTCCATCGGTGAATTTATATAAATTTAAGACATCTAAAGGAGTAGTATCTTCACCATTTAATTCATCAAGTGTAACCACTGTTGAATCAGGAACAATGTATGAAATAACTGTTTTATCTGTTGTTTCTTCTGTTAGCATTTCTCTAACGTCATCAGAAGTTAAACCATCAACCCTTGACATAACGCTTACAGGAACACGAGGTGTTTCAAGAGTTAATTCGCCATTTTTTTGAGCATAGTTATATAATGCAGTTTTAATATCTGTTTCATCAGCTTCTTTAAATTCTTCATAATTTGGATTATTTAAGCCAACAGCATGCCAGATTGCAGCCCCAGCATAAGAATCCATTGTATCAATACCATAATGTTGAGCTAATTTATCTTCAACTAATTCATTAAATGCCATTTTTGAAACTGCATTTTTAATTTCATCTGAACTAAATTCTAGTGTTGATGCTTTTGAATCACTATCAGCGCCTTCTGGGACAAATTCTGTTGCACCGATTGTAACTGTATTATAGTCATTTGTTGTTTCAACTAATGGAGTGAAAGCAGGTAAGTAAATTCTTTTTGTGCCATCAGTTGAATAATCAACGTTCATTAAATCTTTTGCTTCAGCATTTGTTAAATCGCCTTGAGTATAATCTTTTCCAAGTTCATCACTTGCTGTTTCTAACATCCAAGGGTTAGCTTTTACAATAGCATAAGCGCCAAGAGCTTTTTCTTGGTCGTCATCTTCTTTTAAATTATATTCATTTTCAAGAATTTCATTAATTGTTGTATAACCATCAACATCTTTTGAAATTACAACAGAGTCATTTTGAGGGTTAATACCGTATTGTTTGTTATTGTTTTTATATTGAGTATATGGTTTAAAGTTTTCAGTGAAATCAAATGTAATTGATGGCGCACTAAGAGTTTGAGCTAATTGAAATTCATTTTCATCATCATAGCCGTTTGTTGAAGAAACGGTTGATACTTCTTGCGCTGCGTTTGCTTTTGTTGCCGCAACAGGCGCAAACAAAGCAACTAAGGCAGTTGCAAAAGTTGCAACTTTAACACCGATTTTTTTGAAAAACGGATTAGTTTTACCGTGTCTTAAACCGGAAAAACTAACTGTATCATATTGTTGTTGTTGATTAAATGGGTTTTGAGTATATGATTTCTTGTTATCTAATCCTTTATTATATTGGTTGTTAACTGAAAAGGATGATATTTTGTCTAAACTCATAAAATTTGCCTCCTTTGGCGATTGCTAACGTATTAAAAAACATTTAAAAATGAAAATTTTTGCTATAAAATATCTTTTTTTGAAAATATTTTTACAATTCTTTACATTTTTGAGAAAAATAAAAAACAGTTGAACTGTTTTCCTTTCTTTGACTATTTAAAACTTAATTTTCGGTGACTAACTCATTATATGTTTTAAAATGGAGCGGAAGACGAGGCTCGAACTCGCAGCAGCCTGCTTGGAAGGCAGGTACTCTACCAATTGAGTTACTTCCGCAACCGTACTATTTATTTAACACCAAAAAAGTTTATTTTGCAATATTTTTTTTCAAAAAAATCAATTAAATTGAAAATTTTTCCTCTAAATTACTTAGTTTTACATAACAATAATTACCAACACAGAAAGTATTGATAATTATTTTGTAAAGTTTTATTAAATCTTCATAAAATATTCTAAAGTTTTCTTTCATTTTACCGTCTATTAATTTATAAGATGACAGTTAAAGAAAGGTTATATAATGTTAGAAATGATTAGTCTTGTATTTTTTGGTTTATTAGTTTACACATTTTTAGTTATTGTTCCAACAATCGTTGAAAATCTTTCAAGTGAAGAATTTAGAGCAGCATATTATTCTCACTTAGCTTCAAAATGTATTAATTCTTACGGAAAATAGCTATAAAAGTTCCTCAAAGCCATAAGATCTTTCAGGCAAGTTTTGATATCCTTTATTTGTAATAACAAATTTATGGATATATTTACTTGTATAATTCCCCCTAACAAATAGTTTTTTAATAACATTCTCACGCTCAACCAATGGGTGTGAGATTTTTTCTAATTCAGGATTATCATCGCTTAATTGCGTCCAAACGGCAGCCTCAAGAGTCCAAGCATAGGTTTCTTCGTTTAAAGAATTATGCTCATCTTGATGTATCGCTTCGTGAGCTAATAAAGCGCAAAGTGCCTCAGGTGGCGCATCTTTATGTTTTTCATTTATATAAATATATAAATTCTTTTTCTTTTTCCAGCCTAATGCGTCAAAATTTGTGTACATCGGATTGATTAAAGCAAGGTTTGTGAATTCAATTTTCACAGGGCGATTTGTTAAATTTCTCCCTAAAATTGCTTCTTTAGAATACTTACCCGTTGTATTATCTAAAAGCTCAATTGCTTTTATTAAATTCAAGTCATTAGTTACATCTTTATATTTATTATAAAGAGTTTTTTCATCAGTTTGTTTTGAATATGAAACACTATCATACGCAAAAAGCGGTTGATTATACGTTGATATTAAAGTTAAAAAAAGTCCTAAATAAATTATTTTCTTTTTCATAAAACACCTCAACCAATTCGTTTTTGTTTATTAAATATTATACGCATATATTTTTTATAATGACAAATTTTGTTTATAAAAATTAATCAATTATATCTTTTTATTTTTTTAAAAATATTATAAAATAATTCTATGGAATTAAAACAAAAGAATATAAAAGCTCTATTTATGGTTTTTGCGTTCATTTTTGCCGCAGTTTATATGCTTTGCGCAAATTATCTTGAACTTAAATCATATAATATAATGTCAAAACTAACGATTAACAATAAACAACCATCTTCACAGGTTGTTTTAGTTGCAATTGATGACAAATCTTTAAGAGATATCGGTAGATGGCCTTGGAAAAGAGAAAATTATATCGATATTTTTGATTACTTTGAAAACTACACAAATGCAAAAGTAATGGGCTATGATGGCATTATTGTAGCGCCCGATTTAGAACATCCTAAAAGCGATAAAAAATTATTTAATGCAATTGGAAACTATAAAAAACTTAGCGCAGGAATTGCTTTTTCTTATGATGAATTTGATGAAAATCTTGATAAAGACCACTACATCAATCTTTTAGATGAAAAATCAAATAAAATTAAAGTAATTGATAGACGTTCTAAGAAAAATAAAATTCCGACATTTTTCAAAAGTTTCACAATTTTACAAGAAAAATATTTTGAAAACATAGATTCCCTTGGTTCTGTAAACGTTCCAGAAGATTCAGACGGCTATATCAGAAAAGCAAGCCAATTAATTAATTTTAATGATAAATTTTATCCGTCTTTAGCTTTATTGATGTATTCAAAATACACAGGGATTAAAGAATTTCTTTTAACAGATAAATATATTTATGGTTTTTCAAATAACCACACCCTTAAAATCCCTGTTGAAAATAAACACGGGCTAATTATGAACTACATTTGTTACTATAAAACAAATGATTTAACTTATTCTCATAAAAAATATTCTGCTTCTGATATTATTAATTCTTATAAGTTAATTAAAGAGGGTAAAAAGCCAATTATAGACCCAAAAGAATTTCAAGATAAGATTGTTTTCGTTGGGGCAAACGCACAAGCGCAAGCACTTCAAGACGCAGCAAGAACACCAATTTCAGAAAACTTTGCGGGGCTTGACATTCAAGCAACAAACTTTGATAACCTTTTAACGAACACTTTTTTCCGTTCTGTTAGCCCAATGTATAACTTCTTAACTTGTTTATTTATCTTCATTTTAATCTTTTTACTTGTAATTCGCCTGCCGATTATGCACGCACTTTTATCAAGTATTAGCATTATGTTTCTTTATTTAATTTTTGCATTTTTTATGTACTTTAATAAAGTTGCAATTAGCTTAATTTTACCTGAACTTTTCATTCTTGTGGCAATAGGTTGCGCTTATTCATATAGATATTTAATTGCAGATACTAAAAAGGCTAAAATGCAGACGGCGATGGGAAAATATCTTTCTTATGATGTTATGCAAAATGTTGTTAATAATATAGATAACATTGAACTTGGCGGCAAAAGGGCAGATATCACCGTTCTTTTTGCAGATATAAGAAATTTTACTTCAATTTCTGAAAAAATGGACGCTGCCTCAACTATGATGATTTTAAATGAATATTTTAGCGAGCTTGTCCCGATAATTGAAGAACATAATGGCGTTTTAAATAAGTTTATGGGAGATGCTATTTTAGCAATTTTTGGTGAACCTAAAAAAACCCAAAACCACGCACTAGACGCAGTTAAGTGTGCTAATCGTATGCTTAAAAAGGTTAAACATCTTCAAGAAAAATGGATTGACGAGGGAAAACCAAAAATTGAAATAGGAATAGGTATTTCTTCGGGTGAAGCCTTCGTTGGCAACATCGGTTCAAAAGATAGACTTGAATATACTGTAATTGGTGATACAGTAAATACAGCAAGCAGAATTGAAAACTATAATAAAGTTTATAAAACAAACTTCCTTATAAGCGAGGCAACTTATAAAAGAGTGGCTCAATATGTTGATGTTATTACAATTAAAAACGTTTTAATTCGTGGTAAAACAGGAAGAATTAATCTTTATGAAGTTATAAGGTTAGCGGAAAATACTCCTGAATGAATTTCGATGAAATCTATGAAAAAGTTAAACAAGCCATCACCCTAGAAATAAAATATCAATACATCAATTTTGATGGGCGAAGAACAAATTTTTCCAATTTTATGATTGGAACATTGAACATACTTTTAAAAAAGATTAATAAAATCGAAAAACCAAACATTCTTCATCTTTTAAACCTTTTTGAAAGTTATCATATAGACAGCGTTCATAACCGCAAATACACAATTGATAGAACTCTTGAAACTTTTGCAAGGTTAAGAAAATTAATTAAACCCCAAAAAGAAACTCAAAAAGAAAAAAAAGAATTTCAAGAAGAAATTGAAGATATTGATGTTGCTTTTGTTAAAGGGGTCGGACCTCAAATTTCTAAAATTTTTAATAAATTAGGAATTATTAAGGTTAAAGATTTACTTGAATATTACCCGAAAAAATATCTTGATTATAAAGGTCAAGATAAAATTAAAGATTTAAAACTAGGGCAACAAGTTACCTTGTATGGCACAATATACAAGGTTCTTCACAGAACAACAAATTCAAAATTAACAATTTTAACGGTTTATCTTAAAGATTCAAGCGGAGTTTTGCCCATTAATTTCTTCTATAAAACAGATAATCGAAAATTAATTGAGCGCTATAAGAAAATGTATCCGATTAATTCAACCGTTATGGCGCTTGGGGTTGTAAAATTTGATGAATATAATTCAAGAACAACCCTTGATAAAGCACAAATTCAAGTTTTAGGCGAGGGCGGAGTTGATTTTCAAAAAGATATGATTGTCCCCGTTTATTCGCTTTGTGAAAATTTAAACCCAAAAACCCTAACAAACGCAATCAGTAATGCTCTTGAAAAATTTAGCGATAAAATTTATGACCCAATTCCAAATTTTATTTTAGAAGAAATGAAATTTATCGATAAAAAAACAGCGCTTTTTGATATTCACAAGCCTAAAAACTTTGATATGATTGAACAAGCCAGAAACAGGCTTGTTTTTGAAGAATTTTTTTCAATGCAGTTAAATCTTGCGCTTTTAAGAAAAGAAAACAATAAAAATTCTTCTATTAAACTTGAAATAAAAGAAAACGGGCTTGTTGATAAATTTATAAAAAATCTTCCCTTTGAATTAACAAACGCTCAAAAGCGTGCGTTAGATGAAATTTTAAAAGACTTAAATTCAACTCAACCAATGCAAAGACTTCTACAAGGGGATGTTGGTTCAGGTAAAACTGTTGTTGCTTGTATTGTCTTACTTTGCGCCATTGAAAATGGATATCAAGGGGCGATTATGGCGCCGACTGAAATTTTAGCAATTCAACACTATAAAAATTTTTCTAATTGGTTAACACCCTTGGGGTTAAGCGTTGGGCTTTTTGTGGGGAAAAATGGCGCAAAATTAAGAAAAGAGATGAAAACCAATCTTAAAAATGGTCAAATCCACGTTGCAGTAGGAACTCATGCTTTAATTCAAGATGGAGTTGAGTTTTCTAATCTTGGGGCGATTGTGATTGATGAACAACACAGGTTTGGGGTTAATCAAAGAAATGCGCTTTTAAACAAAGGTAAAATGCCTCAAATGCTTAATATGACTGCAACTCCTATCCCAAGAACCCTTGCTTTAACCTTGCATGGCGATTTAGATGTTAGTATAATTGATGAACTTCCAAAAGGCAGAAAACCAATTATAACAACGCTTGGGGGCGCTAATGAAAGAAAAAAAATTTATGATTTAATTAAGAAAGAAATTTTCTTTAAACATCAAGCCTATATTGTCTATCCCCTAATTGAAGAATCAGAAGCAATTAGCGCAAAAGCTGCAACTCTAGAAGCTCAAAAACTTCAAGAGGGAGAATTTAGCCAATATAAAATTGGCTTATTACACGGAAAAATGACCTCTGAAGAAAAAGATAAAATCATGAACGATTTTAAAAACGGCGAATTTGATATTTTAGTTTCAACAACGGTTGTTGAAGTCGGGGTAGATAATCCTAATGCTACTGTTATAGTAATAGAAAACGCAGAACGTTTTGGCTTATCTCAATTGCACCAATTAAGAGGGCGTGTTGGTCGTGGCGAAAGTCAATCATATTGCGCATTAATAACAACAAGTTCTAATTCTGATATTAAAAAACGTCTTGATATTATGACAAAAACAAATAATGGCTTTATAATTTCTCAAAAAGACCTTGAATTAAGAGGCCCTGGGGAATTTTTAGGCACAAGACAATCTGGACTTCCTGATTTTAAAATTGCAGATATCGTTAAAGATAGTGAAATGCTTGAAATAGCAAGGTCTTATGCTCAAAAATTTGTTGAAAATTATGATATTCAAGACTATCCGCTTTTAGAAAAAGAAGCAAAAAGCCATAATCTTTTTAGAGGTTAATAAATTAAGCCGTTTTCCCCTAAGCCAAAGATATAAACATCTTCTCCAAGGGCATTTGGACCTTTAGAACCGTCAGCATCAACATAAAGCTGACCCCAACATTTTATAGTATTTTTATTAAAATCTTTAGCAGGCGCTATTGTTTCTTTTTTATCTAAGTCGATATAGCTTGGACAATCTGAAATTTTATCAAATTTTTCTATGCCAACATAAATTTCCCCAGGGAGTCTTGCACCTGTAATTTTATTAGACGCTTTGCTTATTTTTGTACAATAAGTTGTGTTATCACAAAAACTTGAACCTATTTTTTCAATTTTCATGTGTTTTGCAAAAATTTCCATAATTTCAGTTAAACTTGGAGAAGAACCGGAAGAATTTACAAGCTGAAATTCGTTATCCGCCATAAACTTCCCAACGGGACAACTTTCTTTATCGTTTGAAATTATTTCCATTGAGGCTTGTTGAAATTCTTGAACAACTTTATATGCACTTGCAACATATTTTTTATTGTTAAAATTTTGAAATTTCATATTTGAAATTGTAGCAACCGCCAAAAGTCCCATAACAACGATACATATAAGCATTTCTGCAAGTGTAAAAGCTCTGTTTTTCATTTTGCACCTCTATAGAATTATTATAAGGTATTAGGATTGTTTAGGCAAGTTTGGGTGTTTATAGCACCGGCTTACGCAGTTAAGGCAGGGGTTAGCCTGCCTTAATGTGTTTTATCTATTCATCATAGTATTCTTCAAGAAATTCTTCAAAAACCTCTGCCTGTTGTTCAAGCTCTTGTTCATAATTTTGTTCGTATGAATTGTCATAAACTTCTTCATAACTTACGGGTTCTTCATAAGCCACAGGTTCTTCAACAGGTTCAGAAGCTACTTCTTGAGCCGGTGGTTCTGGAGTTGTTGGCGGTGTTTCAGGTGCCGCCTCTGCTACAGCTTCTTGGGCTGCTTGTGCCGCAGTTTCTTGAACTTCTTGTTTTACTTCATCTTTTATTTCATCTTTTATTTCTTCTTTAGTTGGTGTATCTTCAACTGCTTTAGATGTATCAGTGCTGTTTTCAAAATCAGCTTCGCCATCTTTTGCGTCTGTTTCATTTTTTTCAACTATGTCGTCAACTGTTTCATCGTTCCTAGATACATCAGGTAACGGTTCGCAAGTCGGTTCAGGTGTAGGTACAGGGTCTGGGCTAGGTTCTACACTTGGTTCTGGACTTGGATCAGGTGTAGGTACAGGGTCTGGGCTAGGTTCTACACTTGGTTCTGGAGTTGGATCAGGTGTAGGAACAGGGTCTGGACTTGGTTCTACACTTGGTTCTGGAATTGGATCAGGTGTAGGAACAGGGTCTGGACTTGGTTCTATACTTGGTTCTGGAGTTGGATCAGGTGTAGGAACAGGGTCTGGACTTGGTTCTACACTTGGTTCTGGAGTTGGATCAGGTGTAGGAACAGGGTCTGGACTTGGTTCTACACTTGGTTCTGGAAT
>CAKUXO010000023.1 GCA_934700385.1 uncultured Candidatus Melainabacteria bacterium
AGAGAAATTAAAGAACATTTATTGTCCTACAAATGATGTCCTCTTTTAAGGGGGCAGATTATACTTGCCCAACAAAAGCATTAAAAATTTATCCATAAAAAACAAAACAACGAATTTTATCTATAAGCAATAAAAAAACGAGCAAAGCTCGTTTTTAAATCGTGTTTATAAATTAGTTTAACTTTTAACTAAATACTTTAAATGAAGATTCCACGTTGTCTTTGATTACTTTTGAAACACTTTCGACTTCAGTTTCAATAGCTTTTCTTTCGGTTTCAAGTTGATTTAATCTCAACTCAAGTTTTTTATCAAGATTTTGATATCTTTCTTGTTTTGCTTTGTATTCAGCTTCAGCAGTAACATCATCAGATTTATCTAAATCTTCTGAAATAGCGCCACCACCAAGAGTTTCCCAAGATTCAGCTTGAAGTTTCATCTCACCTGAAGATTCGTCTTCTTTTAATTTTGCAAAACGATATATGCCGTCTTTAATTGATTGTTGGAATAAATCAGGATCTTCTAAGCCATCTACAATCATAAAGTCGCCCATATCAAATTGTCTTTGTGCAACATATTTATTAACAGAACCGTCTTCATCTTCTCTTTCGATTACTTCAAGTTTACTGCCATCGTCATTTTTAATATTATCGCTTGAAGTATAAGGAAGATAGGTTGTGTTTGCTTCAATCATCTTATCTCTTTCTTCTGCGCTTCCTACGATGATTTTATTTCCACTTGAAGATACAAGATAAAGTTTATCTTGAGATGATGTTACACCATCCATTTGTTGGTTCATATAATTTTTGTAGTTTTGATAAGTTACATCAACATTAACAATTCCATCGCCATTATTAAATGCGTATGTAAGTTTACGATTTGATGTTTTATCTTGGTATTCTTCTGATGCTGCCGCTAATTTGTCAGACAATTGCAGACGTTGAAAATTAATTTGTTGAGCTTGATATTCAACATTACTTTTTCTTCCCGTCAATTGCAGAAATCTCGCTTGGCTTGCTGAAAGCCCCATAATCATTCTCCTTTACTTTATTGTCTGCTACTATTTATATCGGCATATTTAATGAAAACTTTAGAATTTTAAGTCATACATGCCTGATTTTGTTACAAAAATTAATATAATTTTAGACTGTTTTAAATTACTACACAAAACTATACATAAAATTTGAAAATCAAACATAGGTCATGGTACAATTGACAAAAATCAAGGAAGTATTGCTTATATGTATGAGATTGTTTTATTAGAAGAAAAATATTTTAGAATTTTCCAAGGCGCTTATAATGACTTTCGCCTTAAAGCTAGAACCGACTACAAGTTTGAAATCGACCCTTTAACTTATGAAGATTTTATTGAATCTTTTAAAAAGAATTTAATTAGCTGTATTATTTTACTTGAAGATTCAATTCCAACAGGCTTTTTAGCTTATACAACCGTTCCATCTGATGTTATTGAATTATTTGTTGTTCATTGTTTAGGTAATGAAGACATAGAGCAAAAAAGACGTCTGCTTTTTGAAAAATTTATGGACCAAACAAAAATTCAAAGAAAACATAGCGTTGTAAGTTATGCTATGCTTGGGGTTCAAGAAAGTTTCAAAAAAACTGTTGCAGATTTTGGTTTTAATTTTATAGATACAGGAGTTGTTGTTTTTGATATTAAAAACAAACAAGCAGTTAAAGAAATTTCTCAAACAAACTATTCAGACTTGCCTATCGGCTATAAATTAACCCCTTACAGAGATATTTACTTTGAAGAATTAGCAGAAGTAATTTATGAGGCATTTAGAAATTCCTCTGATGTTAATTTTGATGTTCGTTTTGCAACAATTGAAGGTTGTAGAGATATCACCCACAAGATTACAACTTCTGTTTACGGAAGATTTTTACCACAGGCAAGTAAAATTTTATTATATGAAAACAAACTTGTTGGTTTCTGCCTTGCAAACATCACAGGAGATGGAATTGCAAACCTTCCTTTAATTGGAATTGTTCAAGATCATCGTGGACTAAATCTTTCTGTACCAATGGTTAAGGCTTCTGTTTTAGATGTAGCTAAGCTATATCAAGGCGGTATTGTTGATTTAACAGAATTAAACGCAAGTTTAGATTTAAACTTACAAAGTGCTGTAAGAATGTATGAAAAAGTGGGCTTTGTTCAGGCTTATAAATATTCTCAAGCATATTTACCAAAAGCTTAAATTTTTTAGGATAGTAAAGGAGAAATAATGGCAAAAGTTTTAATTACAGATAAAATTAATGAATTAGCCGTAAAAATTGTCGAAAGAGTGGCTGAGGTTGATAATCTGCCAACAATGTCAGAAGATGAACTTTGTGAAATAATACCTCAATATGACGCAATTTTGGTTCGTTCCCAAACAAAAGTTACTGCTAAAATCATTGAAGCTGCAAAAAACCTTAAAATAATTGCTAGAGCTGGTGTTGGGGTAGATAACATCGACGTTAGCGCAGCAACACAAAAAGGTATAATTGTTGTTAATTCTCCAGATGGAAACACTCACGCTGCCGCTGAACACACGATTGCTATGATGATGGCTATGAGCAGAAATATCCCAATTGCAGACGCTTCTGTTAAAAAAGGTTTATGGGAACGCTCTAAGTTTACAGGGGTTGAAGTATATAATAAAACCCTTGGTATCATTGGACTTGGAAAAATAGGCTCTCATGTTGCTCAAGTAGCCCTTGCATTAGGTATGAAAGTAGTTGTTTGTGACCCTTATGCAAACCCTGAAATGGTTGAAAAAATGGGCGCAAAATATATTAAACATCTTGACGATTTTTGGGGATTATGCGATTTTATCACAATTCACACCCCTAAAACCAAAGAAACAACAGGTTTAATCAACGTTAACACAATAAACCGTATGAAAAAAGGTGTTAGAATAATTAACTGCGCAAGGGGTGGCATTATTGATGAAAACGCTCTAGCAGAAGCCTTAAAAAGCGGTCAAGTGGCACAATGCGCTATTGATGTTTATGAAGATGAAAAAAATGTTGCAAAATCTCCACTATTACAATTTGATAAAAATGCAATTTTGACTCCTCACCTTGGCGCAAGCACAGATGAAGCACAAATCAACGTTGCGCTTGATGTTGCTAATCAAGTTGTAGATGTATTATCAGGAAGAAATGCAACAAGCGCTATTAACATCCCTGCTCTTAAACCTCAAAAACTTGAAGCAGTTAAAGCCTATATGGGTTTAGCGCAAAATATCTCAGAAGTTGCCTCTCAACTTTCAGATGGCGCTATTAAAGAATTAACAATCAGCCTAGGCGGAAAATTATCTTCTCTTGATTCTTCTCCTCTTGAAATTGCCATTTTAAAAGGCGTTTTAAGTTCTAATATGGTTGGAATTAACTATGTTAATGCGCCTGTAATAGCTAAAAACAGAGGAATTGAAGTTAAAACTCTTAAAACAAATGATGATGATAACTTCATTGAAGTTAAACTTTCAAATGGCGAAAAAAATATCGCAGTTAAAGGTATGTTAATTGCAAAAGGTGTTAAAAGAATTACTCAAATTAACGATTACACCGCTTCAATTGAACCAAAAAGCCACATGCTTTTAGTTCCACACATCAACAAACCAAACATGGTTGCACAAGTTGCAGGTGTCCTAGGTTCAGACGGAGTGAACATTTCAGGCATGCAAGTTGCTCAAAAAACAGATGATTCACAAAAATCTATTATGATTATTAGTATTGATTCAAAAGTTGAACAACCAACCCTTGATAAAATCTCTAAAATAGATGGGGTTGAGCTTGCTAAATATATTAGTTTAGAAGTTTAAAAGTTTGAAACGGGTCGCAAAATGGGTCGGATATTTCCGACCCATTTAATTATTTAAAACCATACTTTGACCCGTTTTTTAATTACCATTTTTCATTTTATCTTTTAAATAAGCCTGAATAAAGCCATCAATTTCACCATTCATAACCCCATCAATATCAGAGGTTTCATAACCTGTTCTGTGGTCTTTAACCATTTTATAAGGGTGAAAAACATAACTTCTGATTTGAGAACCAAAATTTGCATCTAGGACTCCACCTTTTAATTGACCGAGTTTTTTTTCGTGTTCTTGTTGTTTAATTTCTAAAAGTTTTGAAGCAAGCATTTGAAGGGCTGTTTCTTTGTTTTGAAGTTGTGAGCGCTGTTGCTGACATTTTACAACAATCCCCGTTGGAATGTGCTTAATTCTAACCGCTGTTTCAACTTTATTGACGTTTTGACCGCCTGCACCGCCAGAGCGCATTGTATCAACCTCAAGATCCTCACTTCTTAATTCTATTTCACGGTTAAAATCTTCAATTACAGGTGAAACTTCTAATGAAGCAAAACTCGTTTGCCTTTTACCATTAGCATTAAAAGGTGAAATTCTAACAAGCCTATGCACCCCTTTTTCGGCTTTTATATAGCCATAAGCATAATCGCCCATAATTTTAATTGTGGCAGATTTAATTCCCGCCTCATCTCCAAGGGATTTATCTAAAAGCTCAGTTTTAAAATTTTTCAACTGCGCCCATCTTAAATACATCCTTAAAAGCATATCCGCCCAATCTTGCGCATCTGTTCCGCCGGCACCAGAATTAATTGTTATAATGGCATCTGCTTTATCATATTGCCCATTTAACATATTTTGCAATTCAAAATCATCAAAATCTTTTTCTAGGGAAGATAAGTTTTTCTTACATTCTTTTAAAAAGTTTTCATCATTTAATTCAAAGGCGATTTTGCTATCTTCAATTAAACCTTGCCAAGAATTGAATTTTTCAAGTTTAGATTTTATTTCTTTTTGATTTTTTAATAAAGAAGATGATTTTTCTTGATTAGACCAAACGTCCTCTTTTTCAAGTTCAAGATTAATTTCAGTTTCTTTTTCTTTTAATTTTGATGGTTCAAAGACACCTTTCTATTAAGCTAAAGCGCTCTATTAAGGTGTTTAATTTTTGTTTTAATTCATCTATTAATAAATTATTTTCCATAGGATTATTCTACAATAAAATTTTAACCTTAGCCATTTTTCTGTACTTTTTCAAGTGCAGCTTCAAGGGTTTTAATTTTATTTTCAAGAGTTTTAACCCTTAGAGATGAATCATCCATTCCTATTGATTTTTTTTCATATTGTTTTTTAAGGGCTTTATTTTCTTTTTTAACTTTTGAAAGACAAAAAGAAAAAATAATTCCTGATAAAATTAAGCCGCCTAAGAAAAAATAAATTTCATTTAAAGTTATATTAATCATTATTTTTACTCCTTCTTAAAAAATTTAAAACTTTTATAAAATCCAAGCTAAAATCTTTTTCTTCTAATTGAAAAGTCATTTCTTCTTTTGTTTTTGGATGAATAAAAGAAATATAATACGATTGCAATAATTGTTCAATTGTTTTTAAGTTATAAAATTCATTTCTCATAAAACTTTTTGCGCCATATAAGCTATCACCAAAAACAGGGTGATTAATTGAGGCTAAATGCGCTCTAATTTGATGAGTTCTTCCCGTTTTTAAACTTAATTCAACTAAACTTGCCCCTAAAAATTCTTCAATTACCTTGTAATAGGTAATGGCGCTTAGTCCTTCATTATTTTCTGAAACAGTCATTTTAACGTTATCTTTTAAATAATGGACTAAGGGTTTATCAATAATTCCTTCTTTTTCATTAAAATTACCTAAGGCAATTGCAAAATATTTTCTTTTTAAGGTTTTTTCTTTAATTTGATTTGAAATAATTTCACAAGAAGAATTATTTTTAGTACATATCATAAGCCCAGATGTATTTTTATCAAGGCGGTGGACAATTCCTTTTCTATCTTCACCAAATAAATCTGAAAGATTATCTTTACAATGATATAAAAGTGCGTTTGCTAAAGTATGCTCTCTATCAAATTTTGTTGGGTGAGTGAGCATTTCTTTTGGCTTATTAATAATTAAAATGTCATCATCTTCATATCTTATATCAAGCCTAAAATCCCAAGGTTTAAGGCTTAAATCAGGATTTAAAAAGGAATTAGTAAGTTCATCATCAAAAGAAATTTCATCATTTTCTTTTAATTTATAAGAAGATTTTTGAATTTTGTTATTCACTAAAACAAGATTGTTTTCAATTAAAGATGAAATTTTTGCCCTTGAATATTTATTTTCAAAATAATTCAAAAGAAAAACATCCAGCCTTTTTTTAAAATCTTGATTAGAGCTAATTAGAATTTTCATTTTTACTTTCTTGTTTTTTAATTGGAAATTCAAACAATACAAATATGAAGTATATTATAGCACCTAAACAAATCATGATATCAAATGTGTTAAAAATTGGGAAATTAATGAAGTTTAATTTGATGTAATCAATTACATAATGATATTTTAATCTTTCTAAAAGATTACCTAAAGTTCCTGCGCAAAAAAGAGTTATTGATAAAAGAGCGGCTTTATCTTGAAAAGATATTTTTTTATAGACATAAATTGTTAGAAAAACCACTGCAAAAATTCCAAATAACGCTAAAGGATAGGGGTTATTTTGAAAAACACTAAAAGCGCCACCTGTATTTTGAGTGTGAACAATTGAAAACACAGGGTTATTAATTTCAAGTGCTTCTTTAAAATAGCTAAGTTTTTTTAATTGGGTTGCAAAATCAAAAAAAACTATAGTCATTAAAAAATAGAAAATAAATGCCCTTTTGTCTTTCATTATATTTCTTCTCGTTTCTGTGGCGTTTTATCCATATTAATTCTTTTCATAACATAAGCAATTCCAAGAACTTCTATTCTTGCTTTGTTAATTTGTTCATTTATTGAAACTTTTGTAAAACCAACCGAAGCAATAGCATATTCATCAAGATTTTTTTCATTAGCTCGAACAAGGCGCTCTAGAGTATTAGAATCAGGAATTCTTCTATATTTTTCTTGGTAATCTTTTGGCGGATAACTTATTTCTTCCCTCGTAAGAGAAGCAAGAGCAACGATATTCAAGGGTTTATTCATTGTTAAAGAAAGGTCATATTCTTCCCCTTTTTTAATTGATGTTGGGGTGATTAAATCCATATTAATTTTTTTTGCTATACCGTATTTTAATGATGTTTCTTCTTCTAAAACGCTATCAGAAACAATTTTCCATGAACCATTTTCTTTTTTAAGATTAACTATATAGTTACTTTTACCTTTTAATTCGCCTGTTTTATCTTTATATTTTTTATTATTGTTAGGATAAACCGTTGCATAAGTTAAATCAGACATATTAGCGCTTGCAGTGTTTTCTTTTGCGTCAATTTTTCCGATTTTTGTTTTATATTTAATTCCAGCATAAGTTTTATTTGTTTTATCCAACATTTCAAGAAGCTCTTTAAGATTAAAGCCATCAGAACTTTTATAATTTTCATCATAAAAAGTTTTAACTTCTTCAAGATTTTGGCTTTTCATCGCTTTAGAATGATTTTTCAAAAAAAGTTTAACTTCTTTTTGATTTTTATCCACAAAACTAAAGCCATAAGAAGAACTTACGTTAAAAAATAAACCAAACAAAGCTAATAAAATTAATATTTTTTTATTCATTTTTATCCTTTTTTAAAAAGAAGATAATATTTTTTATCCCCATAATATAATATCATATCCCAATAAATTCCTTTGTCATTAAAATCTATATATGCTTCAGGAATTGGTGTTCTTTGATTTTTTTTACCAAATTTTTTGCCTATAAAATCCATTGTATTTTTGCTTATTTTCTGAACTTTAGTTAGCTCTTGGTGCGGTAATCTGTCTTGATAAAATTCTTGTGAAACACTGCCAACTTTATATGTTGGTATCATAAAAGCAACTTTTCCATTTTCTTTAAATAAAACGTAAGTTTTTCCATTTTTTTCTCTTGGAGTAAGAAGATAATACCCCGCAGGAATAACTTTTGATTTAAAAACAAGGTTTACTCCCGTTCTAAATAAAGGATAGGGGGATCTCATATAGCTTTTATATTCATCTGCTTGATAAGGGTCAATTCCAAAAATATAATCAAAATCAGCTTCTTCAAGATTTTCATATATTTTTTCATAATCTGTGTTTTTAAGATGAACAATGTTTTCATTACTAAATGCAAAGTTAAAAAGATTATTCAATAAAAATAAAATAATCAAAAATAAAAATGAAATTTTAAATTTTTTTTCTTTCATTAATAACCCTTTTAGCAAATTGTCAATTTTTCATCTTTAAGAAGTTTATCTATATCTAAAACTTGATAAATTTCGCCATCTTTAACAAATTCAAGCATTTTATTTTCTTCTTGTTTTTGAAGTTTATTTTGAATTATCTCATCAAAATCTATGTTCATACTTTCGCAGATTTCATCTGCTAAAATGCCGATTTTAAATTCATTAGAATTTAGGATAATTATTGTTGATTTTTCTTTAATTTCAGTTTTAGTATTATTAAAAAATCTTCTTATATCTAAAACTGTTATATATTCACTTTTTATGTTAATCAAACCAAAGATATAATCAGGCGTACAAGGAATTTTAATGAATTTTGAATTATTTACTTTAAAAAATTCTCGAACACTTGCCATATTAATATAATATTTAATGTTATTTATTATAAAAGAAACCCCCATATCATAAAGAGGAACATTATTTTGAACATCTTGTTCAACTTTAGATAAGAAATTTTTTCTTTCTTTTAAAATTTCTTTAGATTTTTCATCATCAATAATGTATTTTTGTGTACTTGAATTATTGAAAAATTTTTCAGGATTATTTTTTGTGTATTCAAGAATGTTATCAATGTTTAAAATATAGATATTTGTATCTTCTTCAATAAAAATACCTTTATAAAAATTGATTTCTTGTTGATAAGGAATTGGGCGGATTTTATCTGTGTTTAATTTTTTAATGTCGATAATTTTATCGCAAATGATTGATATTGTTTCATTTTGGCTTTTAATAATTACAATTTTAGAAGAAAGGTCATAGGTAATTCTTTCTTGTTTAAAAATTTCTCTTAAATCAAAAACCCCGATAGGCTCTTTATCATATTCAATTAAGCCCATAATATATGAAGGCATTTTATTAGGATAATCAAGCTCTACAAGTTTAATAATTTCTAAAACATTTTTTGTTTCAATGGCATAAATTTTTTTATTTATTTCAACAAGAGTGTAGTTTATGCTTTTTTTATCGTGTTTTTCATTATTTACAATAAGAGAAGAATTTTTATTTAATTTTAAATTATTTTCAATCATTTTTGATTACCGTTTTATTTTCTTCATTTGTTTCTTCAAGGGCTTCTTTCATCAGTTTTTTAACATAACCGATGTTTTCTTTGGTACATTTTACTGCCCCTAGAGTTGCGCTTGGGCTAATTGAATTAATTTCAATTGAATTAATTAAATTTAGAATATAGTTAAATTTGTGATAAGCGTGCTTTTCATCTTTAGCATAAATCAAAAGAATATAGTCATCTTCATCTTTATTTAAAGTTTCATCTTTATCAAGATAATTAACTATGTTTCTTATAATTTTTGTTCTTAAAAAATCAACTTCTTCAACTGAACTTATTTCTTTTATGTTTGAAAAATTTGTAATGTTTATTGTACCTAAATAAAGCTCTACATCAGAATTTAAGTTTTCTAATTTTAATAAAATATCTGTTTTAAAACTTTGATTAGAATTAGCATTCAAATATCTATTTTTATTCTTTTGCCTATTTAGGGCGATTTTTTGGTTAATGTGTCTTAATTTAATTGTATCTTCAATTGTTTCATAAATAATTTCAAGATTTTCTTTATTTTGCCACAAACCCTCTTTTAAAGAATAAAATGAAATATTAAAGAAGCTATTTGTTTTAATTTCATATTCAAAATCAATTTTAGATAAAAAATCTTCCTCTTTTAAAATTGTTTGAGATAGCGGTGCATATTTTTTATTTAAAATATATTTTTTCGCTTGAAATTTATTTAAAATTCCATTTCTAAAAATCGGGCTAAGAATTATATCTTTAATATCAAAAAAGATTGTTTTTTCCCTATTTTCTTCAAAAGTTGCAATTGCAAGATTATATTTTAAAATCGGCTCTAAAACATTAAAAAAGTCTTTAAAAAAGTTTTCAGAATTTGTTGTGTAATTTATTTTTTCTTTTAAATCTTTTAAAATTTCATTTCTATTTAGAGGTTCTTCTTCAACTATTTCTTCTTTTTTTTCTTCTTCAAATGAAATAGTTGGAGAATTTTGATTATTTATTTCTTCTTTTTGTTTAATAAATTCATCTCCTCTTTCAAGGATTTTTTCTTTTAATTCAGATGAAAGAGGGAATTTTTCAATTAGCTTATTAGCTAGAGCTAAAAGTTCTTCATAGTTATCTTTTTTAGTTAAAAAATATTCATTTCTGCTTTCTTTAAGATAATATTTTGCGTTGCTTTCAGCTAAAACACTATAGACTATTGTTGGAATAGATGAAATTAAATCATTTTCTCTTATTGATTTAACAAGCTGAAAACCGCCTAAATATGGCATAATCGCATCTGTAATAATTAAATCTGGCGCAGCAACAAAAAACATTTCAAAAGCTATTTTTGCATTTTGCACACAAAAAACTTCCCAAGAATCATTTTGAAATAATGCCTTCAAATAATTGAGTTGGGTTGGGCTATCATCTATTATTATTACTTTTTTTGCCATAGTATAGTTTATTTTTTATAATCGATTATAATATGATTATACAATTTTTTATTTAAAGGTGGAATATGTCAAAAGAAGTAAAAAATAATAATGTATCAATTAATAGAGAACTAATTAGAAAACAAATTTTTGATTGCTCGGTTTTATTAATAGCTTTTGCAATAATTTATTATACTGTTCATTTTTTAGCTTATGATGGCTATGACCTTATTATTGTTTTAATTGTTTCTTTTATAGCTTTAGTGTTTTTATTTGAATACAGTAAAAATGCCGTTAAAAAACCTCTAGATGATGTTGTTTTATCTGCCTTTAACAAAACAAAAGATGGAATTTCTGCTATTCAAAATAAAAATAATTCTCAAAAAGAAAACAATTTAACTTCTAATGAAAAAATTAAACAAGCACAAGGGCTTGTTGAAAATTTGAAAAATTATTCAATTCAAATGCACGAACTTACAAATTTAACTATGGAAAAAGCAGATGAATCTTTGAATTTCACAAATAATGAATATGGCGCAGTTAAAACAAACATTGAAAAAATGTTTTCAATAAGACATAAAATTCAAACAATTGCAGAATTAATTTTAGAATTATCTGACTTTGTACAATCTATTTCTTCAACAGTTGGTCTTGTTGAAGATATCGCAGAGCAAACAAACCTTCTTGCTCTAAATGCCGCTGTAGAAGCAGCAAGAGCAGGGGAACACGGAAAAGGTTTTGCGGTTGTTGCTTCTGAAATTAGAAAACTTGCCGATGAATCAAAACAAGCAACAACAAAAATCACTTCTTTAATTAATGACATTCAACAAACTGCAAATTCAACCGTTTTAGCTACAGAAGAAGGCACAAAAGAAATTGAATCCGGCTTAGAATTAGCCCACGTTATAAGTGAAAACATCGAAAAACTTATTAATGTAATGAATGAAGTTTCTAAAAATATGCAAGAAATAATCGTTTCTTCTAATCAAATCAGCGACGATTCTAAAACGACAGATAACTATATAAAAGAAATTTCAAAAATAGTTGAAACAAATCAAAAAATAACAAATGAAAACGATGAGTTCTATACAAACATTGAAAATGTATCGAATGATTTAAAACAATCCGTTATTTAAACTTTAAAAAGGCGCAATAATGGAATTTCAAAAAGAAGAATTGGAAGAAATTTTAAATATTTTTCAGCAAGAAAGTTCTGAAATCATTTCATCAATGGATGATAAACTTTTAAAACTTGAAAACAATCCAAATGATTCTGAACTTGCAATGCAACTATTTAGAGATGCTCATTCTCTTAAAGGTTCAGCGAGAATGCTAGGGTTTTGTGACATTCAAAATATTGCCCATAAAATTGAAGATATAATCAATTTTGTAAAAGAATATGGAATGAAACTTGAAACTTCTACGACTGACACTATTTCAGAGGCGCTTTCTTTTATTTCTTTTTTGATTAATGAAACTGTTAAATTAAAAGAAGAATTTAAAAGCGATAAAACAGAAAAATTCATTGAAAAACTAACAAATATCGCCCAAAAAATGGAAGAAAAAAGAATTTCCGAGCTTAATTCTTCTTCAAATGATAATTCAAAAAATCCTGAAGTAGATGAATTTTTAAAGATTTTTCCTAAAATTGAAGATTTAATTATAGATATTTTATCTATTGTTTCGCTTGCTCGCCAAAAGAGTGATTTTAGCGACATCAGACTTATTGAAGAAAAAATCAACAGTTTTAATTTAATTGTTTCTGATTTTAATTATGAAGAATTTTCTTCTATTAAAAATTTAGCGCAAAACGTTTTAAATTCTTTAGATAAATTTAAATTAACAGATAACAAAGAGCTCGGCTTTTTAGATGTTAATAATGTTGTTGTGGCTTTAATTGAAGCAATTGAGCATTATGCTAACAAATTAAAAATTGAAAAGAAAAACTATTATGATATTGTTGAAAAAAAACTTGATGAAGAAAAAAGAGGAGTAGTTGAGCTTCAAAGCGTTAAAAATGAAAAATTAGAAGAAATTTTACAAAGAGTTCCTCTTTTAGAATTAAACATTGATTTTTTTGCAGATATCCTAGATTTAATTGACGACACAATTTCAAAAGAAACAAATAAAATTTTAAAAGAAATTTATCTTAATGTTAAAGAAATAATTAATGTTTATAAAAGAAAAAGCTCTGTTTTAGGTCATGATGGCACTTTAGGCATTGTTGAAATTTTAAACCTTGTAAAAATCAACACAAAACCATCTTTAGAAGAAGCAAAAATCAAATCTCAAGTTATTAAAACGATGATTCAGTTTCAAAATAAAGAACACTCATCTTCTTCTAAACACAAAGAAAGCCTTAGCCAAAGAGAGATTTTAAACACAATTACAAATACAGAAATTAAAACCTTAAGGGTTGATTCAGCTAAATTGGATAATTTAGTTGGACAAATTGGCGAGCTTATTGTTTCAAAAATAAAAACAAACGAACAGCTTTCTTTTGCTAAAAAAATCAATTCTGAAGTAATTGAATGGCAAAAAAACTTCGTTAAAATGAGCTATTACATTAAATATTTCGATAAAAAATATCTTTCAGGCGCAAGAACAACAGAACTCCCTGATTTTAGAAAAATAATTGCTTATAATAAGCAGCTTTGCTCTTTAGTTGATATGCACGGGGAAAAAATTAACACCTTAATTAAAGATATGAACTATCTTTTTAGGCAAATTCAAGAAAGCGAAACAAAATTAAACACAACCACAACAGAAATTGAAACAATGGTTAAAAATATGAGAATTTTGCCATTATCAACAATTTTTCAGCTTTTTCCAAGAATGGTTCACAATATCGCCCGAGATAAAAACAAAAAAATTGAATTAACAATCGAAGGTGGCGACATAAGTGCCGATAAAACAATTATTGAAGAAATAAAAATCCCTCTAATGCACATAATTAGAAACTCAATTGACCATGGGATTGAAGATGTTGAAACAAGAAGAAAATTAAACAAAAATCCCATCGGAAAAATTGAAATAATTGCTTCTTATATGGATAACAAAGTTGTGATTGATGTTAAAGATGACGGACGAGGGCTTGATATTGAAAAAATTAAGCAAAAAGCTCTTGAAAAAAACATCCTTTTAAAAGAAGAACTTGACGCTATAAGTGATGAAGAACTTACAAATTTAATTTTCTACCCTGGGTTTTCAACAGAAAATTTTGTAACAGAATTATCAGGGCGTGGTTTAGGGCTTGATATTGTTAACACGAAAATTAATCAACTTCAAGGAAGGGTAGATATTTTCTCTCAATTAAATGAAGGAACTGTTGTTAGAATAATTTTGCCTGCTACCGTTGCAACTAAAAAAGTTTTTGTAATTGAAGAACAAAAACAACTCTATGCCATTGAAACATCTGTTATTAGAACAATTACAAGAATTAATGCTGATGATATCTTTGAAAAAGATAACAACAACTATTTTATTTATGACGGAAACGCTATTCCAATTTATACCTTATCTCAAATTTTAAACCTTGAAAATGCGCCAAGAAGCGCTTCAAAATATACTTTATTAATAATTGAAACCGAAAACGTTTCTTTTGGTGTGATTGTTGAAAAACTAATTTCAGACCAAGAAATTGTACATAAAAAATTCTCTCCACCATTATATAAAGTAAAACACATTTCAGGAATAACAACCCTTGCTAATGGCGAAGCATGCCTGATAATCAATGTTTCAGATATAATTTCAACAATTAATTCTAAGAAAATCAGAAGCAGAATTTTATTAACAAACGAATTAAATAAAGCGAAAGACAACTTTAAATATAAAATTCTTGTTGTAGATGATTCACATACAACAAGAATGTTACAAAAAAATATTTTATCTAATTGCGGATATAATGTTTCTGTGGTGACAGGCCCTAAAACTGCCCTTGAAAAAATGGAAAAAACAAAATACGATTTAATTATTACAGATGTTCAAATGCCTGAAATGAATGGCTTTGAATTCATTTGTGAATTTAGAAAAATGCCACAATATGAAAAAGCCCCCGTTATTGTTGTAAGTTCTGAACCAAAAGAAAAACACCTTAAAGAAATTCAAACAACAAAACCCGTTGCCTATATTCAAAAAAATCTTTTTAAACAAGAAGAATTAATCCACGAAGTTGAAAAAATATTAAACTATTAAATAATTTCATATTTTTTACCTTTTCTTATGATAATTTCAACCGCTCTATCCATATCATGATAAGTTAAATCTTTCATAACACAAAGTCTTAGACGACATTCTTTTCTTCTTACAGCGGGATATGTAACAATATTCACATAAACACCCTCTTGTCTTAGTTCTTGATAAAGTGAAAATAATTTTCTTTCATCATAAATCATAACAGGGATAATTGCGCTTTGAGTGTTGCCTAAAATAAAACCTGCTTTTTTAAGTTTTTCTTTTAAATAATTAGTTTTTTCAATTAATTCTTTTCTGCCGGCTTTATCTTTTTCAAAAAGATTAAATACTTCTATTAAACCACCAACGGTGCTTGCGTTTAAGGCAGTTGAGAAGAAATATGTTCTTGCATATAATCTTAAATATTGAATTATCTCTTTTTTAGCAGCACAAAAACCGCCTAAGCCTGCTGGGGCTTTTGATAACATAGCAACATTTAAGTCAATTTTATCCATAACATTATAAAATTCAGAGCTTCCTCTGCCTGTTTTACCCACAACGCCGATACCATGGGCATCATCAACCATTACTCGACACTTATATTTTTGAGCTAATTTTGTTATCTTATCTAATTTTGCGATATCTCCATCCATTGAAAATACGCCGTCAGTTATAATTAATCTTCCTGAAGTTGAATCAGGAATTTTATCTAAAATTCTTTCAAGATATTTCATATTCCCATGGGGATAAACCTTTATTTTAGCGCCCGAAAGTGCGCAGCCGTCATAAATTGAAGCGTGGTTTGCGCTGTCATTAATAATTACATCTTCGCTGTTACATAAAGCTGAAATTACACCTATATTTGTGCCATAGCCTGATGGAAAAACAATTGAATCTTCACAATTATAAAACTTGGCGATTTTTTCTTCTAATTTTTTATGTAAATCACAAATTCCTGCATAGTTAGATACAGCGCCCATTCCAAGCCCAAATTTTTCTAATGCTTTTTTAGCTTCTAGAATAACTTTTGGATTATTTGCAACATTTAGATATGAATTAGAGCCAAGCATTATAACATTATGTCTTAAACCATCTTTTTCTTGCAGACGAACCATTGAATGCAAGCGGTTCAAGCTAATCATCCCAAGGGCCTCATTACCTGTTAAAACTCCGCTTTTTAAAACGTTATCAACTCTGTATGCTTTTTCAAATAAATCTTCGTTTTCTTTTGTATGAACAAATCCCTCAAACTTAATGTTCATAACATCTTTTTGCTCTTTAGAGTTTTCATTTCTATTTAAAAAAGTTTTTGTAGTTTCAAATGTAGACAATTTTACCTCGCTTTTTTACAACTTCATTTTTTTAAATTATTAGAAAAATTTTTAAATAAGTTAATTAGACATAAGGGCGATATCGTGATATTATAAATTTTTAAAAGAGGGGTAATAATGTCTTTAGAAGAATATATTTTAAATCAATTAAAAAAAATCAAACCAAATACTTTAAAAAAAGTTGTTCCTTTAATAGATTACATAAGAAAATTGAAAAATAAGCCCCCCATACCCCTAAAAGAAAAACTGGCTGAAATTGAGCTAAAAGATTTTTCTAATGATAAAGTGATTATGCTGCATGGGGTTTCTGTGGGCGAAGTTTTATCTTTAGAAAATTTAATTAAAAAAATTAAAGAAAATTTCCCCTCACATAAACTTGTTTTAACAACAGGAACAAAAACAGGGCAAGAATTAGCAATTAAAAAATATTCTGATTATGCTGATTATATAACATATTTTCCTTTAGATATTTATGAAAGTGTTGAAAAATTTTTAAATAAAATCAACCCAGAAGTTATTTTAATCGCTGAAACAGAATTATGGCCTAATTTTGCACAGTGTGCTAAAGAAAAAAACATTCCTTTATATATAATTAATGCAAGGATTTCAGATAAATCTTATCCATCTTATTTAAAATTAAAAAATTTCTTTAAATTAGTTTTAAATTTTTATTCAGGAATTTTTTGTCAAAGTGAGCTAGATAAAAAAAGATTTATTTCTCTTGGCGCAAACCCAGATACAACTTGCGTTATGAAAAATTTAAAATTTGAAATAGCAAAAAAAGAATGTGACATTGATTTATTAAGCTCTAATTCAAAACTTTTTATTGCCGCTTCAACCCATAGTGGCGAAGATATAATTGTTTTAGAAACATATAAAAAATTAAAAGAAAAAATAAAAGACCTAAAACTTCTTTTAGCCCCAAGACACCTTACAAGATTAGATGAAATTGAAAAACTTTTGAAAAATTTTGATTTTAAATATGGTCTTAGAACAAATAACGATAATTTTAGCCAAAATGACATCATAATTTTAAATACATTAGGTGAACTTTCAAAAGTTTATAAATTAGCAGATGTTGTTTTTATAGGTGGAAGTTTTAATAAAACAGGCGGACACAACCCTCTTGAAGCAACAATATTTTCAAAACCTGTTGTTTCAGGCCCTTCAATTAAAAACTTCAGAGATATCTATTCTATTTTAGAACACGAAAACGCTGCTTTTGTTGTGAAAGATAAAAAATCTTTCTATGAAAAATTATATAAACTTTTATCTGATGAAGAATTTTATCAAACAACAACAAAAAATTCTCAAAAATGTTTTGAAAGTCAACAAGGCGCATGCCAGTTTGTTATAAATATTTTAAAAACAAAGTTAAAATAAAAAAGGTTTTTTAAATGGCAAAAGTTGTTATAGTTGGTTATGATAAAATGTTTTATTCTTTGCTTAAAGGCGCAAAAGAAGCTAACCACGAGATTTTAGGCGTCTTTAGAATAGATAGAATAAAATACACTCCTTTTCAACTTTTCTTTAAAGATATTTTTAACCCAAGCAACGATTATAGCGTAATCAAAGCTGAAAAATTAAATGATATCAAGGCTTCAAGCGTTAATAGCCAAGAATTTATTGATGAAATTAAAAAATTAAAACCCGATTTAATTTTAGTTGGTTCTTGGGGTGAAAAATTTTCAAAAGAACTTTTAAACACTGTTCCTTGTGTTAATTTTCATCCTGCATTGTTGCCTAAAAATCGTGGTGCAAACCCTTATTTTTGGACAATTTATCTTAACCAAAAAGTAACGGGTTTAACAATTCATTTTATGAATGAAAAATTCGATAGAGGGGATATCATTCTTCAAGAGGCAATAACAATTGATGAATTTGAAACAGGTGAAACCCTTAAAGATAAAACAACTCTTTTAGCTAGACAAATGGTTAAAGATTTATTAGATTTATATGACAAAAAACAAATCCAGCCGATTAAACAAAATGAAGAATTTGCAAGCTATGAACATCAACTTACTTTAAATGAAGTCATTGTTGACCTCGCTAAACCTAAAAAAGATGTCGATAGGCACCTAAGAGCGCTTTACCCTTGGGCAAGCGCATATATTAAAATGGCAAGAAGATACATAAAAATTCCCAATTGGGAATTTTTAGAGGTGAATGAAAAAACTAAAGATTTAAAACCTTATTCAATTGTTGAAAACAATAGAAAATTTTTCATTTTAAAAGGAAAAGATTTCTTAATTAAGGTTTTAAAATAGTTTTTCTATAAACGAATACTTGCTTTTAAAGCTTTATATTTCTTAGGATTTTCTCTTATCCATTTTCTTATTAAAGTTTTTTCATCATCATTCATATCGCTAAAAGTACAGCCATTATTTAAGAATTTTTCAGCTATTTTTAGGGCTTCTTTTGTACTTTCAGAAAATTCTTCTGTTGAGGCTTCATCCCAAGATTTTTTCAAAAATGATTTATGGCTTATTTCTTCGCCTTCGCTTAATTGAGTTAATAATGTTTCAGGAGATAATTCATCAAAAACGATGCCATCATGTTCTTCTCTCATTTTATCTAATTTTTCAAAAATTTCAGGTAGGCGAGAATCTGCTTTAGCAAGTTCAGATTGAGCATTTCTTGTTTTTGGAGATAATTCCCAAGCCATTGAAGCAATTAAAGATTGTTTTGCGCTGTAGTATGCTTTTAGGGTTTGAATATTTTTTTCTGAAATTTCTTTTCCGGCTTTTGTTGATTTTTTTACATATTCACCTCCATTTGGATTAATTTTTTTGCCGTCTTTAAAGGTATAAAGCAACTCATTATAGCCATTATAAGACTCCATTGTTCCATTTGGATATGTTCTATATGATATTTGATTTTCTGAAATATAATCTTCAATTGTTCCGTCTTGTAAAACTTTTGAAAATGCTATATCTTTTGAAATGTCTTCATCGTTGT
Source organism: uncultured Candidatus Melainabacteria bacterium (assembly GCA_934700385.1). GTDB lineage: Bacteria > Cyanobacteriota > Vampirovibrionia > Gastranaerophilales > Gastranaerophilaceae > RUG14156. The sequence goes on from CAKUXO010000023.1 coordinate 19,120, forward strand.
TTAAAGTAACGCTAACTAACTTATCGCCGTCATAAATTCTTGTTACTCCGCTTTTATAGCTTTGAATTGTCGGTTGGTTTCTAAATCTTGTTGTGCCGTCAGGGTAATAAAAATCTGTAAATTTACCGCTTGCTTCAGTTGTACTTGTTAAATATTTTTTAACTAAGCCATTTTTCAATTTAACTTCAGCACGTCTTGCTTCCATTGTAGCTGGAAGTGTTTCGTCTGTTGCTTCATCAACATATTCAGCTACGCCATTTGTTTTAACAAATTTTGTACCGTCATTGTTATAATAAAATCTTTTAACTATTCCTTGATTATTAATTGTTTTAATAGAGCCGTTTGGCAAGTATTCTTTTGCAACTCCATTGTGGAAAATTTCTTTTTTTGTATCATTAGGGTAATCATAAGTTGTTTTTTCATCATCAATTTTATAGGTGTACATGATATTACCTGAAAAATTATATCTTACCCCAGTGTCATCACTAAATTTAACTTTGGTACTCATATCATCTTCAAGGACAATTTCTTTTACTTCTTTATCATCAGGTGAAACATATTCAATTTCGCCTGTTGTTTTATAAGAAAGAACACTGTCATCTCTATTGTATCTATAAGCAACTTTTGTTCCATCCGGCAGGGTTTTTAATTGAACTTTATTTAATTTATATTCTTCAAAAGTGCCGTCTGGAAGTTTTCTTGAAACCATCATTCCATTATGAGTTTTGGTAACAACAGTTCCATCTTTATAAATTTTTGTTTTATTGTTAGCATTACCTTCTTGTCTAAAATTTGTTTTAACTCTTGAAAATAGAACGTTTAAATTATCTTTTTCTTCTTTAGCTAGTTCAGGATTATCAACCACAAATTTTCCATCTAACAGAAAAGTTCTATCTTCTTTGCTGTATGCTTTTTTATCAACGATTTCTTTAGCGTCAACATTTTGAACATCGCCACTATTATTAAAAATGTTTTTTACTATATTAGAAATAAAATTTTTCTTAGAACCAGAAGCCTTAAAGGTGTCTTTAACATTTTGTTTAAAATCAGGTTCTTTCATAGCAGAACTTAAAGTAAAGCTATCGTCTTCAGTTGCAACAATTGCACTTGATGAATTTTTGAAATTTGTTGTATAAGTTTTTAGAGGAATTTCTTTTTCATAACCATATTGGGCAACTTTTTTTAAGTTATCTGTTGCTTTTTTAACATCTTCTTTAGAGCCATTAACAACATAAACTCCACCAAAACTTATATTTCCATTTTTCGAAAATTCCATGGCAATACCTTTCCTTTTTTAAAATTACATATTCATATAAAGTTTCTTAAAGCTAAAAAATTAATACTTCCAAAATTTGATATTAATAAAAATTTACAATTGAAAAGTTAATATTTAACGCTAGGTAAAATTTTATTATATAATTAAACTTAGGAGAGAACTATTTTTTATGAGAATAATTGCGAAGAATTTAGTTAAGATATACGGCGACCGCTCTGTTGTTAATGATGTATCTTTTGACGTTAAAAAAGGTGAAGTTGTTGGGCTTTTAGGTCCTAATGGTGCTGGTAAAACAACAACATTTTATATGGTTGTGGGTTTAGTTAGAGCTAACAAAGGTTCTGTTTTAATTGAAGAAGATGACGGAAACTTAATTGATATTACAAGTTTACCTATGAATGAAAGAGCAAAACTGGGAATTGGTTATCTTCCTCAAGAAACTTCAATTTTTAGAAAATTAAACGTTGAAGATAATTTAAAACTCGTTTTAGAAATGAATGATAAGTTAAATAAAAAACAAAAAGATGACTTATTAGAAAGTTTGTTAGATGAATTTGGTGTTGCAAAACTTAGAACTGCGCCATCTGTAGCTTTATCAGGCGGTGAAAGACGTCGTGTTGAAATAGCAAGAGCGCTTGCAGCAACTCCATCTTTCATTCTTTTAGATGAACCTTTTACAGGGATTGACCCTATTGCAATTGGTGAAATTAAAGATAACATTCACAAACTTGCAAAACAAAAAGGAATAGGCATTTTAATTACAGACCACAACCCAAAAGCAACTTTATCTATTACTGATAGGGCTAATGTTATTTTTGACGGAAAAATTAAAATTTCAGGAAAAAGTACAGATGTTGCGGTTGACCCTGTTGCAAAAGAGTTTTATCTAGGTAAAGATTTCGTTTTATAATCATGGAATTAATTAATAAATTAAAAAATATAAAAAATTTCAAACTCACCCTTTTAGATAATTTTATTTTATCTCAAGTTATGGGGGCAACTTTCGTTTGCTTAATATTATTCATCATTGTTTGGATTGCGCCTGAAACTTTATTTAAAATAATTAAAAAAGTTTTAAATGACCACATCAGCTTTTTTATGGCTTTTAAACTTTTAGTTTTAGAAATTCCAAAAGTTTTAGCAAAGGCAATTCCCGTTGGGATTTTATTAGGTTCAATTTTTACATTCGATAGATTGTCTAAAAACTCTGAATTATCTATTTTAAGAGGGATTGGATTATCTTTTAATAGAATTATGCTTCCTGTTATTGTGTTTGGGGTTGTTTTATCGGGCTTTTGTTATGTTGTAAACGATAAACTTGTTCCAATTGCAAGTAATAAACTTGGTGAATCAAGAGGGGGCGGAAGTCATTTTGTTTATATCGTTGAAAACCCTGACAAAACACCAAAACAAAACATAATTGTTTCTAATTTCACCCCTGATACAATTTATGATATTACAGTTATGAATTTTTCAAATGAAAAATATTCTGACGCAACAACCTTTAAAAGCATAATTTTTGCGCCTGAAGCGCACGTTAAAAACAACGCTTGGGTTTTAGATAATGTTTTAAAATATGAAATAAATTCTGATGGCATTTATACTGATGTTGAAAGATTACCAAACTATTCAATTTTAACTGAAAACAATCAAGCTCAAGAAGTTTTTGATTTAATGTTAAATACAACAAGAAAAGAGAGGGTTTTTACAAATCATCAAATTTCAAGTTATTCAAAACTTCTTAAAAAAGCTAATTTTTCAGATGAATATCGCTATTTTAGAACAAAACTTTATCAAAGATATCTTCATCCTCTAACTTGTATTTTATTTGCTATTATAGGATGTTTATTAGGTTTTGCGCCGCCACGTTCTCAAAGACTTATCGGTTTTACAGTTGCTGTTGGTATGATTTTTGGATATTATATCACACTTCCATTTTTCGATTTATTGGCGCAAAAAGGGGTTATACCGTCATTTTTAGCGGCAGGATTCCCGATTATTCTTTTTGGAATATCAATTTTTATAATTAAAAAAGTAAAGGATTTATAATGAATAAAAAAATCTTCTCTTTATTACTTCTGTTTTCTTTCTTTTTCTTATCTTTAGGCGCTTTTGCAAAAGATAAAATCGAAGTTGAAAATAATACAGCAGGTATTTATGTTTTTAAAATCAATACAAAAAAATACTCTGATAAAATAAAACCATTTATGACAAGAACTGTTCAAACTCCTCAAAAAGTTTATGATGATAATTGTTTTGACCTTGTTGTAAATGCTGGATTTTTCGATGTTAAAACAGGTGCAAGCGTTTCATATATAACACTTGACGGAAAAATGATATCTGATGTTGAAGACAACACTCAATTAATTCAAAACTTAAAAAAAGACGGAAGACTTGAGGGCGTTTTAAATAGAAGCGAATTTAGGGTTTTAGAAAATAAAAGACACAAATTAAAATTTGACATAGCATATCATAATGACCCGATTAAAAAAGGGTATAAAATTAAACATGCCCTTCAAGGCGGACCTTTTATTTATCCGACTGTTGACCTAGTTAAAGAGGGGTTTGTTATTTATGATAATGATATAGTAAAATTTCAAAGTGTAGATATTTTAAAACGACGTGAAAGAACGGCAATCGGCTTAAAAGATAACGAACTTTATATTGTTATTTTTACAAAAGACCACAAAGTTGACGCTTTTGAAATGAAAACTTTTATGGAAAAAGAATTAAAAGTTAAAAAGGCAATGGCTTTTGACGGCGGACTTTCAACAGGTATCAGCTATAAAAATATTTCAATCGGTTCAGTTGGCAATCATCAAAGAAAAGTTAAATCTTTTCTTGTAATTGAAAGGTAAAAGATGAAAATAGGAAAATTGGATTTAGGTAAAATTGATTTTTGCAAAATCAAAAAAATAACTTTAATTGAAATTACAACTCTTGTTTTGGCTTTCCTTGCAATAGGAATTTATTATTCGCCTCACTTTATGCACAAACAAGAAGTTATGAAAGCCGCTAAAATAAAGGCAGATAACGCTATTTTCACTTCAAAAGTATTAGAAGAATTTTCATCTAATAAAAATGCAAAGCCCTCTGACGTTGCAAAAAAAGTTTCAGAAGAATTAAATCAAGTAAGTGAAAACCCTTACGATAAAAAAGAAAAATCATACACTTTTGAGGTTCAATGCAAAGGTTGTAACAGCGTTGAATTTAACGATGAATTAACCATGATTACCTTAACAACATATAATAAAAAAGGTGATCTTATTGCAAGAACAGTAATCAAACCACCATCTTATGTGACATATTCTAAGGATGAATAACCTGAGCCAAGCGAGTTTAGTTCAAAACCCGTTAATGAAGAATGAGTTTTACGGATTGGAAGTGCCCTTGGGGCAGGTAGAATAATTGAAGGTATTTTTGCAGATTTTTCAAAACAGAGTCGAATGCAATTAATGGTGTATAGGCTGTGTCCACAGGCAGTTTCAAAATTTAACTCATACGAAAATGAAATATGTAGTAAGTTTATGCGCT
>CAKUXO010000024.1 GCA_934700385.1 uncultured Candidatus Melainabacteria bacterium
AAAGTGAAAACTGAACAAGCTGAAACAATTCAAAAAACAATTGATGATAATCAAACAAAATATGATGATTATCAAAAGCAAATTGATGAACTTCAAGCACAAAAGGTTGAAGAAGATAATAAACAACAAGGCTCTTGGACTGATGACTTAGGTTTAACAGATGACCTAACAGCAGAACAACAAGCAGAACTTGAAAGCGTATTGAATTTATTTAAAAACAACCAAGCTACTTATGAAGATGTTGCTAAAAAATTCCAAGAACAAACAGGGGTTGCGATGCCGCCTGAATTAATCTGCGCTATCCACTATCGTGAATCAAGCGGAAACTTTAACACATATCTTCATAACGGTGAACCTTTAGGTCAAGTAACAACATTGGTTCCAGAAGGAATTTACTTTGATAACTTTACAGACGCCGCAGTTGACGCCTTAGTTCGTGAATATAGCGGTAACTTCTTAACTTTAGCAAACAAAGATGGTGTTGCAACAGACTTTTCAACATTATCAAGTATATGTGATTATGCTGAAGCATATAACGGCACAGGATACCGTGATAGAGGCTGTAAATCAGCTTATGTATATTCTGGAACAAGCGCATATACAGGTGGTATGTATGTTGCAGACTATGTATTCAGTTCATCAACAAAAGACCCAAGGGTTGGTGTAGCTGCAATTGTTAAGAAATTAAGTCAAGCAAGCTAAACAAAACATAACATTTTCTTTTATTTTTAAAACTTTGGTGTTATACTAAAAAAGTAAAGAAATTTACACCTAGTTTAAAAGATTAAAACTAGAACGCAGCGGCAACGTTAGCGTTCTTGTTTTTTATCAGAGGGAAATATGACTCCAAAAGAATTTTTTAACAAAAGAGAAGTTTTAAATGTTATTAATCCTGTCATTGAAAATACAGCAATGCGCTATGGCTTAATTCCTATTGAAACACTTTTAGAGCGTGAAAACGGACATTGGTTCTTAAGAATTTTTATTTATTCTAATGACCACAATGTATCTCATCTTGATTGCGAAAATATGTCAAGAGGTTTAGGAGATATGTTAGATGAATTAATTCCTTTTAAATATTATCTTGAAGTATCTTCCCCAGGGTTAGATAGAAAATTTAAGTCTGAGCGTGAATATATGATATTTAAAAATCACGATGTTATTATCAAACTTAAAAATTCAATTCCTGAAACTTCTGAAAAAGTTTTAAAGGCAAAACTTTTAGATTACCTTGAAAATTCAGGAATAAAAATTGAATATGAAAATCAAATAATTGATATACCTTTTGAAAAAATTCATTATACAAAATTAAATGACAAAATAGAAATTAATAAAAATAAAGGAGAGTGCGATGATTAAAATCGGAACAGCATTATTTGAAGCGGCTGAACAATTAGAACGTGAAAAAGGCATTTCAAAAGATGTCCTTGTAAACTCTTTATATGACGCTTTAGTTGCAGCGTATAAAAAACACATCAAAGACAAAGACGCAACAAATGTTGAAGCAATTTTAGATGAACAAGCAGGCGAAATTGGCGTTTTTAGAGCTAAAGTTGTTGTTGAAAATGTTGAAGATGAAAACACCGAAATCTCTCTTTCTGACGCAAAAGAAATTGATGAAGATGTTGAACTTGATGACGAAGTTAAAATTGAAGTTACTCCTGAAAACTTCGGCAGAGTTGCAGCACAAAGCGCAAAACAAGTTATTACTCAAAGAATTAGAGAAGCAGAACGCAAAATGGTTCTTGATGAATTCATGGCTAAGAAAAATACTTTAATTACAGGTATTATCCAAAGAAGAACAGATAGAGCCGTTATTGTTAATATCGGCAAAACCGACGCTATTATGCCTCAAAGAGAACAAATCCCAGGAGAATATTATAAACCGGGGAATAGAATAAGAGTTTTTGTTTTAGATGTTAAAGAAACATCAAAACTTCCACAAGTAATTGTTTCACAAGCCCACGCTGAAATCGTTAGAGAACTATTTGAACTTGAAGTTCCTGAAATTGAAGACGGCATTGTTGAAATTAAATCAATTGCTCGTGAAGCAGGTTTCAGAACAAAACTTGCCGTTTGGTCTAATGACCCATCTGTTGACTCTGTTGGCGCATGTATCGGACCTCGTGGCACAAGAATTCAAACAATTGTTGGCGAATTGAAAAACGAAAAAATTGATATCGTAAGATATAGCGAAGACCCTGTTGAATACATCGTTAATGCTTTATCTCCCGCTAGAATCATCTCTGTTGATATTTTAGCTGATGAAGAAGATAGACACGAGGCCTTTGTTATCGTTCCTGATGATCAATTATCTCTTGCTATTGGTCGTGAAGGTCAAAACGTTCGTTTAGCTCATAGATTAACAGGTTGGAAAATCGATATTAAATCTCAAAGCCAAGCTCAAGAGCTTGAAAAACGCTCTGTTGAAACTGATTATACTCAACAAGAACCAGTTGAAGAAACAGATTATAATGAAGAAGAACCGATTGATGAAATCGCTCAAGAAGCATTAGAAGAAACAAATCAAATGGGAATTGATGAAGAAGATAGAGAGTTTGAAACTCAAGAAGCTGAAGAAGCTCAAGAAGAAGAATAGATAAAACAGGGCTTTTGCCCTGTTTTTTTAATTTAAAATTACCATGGTTGAAAAATATAAAAAGTGGTATATAATATAAATATAGGGAAAAGACTTTAAGAATCTTCACTTCCTAAAGTCTTTCATAACTTCCCTATTTAGCGAATGAAAGTGCTATTATTATCAACAAGATAAGCAATAGCGCTTTTTCTGATACTAGTATCTTCATTGCTTTTTCACCTGCCTTTCTATCTTTTTTCTTCATAACAAGTCTGTGATAGAGGTAGGTAATTAATAGAGTTGCTTACCCATTAAATTAATTATAGCAAAAAAAGTTAAAATTGTTAAGAAACAATAATGCTACTAATCGTAGCAACGCTATTCATAGTAGCATCAAAATTCTAAAAACATAGGGTACTAAGTGAAGCTCTAAGGAAGTCGTGATTCTCTTAGGGCTTCCCCCTATACTAATATTATATACCACTTTTTATATTTTTCAACCCAATTGCTTTTTCTTTATGTTTTAACTATTGTTAAAATATAGCATACAACGAGGTAAAAATGGAATTAAGCATAGGCAAAAATAGTGCCAATTTTAACAACATCAACTTTAAAAGAAAAGAATACATTGAAAAATTTACATTTACCGAAAATCCTTCAAATGCCACACAAGAAGCATTTAAAAATCTAGCACAAAAAAACTTGTCTAAAGATAAAATTATTCTTCAAGGAAAACAAAAACCTTATCAAGTGCTTGATGAAAATGATGAAACCAAGCCGACAAACGCTTTAATTTACACAGTTTTAGAGCTTGAAAAAGGTGAAGAAATCAAAAAATCAGATTATAAAAATTTTAACGCTATTGTTGCACCAAAGAAAAACATAGCTGAATTTTTATCAAAAAATATCAAAAAACCTTTTTTAATTCAATTTAAAATGGGGTCAATGACAGGAATTTTTAATGAAAAAGATAAACATTCTAAAAGATTAATTAAAAAATTAGCCCCAGAAAATGTTGAATTTGTTGACGGCGCAAAAATCCAAACAAAAAAAGAAGAAATAAACGAAAGATGTAAAAAAGCAGAAGAATATGATGAAAGTTTTATTTACTATCTTCAAAATTTCGATAGAACAATGAAAATAGCAGATGAAAACGCTAGAAATTTAACCCCTCAAAACGCTATGAAAAAAATCGTCAACCCGCTCGATAGCGCTTGTAATCATGTTATCAATGTCGTAGTTTAATTTTTGAAATTTGTGGTATAAAATAATTATCGAGTTATTATTTTAGACAATTAAAAGGATTTAATATGCTTTCAAACATTTCATCTGCGCAAGGACAAAGCGCTCAAATTTCAAAAGACTTATTATTAAATCAAAAACAAACTAAAACTTCCCCAAAAAGCCCAGAACTTGTTAAAAAGGGTGAAGTCGGCTATCTTCAAGGAATGGATAGTGATAACGATGGCGTTGTTACTATGGAAGAATTTAATGAATATTGCGCTCAAAATGGAATAAGTGAAAAAGAAAAACTTGCCTTAATGCAAGTTATAATGAACGCTAAAATGGCGCAAAAAGTTAATGAAAACACGCAAAAAGCTTCAAAAGAAATTAACAAAAAAGAAGATGAAAATGAAAATGTTGATGAAGAAGACTCATCTAAAATAGTTTATGCTAAAAAAGGCGATGATAAATATAATAAAGAAATGGACTTAAATAACGACGATAAGGTTACTTATGAAGAATATTTAAGATATTGCCAACAAAATGCAAAACCAAAAGAAGATACAAAAGAAACTAAGTCAAAAGATTTTAACACAAATCAAGCCCTTAAGGCATATTCTGATAAACCCACTAAAGAAGAAGAATATTCTGTTGAAATAGAAAGCTAGGCTTCTGAATCAATTAAAAATAAAGTTTTATTTATTTTGTTCAAAAGTTTTTGCTGTTCAAGATTAATGTTTTCCCTGCTATATTTACCCTCTTGAGTAGGAATAAAACGAGAGTAATAATTAGCCTGATACATTAAATTTCCTAAAACTTTAGCGTTATAAGAAGTTATTAAAATATTTTTATAACTTTGCCTTAAGCAATCTGATTTATCTTTATATTTTTCTTCAAAATTTTTCGTATATAAATCAAAAACATTAACACAAGCGTTAAATCTTTGTATTTCAGAATGTTGTTCAATGCAGTTTTTAAGATTATTTAGGGCAAACTTAAGTTTTTGAACGTCATTAATATAATCAGATGTTTTTTCTTTTTTGACAATAATATCTAAAAAAAGTGCGTCGTCATAAGGCGCTTTTTTAAGATTTTCATCTTTTAAATCTTCTTGGGTTGGAATTTTTGCCTGAATTTCATTTGCTCTTGAAGTCGTTTTTTGTTTATATTCAAAATCCCTTTGAATATTAGGCAAAGAGCCATAATATCCTTGTGGAATTTCTTCATTTTTATTTGTTAGGGTGCTAAATTTTTTCTTTTTTTTAAATTTTTTAGGCTTAGCTGGTTTTTGTCTTTTATAACTTTCATCTTCTTCAAGATTATCATTTTTTTTAATTTCAATCGGCGGTTTAATCTTGCTTTTTAATTCTGAAAAAGTATTTTCAATTGTAAAACTTTCTTCACAATGAGCAAAATTCATTGTGAAGAAGAGAATTAAGAAAGATATATTGAGAGAAATTAAAAAATTTTTTTTCATAAATTAGCTTAATAATTCCATCGCTGATTGTAAAAGTTGTTTATAAGTTGACATTATTTTTCCTGATAAATCAAGCTGGGTTTGAGCTTCTTGCCAATAGGTTGCGTTTGCCTTGAAATCAATATTTGATAATTCAATCAAGCCACTTCTAACTTCACCCTTACCAACAACAGGTTTACCTGAATACGCAGTTTCAAGATATTGCCCTTGTTTATATTCAAAAAGCTCTTGTGGATTATGAAAATTCATCAAAGCAAGTTTATATAATGGGGTACAATCCTTGCCATTATTGGCTTTACCATATAAAACCCCATCTTCTTTAATTTCAAATTCATCATATTTTCCAAGATACTTACCATTATCAGGGTCAATCCAAAGTTTTATTTCTGTTGTAGGAACAGCCAAAGCGCCCCCTTGGGCGATTGATTCTTCAAGAGCTGAATCAGATAAAGATTTTGTTCCAGACATAATTTCACCTTTATCATTTAAGATATAGCCTTGAACCTTAGAACCGTCTGCCGCTTTATAAACGCCCTCACCATCAAACTTAAATTCGCCAAGGCGAGTGTAGGCAATTCTGCCTTCATCGTTTCTTAAAACGAAATAGCCGTTACCTTCTAAAAACACGTTTTCATTAGATGTCCCAGGGATTGCCTTACCTTGCCCTGTGTTTTTTAAAACCCTATCAGGCACCGCAGCATCAAGATAAGTTTTAAAAGTCATCTGATTTTCTCGATACCCCGGAGTATAGATATTAACAAGGTTTTCAGAAATAGCATTCATCCAATGAACGGTTGATTTCTGTATATTCATTGCATTAATATAAGAATCTCTCATTAATTACTCCTTTTTTTATTTCTTTTTTGGTTATCGTTTTGACCTTTATATTTTGAATAAGATAAACTTGAATAGTTTATTTGTTCTTCATCAAATCTTTGTTTAAGGCTTGGAATATTGCTTTTTAAATAATTTTCAACTTCAAGTGACCCTGGGATAAAATGTGTTTGAATTTTTCCTTTTGAATCAAGTTTTAAAATAACTGTCACATCTTCATCAAAATCAAGCCTTATGGGCTTTTTAGTGTCATAAGAAGTTTTAATCATATTCAACAGGGAATTTGTAACATTCATTTTCCCTGTATCATTTGAAAGATTAATTTTATCATCTTCAACGCTATAGTTAATTATTCCTTGATTATTTAATAAATTTACAAAGAAAATAGCGTCATTTACCCCAATTTTATCAGCATCAATATCAAATTCAGAACCAAAATCTAATGAAAGAAATTTTTCATTTAAGGCTTCGTCAAAAGAAAGCTCTTTTTTAGGGTGAATTAAATCTTCTAAAATTTCAAGAAGATTAATTTTAGCACTAAAAAAGTCGTTTGTTTTAGAAGAAATATACTCTTGCTCTTCTAGTGGCTCTTTTTTATTTACATTTTCAATTGTCTGTGTGCTGATTTGCATTGTTTTGTTTTTCTAATAGTTCCATTAATTCTTGTTCTTCTTTTTGCTCTCTATTTTTAATAAAGAATTTTTGAGAGCCAATTTCATTAAGCTCTTTTAGCTCAAGCGCTTTTTGTTCTTTAACATATTCTTCTTTTTTATTTTCTTTATGTTTTTCTAAAACATTAACCTCTTGTTCTTTTATTTGGAGAATTTCTTTTTCTTTATTCAAATTTTCAATTGCTTTTTGCTTTTCATCATTTAATTTTTTATCTTCTTCCCAAAGATGTTTAATGAATTTATCATATTGATCATACATCATTGGGTCTGCTTGGCGCATTTGGGAACTTAAATTTTCAATTTGTTTTAAATTTTCAACTATCAAAAGTTCAATTCGATGAACTTCCTCTTGTGCTTCGATTACAACTTGAAGCTGTTCTTCTTTTTTTCTTATTCTTATTTCTAAAATTTTTTGTAATCTATAAACAAAAGGCATTTTTGATTTTTGATACTCTCCTTTTTTAATTTACGGAAGAATATGTTTTTTATTTAATAAAAATTTTTGTTAAGTCAAAAAAATCAATTAAATATATGATTTTATTTGTTTAAAATATAGCCGATAATTTTATTATCATGAGGAAAGTTATAAGAAAAAGTGTATATATTTTATTTGTTTCTATAATCTTTTGTCTAAATTGTTTTGGTTTAGAAAAAATAGGAATAATCTCAGACACCCTTTTAACAGATGTAACTTATTATAACGCATATTTTAGAACTCCTGAATTTTTCTTGCAGGATATCCGTTCTGAACTAGATAAAAGAGGGGTTTACACCGTTCCGCCTGATGGTTCTCGATATGCCCTTAAAAAACTTGGTTTAAGGCAATATGACCTTGAGGCACTTCAAGGCTTATCGCAAGGATATAACATAGATTATCCTTTCTTAAAAAGAATAGCTAGAAGCATTGGTGTCAAGAAAATGATTGTTTTAACAATGGGAATGGATATTCAAAGAGATTTTCTTAAAAACACAGCTTGGAATATTTTTAATGTTTCAGGAATGGACACAGTTAACCCAACCCACAGAGTCAGCGTTTTTGTAACTTTTGTTGATGTTGAAAAAGAACAGGTTTTATGGGAAAGCATTTACGCTAAGAACATAAGAAATAATAAATTTAAAAATCTTGATACCACAATTTCAAATAATTATGAGGGTATGTTAAGATTAAAAGAATATTCAAGATATATAAGCCCAGACATCGCTTATAACGTTAAAATGAAGATGTTAAATCCTAATTTTGTTGAACCACCAACTGCTATTACAAAAAGCAACGTAAAACAATATGTTAAAGATAAACACAACATTGGCGTTAAAAAAGAACTATCTGAAATAGATAGACAAAAATGGGACACAGATAAACTTAAAAATGATACAAAAGAAAATATAATAGAATTTTCAAACGCTACAAAAGAAACAACAATCAAAGCCGCAAACAAAACAAAATCAGGAGTTAAAAGACTTTCTGAAAAAACAAAAAATGGCTTTAACATAGTAAAAAACAAATTTAAAAAATAATCGGAGGAAAAATGGCAAAACCTGTTAATGAAAAAGATGATAAAAATCCTAATAATAAAAAACCCTTTGAACTTAATCCTAATACCATGATGGCAATTAATAGCGTTGCTATGGTTATTGTGCTTATAATTTCAATGGCAATTATGTATCTTCTTTTAGAAAATTCATTCAATAAAAAATTGGCTAAATTAGCCCCAACAGAAGAACAAACAGATGACAGCGAAATTGAAGAAACTCGCCAAGAGGGAATTTTATTAGACCTTGGTGAATTTGTTTTAAATTTAGCAGATTCAAACCCAAGAAGATATTTAAAAGCAGGAGTTGCGATGGAATTATCTAAAACAGAAGAAGAAATTGCAGCAATTGAAGGTGGTGCTCCTCAAAAAGCGTCCGGTCATGGTGAAAGCGCAGCTGTTGACCCTAATAGCGCCATTGTAGCAGAAATGGAAAGATATAAACCCGCTATAAGAGATGCGATTATTTCTGTATTATCTAACAAAACTTCAGATGAATTATCTACTCCAACAGGAAAAGAAATTGCAAAAGAAGAAATCCTTGAAATGGTAAATAACATCTTCGAGGGTCAAAGAGAAGTTATGAGAGTAAGTTTTGGACAATTTATAATTCAATAGGTTTAAAATGGAAGAAAATAATATCAATTTTAATGATAATTCTGATGAAAATTTAAAAGAAAACCCAGAAAATATTTCTGAAAATAATTCTGAAGAAATTTTATCAGAAGAAAAAATAGAAGAAACAGAAGAAATAAATAATCTTGAAGAAATTGAAAATATTGAAAAACCAATAGAACTTCAAGAAGAAATCAAAGAACTTATTGAAGAACCTATTGCAACAGAAGAAGAACCAAAACCAGATAACAAAGTAACTGTTCGCCCGATAAAATTTCAAGAATTTGAAAATGTTGAAGTTAAACGCTCTATAAAGAAAAATTTTGATATTTTGCAAGATATTCCAATGCACATAAGTGTTGAATTAGGTAGGGCAAAATCCACGATTAAAGAGGCGATGGATTTAGAACACGGCTCAATTGTTGAACTGAATAAAATAGCAGGGGAACAAGTTGAAGTTTTTGTTAATGGAAAATATATTGCAAAAGGCGAAGTTATCGTTATAGAAGATAAATTCGGGGTAAGAATTACAAGCACAAATATTATAAAAGTTGAAAAATAACTTAAATTTTTTCTAAAAGTTCTTTTATTTCTTTTTGAATTAAAGAAGAATTATTCAACTTTTGCGCTTTTAAAAGATTTTCTCTAGCAATGTCATTATTATTTTCTTTTAGCTGAATTTTGGCTAAAAGTAAATAATAATAGGCATTTTGAGATTTTAAAATTGCTTGATTAGAATAATCTTTTGCCTCATTTAATTCATTATTTTGAAAACAAATTAACCCTAACAAAAATTCAACCTCACCTGATTTTGAATTTAATTGATTAGCTTTTCTTAAATATTTTGAAGCAAGGTCAAAGTTTCCTTGTTTAATCAAAGAAAAACTAAGTCCAATGTATCCTTCATAAAATTCATCATTTATATTGATTAAATTTTCAAAATATTTCTGCGCATTTTTATAATCGGATTTATTAAGATAATAATTTCCTAGGGCATAAAGAGTTTTTTTATTGTTAAAATTCATATTATATGCCCTTTTAAGAAAGATTATTTCATCTTTTTTATTTTTTAATTTTTCTTCTTTTGCTTTTAAAAGTAAAGTCGTTGTATTTTCTTGTCTATTTAGAAAAACAAGGCGATATAAGTTATCAAATTCTTGAAAATTTTGGGTTTTTAAATATAAATCTAAAAGAAAATTTTGGATATCGGGATTATTTTTTTCAGGATAATCTTTTAAAAAATATAAAACTTTTTCAATATCCCCCTCTAAATAGGCTTCTTGAATAAAATCCATATACATTTTTTTATTCATTTTAGGAATTTCATTAATCCCTAATTCTTTTGCTAGGTTTGTGTTTAAAAGCTGATTATTATAAATTACAGCATAATTAAACATTTCAACCGCTTTTTCTTTTTCGCCTTTAATTTGCGCTATTTTAGCTTTTAGAAAATAAGCACTTGAAGATTTTGGATTGATTTTTATAATCATATCGGCGTAATAATCAGCGTCAGAATATTTACCTTCTTCAAAATAAGCGCTTGCCATATCAAAATAGTCTTCTGTGTCACCTTTTTCAAAGGAGTTATGGATTTTTTCAAAATTTTTATCTAAAATTGAAAGCTCGTAAGCCTTTTTAAAGTTTTCTTTTGCAAGATTATTTTGATTTAATTTTAAATATGTTTTTCCAAGCCAAAAAAAGCCTTCTTCATCATTAGGATTACTTTTTGTGTAATCAAGAAAATAATCTTTTGATTTTTCAAAATCAGACTTTGAAAAATTTTCAATTCCCCCATTAATTTCATATAAAAAACTTGCTTGCGCCACATTTTGAAAAACGCAAGAAAGAAAAAATATCGCTATAATTAGGAAATATTGCCTTTTTTTCATATTATTTCATTTATTATTTTTTTAACTTGCTCAAAAACTTCTTCAATGCTTAAATTTGCATTAATTACTTTTATTCTTTGAGGATATTTTTTAGCTAATTCAAGATAGCCATTTCTTACCTTTTTATGAAATTCTAATCCCTCTTTTTCAAGCCTATCTTTAGTTTCACCGAGTCTTTTTTGAGCGGTTAAAGAATCAACATCAAAAACAAATGTTAAATCGGGCTTGATATTTTTTGTTGCAATATTATTTAAAAGGTCGATTTGTTCAATGTTTCCACCTCTTGCATAACCTTGATAAGCAACTGTTGAATCAATGTGCCTATCGCAAAGCACAATTTTATTTTCATTAACATTTTTCAAAACAACTGTTTCAATGTGCTGTGCTCTATCTGCTAAATATAAAAACATTTCGCAAACATCTGAAACATAGCCGTCATAATGAAGAAGGATTTTTCTTAAACTTTTGCCGATGTCAGACCCCCCAGGTTCTAGGGTTGTAACAACCTCTCTATTTTTTTCTTGAAGATATTTTTTTAATAGTTCAATTTGAGTTGTTTTTCCGCAACCATCAGCACCTTCAAAAGTAATAAATAAACCCTTTTTCTCCATTTTATAAACTCCTTTAAAAAGATTATATCATAATTAAACTTTTAAAAATCGGATTAATTTGAAATTTTATTATTTTTTAATTAAAATTTTAATTGATATATTTTAAGGACTAAAACAGTGGGTATTTTTGAAGAATTACAACAAAGACAATTAATCGCTCAGATAACAAATGAACAAGAAGTTAAAAACTTAATTAATTCAGGCAAAGCTAAGTTTTACATAGGTTTTGACCCAACGGCAGATTCACTTCATGTTGGGCATTTTATGGCTTTATGCTTAATGAAAAGACTTCAAATGGCAGGAAATAAGCCCATAGTTTTAATTGGCGGCGGCACAGGACACGTTGGCGATCCATCTGGTAGAACAGATATGCGCTCAATGATGACAAAAGAAATAATTGACCATAACTGTGAATGTTTTAAAAAACAAATGGAACGTTTTATTGAATTTGGTGAAGATAAAGCGCTTATGCTTAATAACGCCGATTGGCTTTTAAAATTAAATTATATCGAACTTTTAAGAGAAGTTGGCGGCTGTTTTTCTGTTAACAATATGCTAAGAGCAGAATGTTATAAACAAAGAATGGAAAAAGGTTTAAGCTTTTTAGAATTTAACTATATGATTATGCAGGCTTATGACTTTTACTATTTAAATTCTCACTACGATTGCAACTTGCAATTTGGTGGGGATGATCAATGGTCTAATATGTTAGCTGGTTCTGATTTAATCAGGAAAAAAACAGGCAAAGACGCTCATTCTATGACAATTACTTTATTGTTAAATTCACAAGGCAAAAAAATGGGCAAAACCGCCTCTGGCGCCGTTTGGCTTGATAAAAATAAAACAAGCGTTTACGATTTTTATCAATATTGGAGAAATGTTGAAGACGCTGACGTTTTAAAATGTATCAGAATGTTGACTTTCTTACCTTTAGAAGAAATTGAAAAAATGGATAAATGGGAAGGAAGCGAGCTTAATAAGGCAAAAGAAATTCTTGCATTTGAATTAACAAAATTAGTTCATGGTGAAGATGAGGCCTTAAAAGCTCAAGAAGCCGCAAAAGCACTTTTTGCAGGCGGCGGGGACGATTCTAATATGCCTAAAACAAAAATCGAACTAGAAGGAGATGAAATTTCTTTAGTTGATGTTTTAGTTCAATGCAAACTAGCTTCAAGCAAAGGTGAAGCAAAAAGATTGATTTCTCAAGGCGGAATTTCACTTAACGAAGAAAAAATCACCTCTTTCGATTACAAAATTCCAACCTCACAATTAAAAGACGGAATTAAGATTAAAAAAGGCAAGAAAGTTTATCATAAGGCTTATCTTGACTAAGTGTAGTTTTTAGACTACAATATAAATATGAAAGAAATTCTGTATTATAAAACGGCTACAGATAAATGTCCTTACGATAATTGGTTTTACAAATTAGATAAAACATCGCAAGCCAGAATTGAAAAACGGCTTGAAAGAGTCGAAGAAGGCAATTATGGCGATTTTAAAAAACTAAACGATGATTTATCTGAACTACGTTTTACCTTTGGTGGTGGCTATAGAATTTATTTTACAGAAATAAATGACATTATAATTATTTTATTATGCGCAGGAAATAAAAATTCTCAATCTGATGATATTAAAAAAGCTAAAAAATATTTAGATGATTTAATAGAAAGGAATAAATAACAATGGAATTAAATATTGAAAAATTAAAAGAAAACACAATATCCCATAAAGAACTTTCTGAAAAACATTTTCTTGATACAGAATTTCAAAAAGAATATTTAAACCTTTCATTAGCTGAATATATTACAGATGGGGATTTTAATAAATTTTTTAAATCTTTAGAAAAAGTTATCAAAAGCAGAGAAAGCATTTCATCTTTTGCTAAAAAAGTTAATATCGATAGAACTAATTTATATACTTTGTTTAATGGTAAAAAAGTTCCAAGACTTGATACTATAGCAAAAATTTTACAAGAATTAGGCTATACAATAAAAATTGCATAATTGACTATTGCTTCTATATACTTCAATATTAATAATGGTACAGAAAAATTCTATCCAAAAAGTTACTCTAAAGGTTACTCAAAAGGTTGCTGTAAATCAACAAAAAATTATTGATTTAATAAAAGAAAACCCTCATATAACACAAGAAAAACTCGCCGAAATTATCGGTATTACAAGAAAAAGTATAATTTCAAACATGAAAAAACTACAGACTAATGGGTTAATAAAACGCATTGGTGCAGACAAAAATGGTTATTGGCGAATTGAAGAATAATTTAATATAATTTTTATTTAAAATTATGTACTAAAAAAGAGCCTTAAAGGCTCTTTTAAAATTTACGCCCGGCGCGATTCGAACGCGCGACCCTCTGCTTAGAAGGCAGATGCTCTATCCAGCTGAGCTACGGACGCATACATTTTTATTTAATTTTCAACTTGGGCAGCTGGCTAGAGCAATTTTGCTAAACGGCTCGCCGCCTCGTTTTGAAATTTGGCTGTATAAACAACCGGCTGTCAACCTCTTATATCATAACAGATAAATCATTCTATGCAAGCATTTTTTTAAAATAAAGGAATATCTATGTTAAAAATTGTCTTGAAAATGCCGTTTTCATCGATGTTTCCGCTATCAAAAGAAATTTTCCCTTTGTGCTTTTCAATGATTTTTTTACAAATTGCAAGTCCAAGCCCTGTGCCTTGACCTTTCTTTTTTGTTGTAAATCCGGCTTGAAAAATCTTTTCTTTGTCTTTTTCGCCAATCCCTTTGCCGTTGTCTTTAATGCTAATTCTTAAAAAATCATCTACTATTTTTGTTTCAATTTCAATTTTACCAAGATAATTCATGTCTGATTTTTTAATTTCTTCAATAGAATGAATGCCGTTCATCAAAATGTTTAAAAAAACCTGATTTAACATATTAGGATAGCAATTTATCAAAGGAAAAGAGCCATATTTTTTAGTGATTTCAAAGCCTTTTTTAATTTTATGATGAATTAAATCAAGGGTTAGGTCAAGCTCTTGGTTGATATTTGCCTCTTGTTGGACTGTTTCATCCAATCTTACAAAGCGTTTTAGAGATTGAACGATGTTTGTAATTCTTTTAATCGCTTCATTATCAACAGAATTAATTTCTTTTAAAAGAGATAAAATATTTTCATTAATCGAAGAAGAAAATATTTTTTTCATCATTTCATTATTAGCGTTAATTGCCCCTAATGGAGTATTAATTTCATGTGCCACAGAAGCGACCAATTGCCCTAAAGACGCCATTTTTTCAGAATTAATTAATTGCAATTGGGTTTCTTTAAGTTCTTTAATTGCGCTTTCAAGTTCTTCTTTTTTGTTTGAAATTTGATGAAAAAGGCTTGCTTGAATTAAAGAAGAAGAAATTTGCATTGAAATTCCAACTAAAAGCTCAATTTCTGTTTGAGAAATTGTTTTTCTTGGGGTGAAAATAACCGCTGCACCATATAATTGGGCATTTTTTAAAATCGGAACAATGATTCTTGTTGTAGCATTTAAAAGAGGAATTTTTGCGCCATCATGCTCTTTTAAGCAAGTCTGAATTGAATTTTCACCAAGATGAAGTTTATCTATAATCGACTTTGAATAAGAAATTTTTTCGCCGATTTGTGGGTTATAAACCTCTGGATAAGTGTATTTTATTTCAAAATCATCTTTTTGAAATTCAACAAAATAGCTTTTACTTGCCCCAAAAACAATGCTTAATTCTCTAAGAGATTTTTCTAAAAGCGTTTTAATATCAAGCTCATTTTTAATGCTTATTGAAATCCTATTCAAAAGCGCCATTTTAACCGCCTGATTTTGCGCTTTTGAATTTGTTGAAGCAAACTCAATGTTTTGAATTCTGAGGCGCTCATTTTCTTCTTTTAATTTTTCAAGGCGCAACTCGCTTGTAATATCATAAAAATAAACAATTCTATAGCGTTTTTTAACGCTGAATGCTTTTATCATAAAATGAAAAAATTTATCTTCATCTTTTTGATAAATAACATAACTTGTGTAATTATTTTCAGATGTAATTGCGCTTATAACGGGATTATAGACTCTCAAATCTTCAGATTTTAAAAAGCACATTTGATAAGAAAATCTATAGCTCAATTTTGAAAGGCAATCAAACCCTTTGTCGTTTTCAAAATCGCCGAAAAACTTTTTAAAAGCCAAGTTATGATGTAAATAATTTAATTTTTTATCATAGATTATTATTGGTTCTTCAAGGTTATGATAAAAATTTATTAACGCATTACTCATTTTAAAACTTAAGGTTCGTCAATTTCTTTTTTTGTATATAAACCAAAAGGCAAAGGATTAAATGAAGCAAGCTCGTTTTTCAAAATGAAAAGCTGCTTGTTTAAGGTGTTAACCTGTTGGCGCAAGTTTTCATTTTCAGTTTTCGCACGAATTAACTCAACAATGATTTCATCAAAACCATCCATTTTTTCGCTTAAAATGGCGCTCATTTTTTCAACAATTGAATTTTCAAAAGTTTTTAGGCTTTCTTGAATTTGTAAAGATTGAGTGTTTGGAATTGGCGCAACTTCATTTTTAATTCTATTTTTAGCTCTTGCAAGAAAATTAATTTTTTTATTAGGATTATCAAGCTCTTGGGGTTCAACTTCTTGTTTTGGCGCTTTTTTAGGCGCAATATCAATTACAGAATTTCTATTTTGAAGTTCTTGAGATTGAGAATAGAGTTCTTTCATTTTTTTAAGCATGTCAACATCTTTTTTTGTAAAATATGCTTTTCCCTCTGAATCTGTTTTTGGCTTAAGGCAAGCCTTTTTGCACAATGCAACAACTTCTTCAATATCGCTGTTTAAATATAGTTCTAATTGTTCGATATCAATTTTTGGTTCTGATTTAAGTTTTTGAACTGTGCTTAATAGTGATTCTTGCACGAACTCTCCCCTTTTTTAAGTCGATAATTTTATAACAATATTATAAAATATAAATTTTAAAAGGTGAAATTTGTTAAAGAAATGTAATATTTTCTTAATTTAAAAAGGCTGAAAATGTGCTATAATTAACGAAAAGGAGTAAAAAATGAATAAAAAAGAACTTCTTAAAGAATTGAAAAATATTTTAATAAAAAATAATTTAACTCTTTCAAGCGCTGAAAGTTGCACAGGGGGCTTAATTAGCTCTTATTTAACAGATATTGATGGCGCAAGCAATTTTATTTTTCAAAATTTTGTAACTTATTCTAATGAAGCAAAAATGAAATTTCTATCTGTTAAAAAAGAAACTCTTGAAAAAGTTGGCGCAGTAAGCCCTGAAACTGCTTATGAAATGTCTTGTGGTCTTTTAAATTATACAGATTGCTCTATTGCAACAACAGGAATTTTAGGCCCGACAGGGGGTTCAAAAGAAAAACCAATCGGGCTTGTTTATATTTCCCTAGGGCTTAAAAAAGGCGATAAAAAAGAAATTAAAGTTATTAAATATATCTCTAAAAAAGCAGATACAAATGACCGCCACAAAATAAAAAAAGATATTGTAAAATATGCACTATCTGAACTTTTGAATTTCTTAAAAAATAGTCTTAATTAAGTATATTAATATTTTATCTATATGACTATAATTGCTTAGGGACAGTTAGCCCGAAAATTCAAGAAAAATGATTAAAACGATATTAATTGAAAATAACGAAAACTCAAAAAAGATGATTTCTTCTTATTTAAAAAATATAGAAAACATAGATTTCATCTGCTCTTTTGACGATTTTAATTCTTTAAATAATGAAAATTTAAAAGATATCGACCTTGTTATTTTTGATATTAATTCAAAAAACCTTGAAGAAATTTTGAAAAAAGTTTCTTCTTTTAAAAAAGATTTTGAAAACCTTAATTTCATCGCAACTTCTTATGAAATAAATTCATCCTTAGTTGTAAAAGTTTTAGCAGCTAATGTTAAAGATTTTCTTTTAAAACCTTTAATAGAAAACATTTTAAGGGCTTCAATTGAAAAAATTGAAACCAAAAAAGAAGAAAAAAAAGCAAAAATTTTCAGCATATTTTCTTCAAAAGGTGGCGTAGGGAAAACTTCTCTAGCTCTTAATTTAGCTTATGATATTTCTGATTATACAAAAGAAAAAACTTGTCTTTTAGACTTAAATTTAAACTCTGATAGCTTATCTTTTCTTGGTTTAAATTCTAATTTTGATATTAATAATTTAATTAATAACTTTGAAAAAATGAATGATAATGAGCTTTTAAACCACTTTACACATTATCAAAATTCAAACCTTTATTTTTTAAATTTTAATTGTAATTTTAATCAAAATTTTAATTTAACAACTTCTTCAATTATTAAAGCAATTAATATTTTAAAAAAAGTTTTTTCTTATGTAATTATTGACACAAATTCAATTTTAGATGAAAAAAACGCAGAAATTTTTAACTTATCAGATTTAATTTTGTTCATTGGTTTACATAACATCACCTCAATTAAAATGAGCGGAAAGTTCTTTGAAATGTTAAATAAAACCGATTTTAAAGCAGATAAAATTAAATTTATTTTAAATAGAAGTCTTAAAAATGCTGAAATTAATTATAAAGATATCGAAGAAATCATCAAAAAACCTGTTTTTTATGAAATTCCAAACAACTATTTAACTTTAATTGATGCTATTAATTCAGCAAAATTGGTTCTTGAAACCAATCCAAACTCAAATATTTCAAAAGCCTATTATTCCCTAGCTCAAAAACTTGTTGAATATTCAAGGCTTTTATTAAATGAAGAAAATATTAATCATGGATTTTTAAATTTAATCCAAAGAATGGGAGAATAAAATTGTCATTAAGAGATAGATTAAATCAAGAAAACAAAAAAACTCAAAAAATTAAAGAAATCCTAGAAGAACCTAAATATTTTGTTTCTGATAAAGAAGCGCAAGAGTTCAATTCCCTAGGAATAATTGACCCTTTTTTAGCTGATGATGAACTAAATTCTATTTTTGTTAATGGCGCAAAAAATATCTTCATTGAAAGAAATGCTAAAATCCATAAATCAACAACAACTTATCGAGATAATGTTCAACTTGAAAACATGCTTAAAAGATATGCTCGAGAATTTGATATTAATGCAGATAAAAAATTCTATTTTGAATTTAATCATCAAGAGGGGATTAATATTTCTGCAACCCTGCCCCCTTTAAGCGATGTTCCTGTTTTATATTTAAAATGTTATAAAGATAAACACGCAACCTCTCAAACCCTTTTAGAAGAACAATCTTGCTCTAAAGAAATTGCAATGTTTTTAGAGGCTTTATCTTCTCTAAAATTAAATGCTTTAATTATAGGTGAAAAAAATACCCTTAAAACAACTCTTTTAAGTGCTATTGCTAAAAAAACACCGATTAATCTAAAAAGCGTTGTTTTAGATAATAAAAATGAATTTAAAATCAAAAATCAAAATTTTCTTAACTATGATTTTTCAAAAATTCAAAATGATGATGAGAAAAAAAGTTTAATTGAATCTGTTATTTCATCTAAAAACGATAAAATTTATGTCAACGAAACAGATGAAAAAAGTTTATATTATTTATTAAGTGAAATTTTTGAGGGCAAAAAAGGCTTTTTTATTACCCAAGAAGCGAAAAATTATGATGACGCTATTAATAAATTAACTTTTAGTGTTTTAAAAAACAACCCTAATTTAAACAAAAATCTTATTAAATCTTTAATTTATCAAAATTTTGATATCATAATTCTAGTTAAAAAAGATGAAGTTAATGGAAGATATATTCAATCTATTTCTGAATTAGATGGAGATTTTGAAGAAAATAACTTTAAAATTAATGATATTTTTAATTTTTCAGATACTGAAAAACACACTTCTTCGGGCATTATTCCAAAAATTTATGAAGAAATTAAACTTCAATCAATCCCTCTTAATTCTTCAATTTTTGATAAAGAATATAAGCACACCTATTGCCAAAACACTAAAAAAGACGCTTATGAGCAATTTAGCAAGAAAAACATCAACCTTGATATTTTAAAAAAATTCAAAAAAGATTTAAAAGTTGATGAAAATCAAATTGAAAAACCACAAGAAAAAGAAATTTCTTTATTCGAGGGTTCTAATGAAGAAGTTGAATTGCCTAATGAAATTAATGAAGTGGTTAAAGAAATAGTAGGCGAAGTTGAACCTGAAACCAAAGAACCCGAAACAACACTTGAAGAAGTAAAAGAAGAAGAAATAGAAATAACAGAAGAAAGCCACCCACCACTTGAAGAATAATCAAATTTATGAAAAATTGATGAAAAGATGTTTTACTTTAGCCAAAAAAGCTAAGGGTGAAAATATGCCTAATCCTTTTGTTGGGGCAATTGTTTATGATGAAGAAAAATCTGAAATAATTTCAGAGGGCTATCATAAAAAATATGGCGAAGCGCACGCTGAAGTTGAAGCAATTAAAAATGCCAAAGGCAATACTAAAAATAAAACAATTATTGTTAATCTTGAACCTTGTTCTCATTATGGTAAAACTCCGCCTTGCGCTGATTTAATTATAAAGTCGGGTTTTAAAAAAGTTGTTATAGCACAAATTGACCCAAACCCTCTTGTTAAATCAAAAGGTATTGAAAAACTTAAAAATGCAGGGCTTGAAGTTATTACAGGAGTTTTAGAAAAAGAAGCTCTTGAATTAAACAAGGTTTTTAATAAAAATATTATTTCAAAAATGCCTTATGTTATGTTAAAAACAGCAACAACGCTTGATGGTAAAATTGCAACTTCAAGTGGAAAATCTAAGTGGATTACAAATGAAAAAGCAAGAAACGAAGTTCAAAAATTAAGAAGTGAATATCAAGCAATAATGTCTGGTTCGGGTACAATTTTAAAAGATAATCCAAGGCTTAATGTTAGGCTTAAAAATAAAAAATCCCCAATTAGAATTATTTTTGACCCAAATAACAAAATTCCTTTAGATTATAATGTTTTTTCTGATGATAATGTTAGAAAAATTTTAATTAATAATCATAAAATTAATCTTTTAAAAGATATAGAGCAGCTTGGTTTTAAGGATTTTAAAACATTATTTTCTGAATTATTTGAAAAAGGGATTTATTCAATTATGATTGAAGCGGGGCAAGGGCTTAATTCTGAACTTTTAAGAAATGGTTTAGTAGATGAAATTAATCAATTTATTGCGCCTAAAATTTTTGGTTCAGGTTTAAATTTTGTTGATAAAATTGAAACAGATGAAGTTAATTCGGCAATTAAACTTGAAGATATTAAAATTAAAACTTTTGATGATAATTTTTTAATTAATGGTAAGATTAAAAATAAAATATAAAAAGGGAAGAAAATGAAAATTTTAGTTATAAATGGACCAAACATCAATCTTTTAGGAACAAGAGAACCTGAAATTTATGGCTATACAACTCTTGATGACATTAATCAAGAGCTTGTTGAATTTTCTAAAACCCTTGATAATAACTTAGAATTAGAATTTTTCCAATCTAACCACGAGGGCGCTATTGTTGATAAAATTCAACAAACTAAAGATTTTCAAGGGTTAATTATTAACCCTGCTGCTTATACTCATACAAGTATCGCTATAGCAGACGCCATTAAAGGAGTTAACATTAAAGCCGTTGAAGTTCATTTATCTAACATCAATTCAAGAGAAGATTACAGGAAAAATTCTTTTTGCGCACAAAATTGCATAGGAGTTGTTGCAGGCTTTCAAAAAGATAGCTACAAACTTGCGCTTTTAGGGCTTTACAACAAAATAAAAAATGACTAAAGAATTTGATTTTTTAAATATTATCTCTAAAACCCTTTCTAATTCAAACTTTTTAGGGGATGATTGCGCTTATTTAGATGAATATAACATAGCTCTTTCAAAAGATTGCCTTATTGAAAATGTCCATTTTTCAAGGCTTTTTATGACCCCTTATGAAATAGCAAGAAAAGCGCTTTTAGTTAATATTTCAGATATTTTAGTTTCAGGCGCAAAACCAAAATATGTTTTAATTGGTTTATGTGGAAAATTTGACGACGATTTTATTAAAAATTTCTATCTTGGAATTAATGAAACAATAGAAAAATATGATATTAAAGTAATAGGCGGCGACCTTACAAAAGCGCCTAAAATAGCTATAAGTATAACTA
>CAKUXO010000025.1 GCA_934700385.1 uncultured Candidatus Melainabacteria bacterium
ATAGGTTGTTTATCACATCTGCAATAGTTGATTCAATTTGCACAACAGAGTAAACATTATTATTTATGTTTACATCTCGTCCAGCATTATTAACATCTCTACTTGCAAATTGATTAGTTGCCATTGTTTATTGTTATATCTCCCTTTGCATTATTAATATCCCTACCTGCAATATTGATATTACTAGAGATTTGATTATATAACTTTTTGTATCTTTCTGCTCTAAGAAATTGCCAGATGGCTAAAATTGTTGTAATAATTGAACAAATATAACTAATTTTTTCTAACATCCGCTTGATACACCCTACTATCTTTTTCCGCATGTTACCATGAATTAGTTAAATAATAAAGATTTAATAACTTATGCAAAAATTATCAAGAATGCAAATTTACATAGTTAATTTTCTCAAAATACCTTGGAATTTTTTCTCAAACTTGTTGGTAATTTACAATTGGCGGAAGTACTCGAACCCACGGTTCTCGTCCCCTCTCGTAAAATGATATTTAATCATTTTACTTCGGCAGAGTGCCCCAGCCAATTAAAACCAATACCATTTTCCCAAAAAAAGTACGCATTTTTTCTTAAAATAAATCTTTAAAAATTGTTTTTTGATTGATTTTAAGAACAATTTTATGTGTTCAAATTTAGATAAGGGTTTTTGATTTATTTTATCTTTTTCAATTAAAGAGTAGTCGTAGCTTGTTTTTTTAATTAAATTTTTAATAAACAAAGGATAGTTATAGCCTATTTGATTAAATAAAACCAAGCCTCTTTTTAAAAATGGGCAGCTATCTTTTAAAATTAAATCTCTATAGCAATTAAGGTGATTACAGGGGATGTCTTTAAAAGTTTTACAGTAAAAGTCATAAGAAAAGCCATTTTTAGCTAAATAATTAGTTAAATTTACTTCGTAATTAATAACGACGTCTTCTTTTGTTTTTTCTTTTTTAACGTTTGAAATAAAATCTAAAAAGCAATCTGAAAGAAAAACCTCTTTTTTAAAAACAAGAAAATAACTTTGTAGGTGTGGTTGAATTTCATTATTTGAAGTCACCCCCCAAAAAGAAGCATTTGATTTTTCCATTTTTTCAAACATTATTTTAAAATCGAATAATGGGGCATAAGTTGAATCGTTTGCAAAAATTAATTCATCAAAATTTTCTAATAAATTGTTTTCTTTTAAAAATTGAACCCCTCTTTTATATGAGCCAAAATCATATTCAAAATGCCTTTTTGCAATTTGTTTAATGGTGTAGGGTTTAATTTTTTCAAGTTCTTTTTCATCAACATCACTATCTGAAACAAAAACAATTTTAGAAGCGATTTTGTTTAATTCTTTAAGATAAAAAACTACATAATCTTCAATTTTACTGTTTTTATCATAATGAGCAAAAACAGCAGCCCTGTTTAATTTCTTTTGCATTTTTCCCTTAATTTTGTTCTTAATTTTTTAGATGGAATTAAACTAATTAAAAAATCTATAAAATCTTTTTTCTTGTTTAATTTATTTTCATAATTTTGAATAATTTGATTTAATCTTTTTATCTCGTCATTTTTTTCTTGAATAACGCTTGCAAAAAGAAGAATATCTTTACTTTCTTTAGTGTCAAAATTAGACATATATTTATCTATAAATTCTGTTTCAAACTTGCCACAATTAAGCCCATAAACTTCATCCCATAATTCAGAAAGATTGTTTTCATAACAATATTTTTTCTGACTCATCAGGGTTGTATAATATCTTGGTTGAGAATAAGTTACGTTATCAATCGAGCTTGAAAAATGTTTTCTATATTCATAAATAACTTCATCAATATATTTAAATTTATGTTTTTTAGCCACTTCTAAAGCCATAAACCAATCTTCAAAAACGTTATGCTTATATTTTCCTGCTTCTAAAATTGCAGATTTTTTATACATAAAGCCATTAACAATATAATTACATTTTAAAAGTGAGTCATATCTTCCAAAATCATCTGAATCATAATCAATTTGAGAACAAAGTTTTGCGCTTCTTCTTGAATAATCTGACCAAGTTAAATATTTTGCTTCTTCTTGGTTATGAGTTAAGCTCATGTCTTCTTTCCAATAGCATTTTTGGTTATTTTCATCAATTAATTCAGAATTACCACCAATAAAAGCATAATCTGGGTTATTTTTTGCAAAATTAGCAAGAATTTTAATTGCATTTGGTTTAATGGCGTCATCTGAAGCCATTAAAAAGCAATATTCACCTTGCGCTTGGTCAATTAATTTATTTACGCTATCAATAATTCCCTTGTTTTCTTCTTTTTTAATATGGATAAAACGAGTGAATTTTTCTTCGCATTTTTCTTTATAGCTTTCAATAATTTCATTTGTTTTATCTTTAGAACAATCATCTATAATTATTAATTCAATGTTAGAATATGTTTGATTTAAGGCGCTTTCAAGCATATAACCGATATATTTTTCGTGATTATAAGAAGCTACTAAAATTGAAATTAATTTATCCATTAATTTTTTCCTTTTTTAATTTTAAATTCTTTAAAAATTTTATACCAATCTTTTTCATAGGTATTATAATCGGAATGATTTTCGGGGTTAAATTTTTCTACACCACGAAAATACAATCTTTCTTGTTCAATTTTTTTAAAATCTTTTAAAAATTCTTTTTCAACAATAACAACTAATTTAAAATTATTAGAATATTCTTTTAATTTATTATATAGCTTAATAAAATCCTCTTTTTTATCAAGGTCGTTTTCTCTTACTTTGTAAAATAAGATTTTATTTTCCTTGCTAGATAAAACTTCTTTAAATTTTTCTTTTAAATAAGCTATTTTTTCAACTGTATTTTTTCTATCGTTTTCTAAAACTTCATCTGAAAAAGTGATATCAGGATTGATTAAATCTAAATCCGGCAAATTACCATGAAAAGCTATGTTAAAATCATTATCTTTATATAATGGGGTTGGTTTAGATATATTTTTAGTAAAAAGATTGTCAAGGTCGCTTAAAGCGCCTAAAAGGCTTTCAACACTATAAACATAAGCCCAAGAAAAAAGACTTGAATTTAAGTTTTTACAATATCTTTGAATGTAAAAAGAAACTTCACAGTTATAGCCTAAAGAAATAACGTTTTGAAACTTAATTTTTTTAAAAAAAGAAAATAAATTGTTCACAATTTGTAAAATCCTATTATTAATAACTGATTTTATGATATTATAGAACAATATCAGTTGGCAAGGAGTTTACATTTTGTTTTTATTCATAAGAAAAATTTTATGCTTAATAAACATTTATTCTAAGTTGCCTGATGACTACATTAACTTTAAATTTTTCAGAAGTTTCATAAAAGCTGTTGGTTCAAGAAACGACTATCTTTA
Source organism: uncultured Candidatus Melainabacteria bacterium (assembly GCA_934700385.1). Lineage (GTDB taxonomy): Bacteria > Cyanobacteriota > Vampirovibrionia > Gastranaerophilales > Gastranaerophilaceae > RUG14156. Next base: position 3,370 of record CAKUXO010000025.1, read on the forward strand.
TTTTTTAGATGCGTCTTTTTTAACTTCAATCGAACAAAAAGCAAAAAAATATGAGGGCGATAATAACATTCTTTTTGTAACCCATGAATTTTCAAGAACGGGTGCACCAAAAGTTGCCCTTGAAACCCTAAAAGCAATTAAAAAAATATATGGAATAAAACCAATTGTTGTTGGAATTCGTGATGGCGAAATGAGGCAAGATTTTATTGATGAAGGTTTTGAAACTCATTTAGTTGATTTTCTTCCAAAGCAAAAAGGTGAATTTCAAAAATTTTGTAATCAATTCAAGCTAATTTTTGTATCTTCTGTTGCAAATGAATTTTTATATTATATTAATTTTTTAAGCACTCCTGTTGTTTGGTATTCCCATGAAATTTTTAAGAAAAAATTAGATATTGAGCAACTTTCATTCTTTATCCATGACTTTAAAAAAATCCTTTGCGGAAGTCCTTTAACTAAAAAATCAATAGATTTAGTTGATAATAAATTAAACACAGAACTTTTAATTTATGGAATTAAAGAAGAAACTTTGCCTTCAATAGCTAAAAAAGAAGATAAAATCACCTTCCTTTGCCCAGCAAGCGTTGAAGATAGAAAAAATCAAAAAACTTTAATTAAAGCGCTTAGCGCTTTGCCATCTGAAATTAAAGATAAAATCAAAGTTTATATGATAGGTTCAGCTTTAATTAATAATATAGACAGTAAAAAATATTATGATGAAGTTTTAGAGCTTGCTAAAAACATAAAAGAAGTTGAATTTTTACCTAATTTATCTTTAGATGAACTTTTTAAATATTATGCTACAGCTGATTGCATTATTTGTCCATCTAAACAAGACCCCATGCCGGTTGTAGTAACTTACGCTTTTATGTTTAAAAAACTTGCTTTAATTTCAAATACAATCGGGCAAGCACTTTTAGTTGAAGATAATAAAAATGCTGTTTTATTTAATCCAAACAACGTTAATCAATTAAAAGAAAAAATAATTGACATTGTTCAAAATAAAGAAAAATATTCTTCAATTGCTCAAAACGGTAGAAAAATTTATGATGATTATTTTTCACTTGAAACATTTGAAAAGAATTTAAAAAACAATTTAGATGAGTATATATTATGAAAAAAGCATTAGTTTTAGGCGGACAAGGGTTTATTGGATATAATTTAGTTAAAAAATTATTGAAAGAAAACTTTGAAGTAAAAATTTTTGAAAAATATATCAATGAAAATAAAAAGTTGCCAAATTGCGAGTATATCCAAGGCGATTTTCAAAATATTGATATTTATCCTGAAATTTTTGAAGAAGTTGATGTTGTTTTTCATCTTATTTCTACAACAACACCTAATAAAGACATTTCTAAAATTCAATTTGACATTGAAACAAATTTAGTCCCAACCGTTAAACTTTTAACTTTGGCTTGCGAAAAAAATGTTAAAAAAGTTATTTTCACTTCTTCGGGTGGAACGATTTATGGCGAACATGATGAAACAAAAATTGAAGAAAATGCGCCAAAATTTCCAATTTGTGCTTACGGAATTAATAAACTTGCTATTGAAAAATATTTCTATATGTTTCACAAATTATTTGGCTTAAACTATTCAATTTTAAGGCTTTCAAACCCTTATGGTGAAAATCATTTTTCAAAATCTCAAGGTGCGATTAATGTCTTTATAGATAAAATTAAAAATAATCAAGAAATTGAAATTTGGGGCGATGGCACAATTGCAAGAGATTACATTCATATTGATGATGTTGTTAATGCTCTTTATTTATCTATTGAAAATAATAGTGATGAAAAAATTTTCAATATTTCAAGCGGCGAAGCAACCTCTTTAAATGAAATTTTAAATCTTTTAAAAGAAGTTTCAAAGAAAGATTTTAAAGTAGCTTATAAACCTTCAAGAAGTTTTGATGTTAAGGTTAATTGCCTTGATAATTCCCTTGCTAAAAAAGTTCTTTTATGGGAACCAAAAATTTCTTTAAAAGATGGTATTAAAAGATTTTTTTAATAAAAAAACTCATTCTTAAAGAATGAGTTTTTAGTTTAAATTGTTTTATAAGGTTAAACCCCTACTTTAACATTTTTTCTTGAAACCTTTGATATTCCTGTTCTTGGAAGTGGTTCTCTTGTAACAGTAATTATGTTAGGTCTTTTATAGCTTGAAAGTTCAAGAGATAATTTTTTAACTTCATTTCTAAGTGCTTTTTCAAGCTCTTTATCATCAGGATATTGTTCAAGAACATCTTTTTTAGGGTGAATTTTTGCTACGATTTCTTCATTACCTTGTTTTGAACCCGTTTTAATAATATCAGAATAAACAAGAACTTCTTCAATCATTGGGCTTTTTGCTAAAACTGCTTCAACTTCTTCAGGAAATACTTTTTTACCACCAGATAAAACAATCATGTTTTTAATTCTTCCTGTAATATAAATATATCCATGGGAATCGATTTTTGCGATGTCCCCTGTTTTAAGCCAACCATCAGGTGTTAAGGCTTCTTTTGTTAGTTCCGGTTTATTATAATAACCTCTCATAATGTTTTCCCCAAGAGTTTGAAGCTCGTGGGTTTCTTTATCTAATCTAACTTTAACACCATAAATTGGTTTACCAACTGAGCCAAGTTTTTTATGTTTTTGAGTGTTCATTGTGATAATCGGGCTTGCTTCAGAAAGTCCATAAACTTCATAAACATTTATGCCGATAGTTTCAAAAAACTTAGCAACGTCGATATCTAAAGGCGCACCACCTGACATAAAGCCTTTAAATTTTCCGCCAAATTTCATTCTTAATTCTCTGAATAATAATTTAGATAAACATCTTGATTTAACCATTCTTGCGATTAAATATTTAAAATCAAAAAACGCTTTTTTAAATGGACCATATTGCTTTATTTCAGATTCAAGAGTTGATTTTAAAAGTTTTAAAAATGCAGGAACTGCAACCATAAAGGTTATTTTCTTTTCAACCATAATTGAAAAAATATCTTTTGGTTTTAGGCTGTTTGAATAATAAATTGCTGCCCCTTTGTTTAAAAATGACATAAAACCAACTGAAATTTCAAAAAGATGATTCATTGGTAAAATTGAAAGCATAGCGTCATCTGAATTAAAATCGAAACATTTTCCTATAGCTAAAACTTGAGATAAGATGTTTCTATATGTAATTTCAACCCCTTTTGGGTTTCCTGTTGTGCCAGATGTATAAACAATTAAAGCGGTTTTATCCGGGCTTCTGTGGCGCCATTTTTTATCTGGTAAATCTTCAAGAGTGTGAAGATTAACATATTCTTTGTTAGCCCCTTTGCCATCAATAATTATAATATTTTCAATTGACGGGATTATTTCTTTTAGTTTTATTGCTTTATCAAGATATGCGCTTGAAACCATAATAATTCTTGGCATGCAATCTGATAAAATGTGATTTAGTTCATGGATTGTTAATTTAATGTCTAAAGGTACACTTGTTGCGCCTGATAAAACATTAGCAAATAAAGTTGCGCCAAGTTCAGGCATGGATTCAGATAAAATTGCAATTTTATCCCCTTTTTTAATTCCCATGTTAATTAAATAACTTGCTAGTTTTCTTGATAAAATTCCTAAGCCCTTAAAAGTTATTTCATTCCAACCTAGGCTAGAGCGAATTCCAAGAGCAACATTATTTTCAAGTTCTTTTGTTCTATTTTCTATAAAAGTTAAAATATTAGTGGTTTCCATATTTTTAAAAATTCTCCCCTGATACTAACTACTATATTATATATTAATTTAATAAAAAATAGTCTAAACATTTGTAAAGATATCAAAATTTTAATGATATAATAAACAAAAATAAAGGAGTAAGTTAGAAATGATTGAAATGAGAGTAATGGGTATTGCCCTTGATACAAGAACAGGGTCGCCTATTGTTGTTCTTAATGATAAAGAAAATAGAAAAGCTCTGCCGATTTGGATTGGTTCAGCAGAAGCAAGTGCTATAATTAGAAAAATTGAAAATATCCCCTCTACAAGACCAATGACCCATGACCTTTTTATTGATATTGCAAAACAAACAGAATTTGAAATAACAAAAATTGAAATTAATGATGTTGATGATCAAACTTATTTTTCTTCAATTTATATGTATAATAAAAACTTGCAAAAAGAAATTGCAATTGATTCAAGACCATCTGACGCTATTGCAATTGCTCTTAGGGCGGATGTTCCTATTTTTGTTACAACAAACGTTTTAGCAACAGGACTTGTTTCAACAGACGTTGAAAAAGATGAGCAAGAGGCTAACGAATTTAAAAACTTTATTAAAGATATTAAACCATCTGACTTTGAAAAATTACTCAAAAAGAATTTTGAGTCTGATCAATAGATTAATTTTCCTTGGATTAAAGGTTAGAGATTTCTTTAAATATTGTTTTTTAAGGTCTTTCAAGCCGATTGAATAAAATGTTGTATTATTTTTATTGTCCATGGTATTTTATTAATGTTAATTTAGAAAAAAGCAAAAAAGGATAATATTATGTCAAAAGTTACAAAAGATATGGGAATTATGGATATCGTTACAGCTCACCCTGAATCACTTGAAATTTTCGCAAAATTTGGCATGGGTTGCATTGGTTGTGCTGCTGCTCGTTTTGAAAATCTTGAAGCAGGCGCAAAAGTCCATGGAATCGACCCTGATGAAATGGTTGCAGCAATTAATGAAATTATTGAAAAAAATGCTGGACAATAAAATTTTTTTATAGTATTATTTAAAGGCACCAAGTTTGGTGTTTGAGAATTGAATATAAACAAATAAAAACCTTAGCCCTGGTGGTGGAATCGGTAGACACGTCGGACTTAAAATCCGATGAGGCTAATAACTTCGTGCCAGTTCAAGTCTGGCCCAGGGCACCATATTTTTAACTCTCCTTTTGGAGAGTTTTTTATTTTCTATTTATTTAAAAATTACTGTACAGAGAAAAATAACAAATGGTATTAGAAATAGGGCAAAGATAATCTTACTAATTAACGGATATTGCTTTAAAATTAATAATTCTCTTTGGTAAAAAGGTAGCCTTTTACCATTAAGCACATAATTTCTAATATCTTGTTTACATATATTTGAATTGCCTTCAATTTTGTAGCTGAAATTTGGAATATATTTTGCGTTGTCTAATAATCGAAGCAGAAATGAATAATTGCAAAAAGAAAAATTTATAGCGGGGTTTTGCATAAAAACAATAGGATTTCTATTTTTCGCACATATAATAACGAAAGTTTTGCATATAATGCTTATGTGTTTGCCAGTTGCTATATTATTTGCTTCAAGTGTTGCTTTAAAACTTGTGATTTCTTTAAGTGGTATTTTTTCAATTCTAATGTTCTTGCCTTGTTTGTAGATAAGTCCTAAAAAAGTTTTGTCTATAAATAAGTCACTTACATATTCTTCTTTTAGTTCCATATTTTTAATCCATATAGGAACACCAATTGCAATTGCGCCAAAAAAACCGATTATTTGATTTTTTACGTGAGGACTTATAAAATCGCTTGTTGTTGCAATATAAATTAAAATTGTTGCTATTAACATACAGATAATAGATAACAATATTGCAAAAAATGGATTTAATTTACTTTGTACTTTAATTTTTTTCATTCGTTTGTACCTATATAATCAAGTGTATAAGTATTTGTTTCTGGGTCAAAAGATTTAACCTTAAATTTTGAACCATATTTCAATAAAACTTCATCCATATAATCATCCCCAGTAACAATAGGAGTTCCCTTAGGGATATTAATTTCATATTTAATTACTTTGCTTGAGCTATCTCCAACTTCTTCTTTAATTTTATCTATCCAAGTTGTTGCAGCCCAAGAATCTTCACTTAAATTAGATGTTGTTGAATAAAAGCCGTTTGGGCTAAAAATATCACCCTCTTTAAAAGGAACTGTGTAATCTTTTGTTGTTACTTCATATCGATTAACAACCATATCTTCTTTAGTGGGTTCACTTAAAATATCATAACCTTTTGTAATAAAGTTACTAAGGCTTTTAGCGCCATAAACGTCATAAGTTTTAGCGGCTTTTTCAGCGTTATTAAGTTTTTTTCTTAAAATCATATTAACAAATTGGCTGCTATGTTGATATTCTTTTAATCCAAGTTTTGCAATTTCAACTTCTTTTTGAGTATCATCTAAAGAATTAGAAGCTAAAATTGCCGCCATATCTTGAGGAAAATCTTGAAATAGATAATTTTTATAGTTATTTAATTCTTCAACTGACCATTTGTTATCAATTGAAATGTCATAAAATTGAATTGTATTGTATTTATTATAAAATTTTTCTGAAATTTCACGATAAATATCCCATTGTTCATCACCCCAGTTTGATTTTAGCCCTTGATAAATTCCATCTTCACTTTTAATACCAGAATTATACAATTCAATAAATTTATCACATTCATCTAAAGTTAAGCCCTTTTCAGCTACAAGGGATGCTTTTATGCAATTAACATTTGAACTTGCAAGTTTTTTAAAAACTTCTGTTTGAGATTCATTAAACCCGTAACCGTTAGCTAATTCTTCAATGTATGATGCGTCTGATTCATCAATATCTAAAATTTTATTTGTTTCTTCAGCTATTTCATTAGGTGTATGAGTTTTAGATAGATAGTTTTCAATGTCTTTTGGCTCTAATTCTCCATTAGAAATTTTTTCTTCAAGTTCATTAATTTTAGTTTCTTTTAAATGTCTTGTTTTTGCGCTTGCAACCCCTGTTAAAATTCCCATAAGAGCTTGAAGGGAATTACTATCAAGGTTAGAATCACCTGAAATAGCGATGTCAGATAGCATTGAAAGTGTAAAATCGCTTCCACCTTCCATTAGCCATGAAAGTGTTGTGGCTGAATTTTCACTCATTCCAAGAGAAGAAAGAACTTCAAAAGAGCCATTTTGGATAATTTCAGATAAATTATTAATTTTTCCACCAAGAGCTAAATAGCCAAGTTCAACTGTGGTTTCTTTTAATAAATCCAGCGTCTTTTCTTTTGTTAAACCATTTGTAGATGAAATATCATCAACCGCATTTAAAACATTATTTGAAAACATACCTCCTAAGGACATATATTTTCCAGCTGTCATTAAAGTTGCACCTACGGGAGGATTAATGAAACTTACCGTGCTACCAACAGCAACCGTAGCAAGCCCAGCAATTTGTGTGGTACTTGATAATTTATCTATAAAATCGCTTTGACTTTCACAATATTCATTGGCTGTTTCTTCTAGTTTATCGATTGAGCCTAAGGCTTCTTTTTTAGAATTTGTGTAATTTTCTTTTATTTTTTCATAATCATAGTTAAAATTTTCAATAATTGAATTTTTTGCTTTTATAACATATTCATCACCATTTGGGTTTGTTGTACCTGTTGAATCGCTATAATAAAGATAATTAGAAGAATCTTTTAAATCTAATTTTTCAACATCATTTTTATTTTGCCAAATTTCATTTCCGTTTTCATCATAAGATAAATCTTGATAAAGATATGAAATTTCAAGCTCGTTTTCGCCCGTTTCTTCATTTTTAACTATTTGAACATTTGAAATATGTCTTTCTTCTGGTGAAAAATTAGCATTTTCATAAGTTTTTTCTAAATATTTATTTAATTCTTCAAGCCCTTTTTCTTCATCTTGAAAATAAGTTGTGTAAAGATTAACAACTTCTTCCATATTATCTGCGTTTGAAATTGCCTTTTGAAAATTGTCTGCCTTTAAAAGCATATTAGTTGAAAGAGCGTAATTATTTGAATTTTCTTGATATTCAATTATCTTTTCTTCATCATAATTAACACCTGTTATATTTTTAAAAGTTTCTTCAAAAGATAAATCGCTTTCATTATTCAAGGCTTTTGTTAATTCATCAATGATGTTTTCTTCATCAGTTAATGCGCTAACTAAATCTTCACTTGAAACCCCAAGGCTTGTTAGGGTTTTAAAAACGTTATAATTATCAGATAGCGTGCCATCTTCATTATTTTGGTTTTGAAAATCATCTAGGGAAGAATTTAAACCTTCAATTAATAAATTAATCGTCCAAGCCTTGTTTTTATCTTTATTAGAATAATCATCTAAATTTAATTCTTCATAGCTTGATTTAGTTTCATTTGAAGTTTTTTCACTTTGTTCTAGTTTATGACTCAAAAGGTCTTTATTTGCTTTTGAAATTTTACTTGTTTTTATATCATCAATTAAATTTTTATCATAAGTTTCATTATATTTATTTAAAATAAGGGAATTAATTTCATCTGACCCACTTAAAATATTAGAAATAAATTCATTTGATTTATTATTTTTTGAGCTAAGAGAAGTTTCTAATTGTGAAACAATTACATCAAGCGCTTCTTCATCCCCATTTTCAAGGGAATTTAAAAGTTTAGATGAAATTGTTTTCATAATTTCATTTCTTTTATTATTTTCAGTTATTCCGCTATAATCTTTTTCAAGGTCATTAATTAAATTGCTTGAAAAAGAATTTTTATAAGTTTGAATTATACTTACCCAATCTGAACCAGATAAACTTTCATCATTAACTATTTCATTAACCGCTTTTTTGTCTGTTCCAATTTTACCCTTGGTTGCATTAAAAAGTTTTGAAGAAATTTCATTATAATCTTTAAAATTAAAATTGTTATTTAATAAATTATCAAGATTTAATTCTTCATAATTTTTAGAATTATTCTCATTATTTCCTGAATTAAAAACAGATGAAGCATTTGTTTGAACTTCATTTACCTTTTGATTTTGATTTATTTGGGGTTGATTTTGTTTTTTAACCCAATTGTTATAATTAAATACCATTATACACGCCGTTAGAATCTTACTTTTCTAAACGACAATTTTAGGGTTTTCTTTAGGTTTTAAAATGATTTTTTAACAAAAGTTAATAAAGGTAAGCTATTGAGGAAATGTATGTTTTTTGATAAAAAAAGAAAAAACTCTTGACATTGTTAGATATCTAACTATAATATAATTATATGAAAGAAATGTTATCTTTAGTATCAAAAATCCATGAAAAAGGCAATCGTTTTATTATTGAAGAATTAAAAAATAATGGTGCAAAAGGACTTGTGCCAAGTCATGGTGATATTCTTGTTTGTCTATATAAAAATGGCAAAATGACAATGAAAGATATTGCAGATAGTATTCATAGAACAAAACCAACAGTGACGGTTTTAATTGATAAACTTGAAAAACTTGGATATTTAAAAAGAGTAGCTTCTGCTGAAGATAGTCGCTCTACAAATATAGTTTTGACTCAAAAGGGTGAAGATTTTAAAGTGATATTTGAAAAAATTTCAAAAGATTTGAATAAAATGTTATACAAAAATTTATCTCTAGAAGAATCTGAATTAATAGAAAAACTTTTAAGAAAAGTAATAAAATAAAATTTTTTACAGTAATAGTTAGATATCTAACGAAAGGAGAAAACATTATGACAAACTTTAAAAAAGAAGAAATCGGAAAAATTAGTGAAGTAGGTAAAAATTATGAAAACGGAAAAGCATTTTTGCATGATTTGTTAGGATTAACAAGTTGTGAAATTTCTGTTAGCGTAATGCCTGCAGGGCTAAAATTACCATTTAGCCACAAACACAAACAAAATGAAGAAGTTTATATTTTCTTAAAAGGTGAAGGTTTAATGACTTTAGATAATGAAGTTGTTGAATTTAAGGAAGGAACATGTATTAAAGTTCTTCCAAATGCCGTAAGAACAATGGAAGCAAAAACTGATTTAGAATATATTTGTGTTCAAGCAAAATCAAACAGCCTAGAACAATTTGGACTTGGCGATGCCCAATTGTGCTAAAATTAAAAGGGTAATCTTACCCCTTTTAATTGTTTGATATAAATATTAACGCATTAAAAAAGCCCTCGATTGAGGGCTTTTAAATTAGGAGGAAGTGGGATTCGAACCCACGGAACACTCGCATGTTCGACGGTTTTCAAGACCGCTCCGATCAACCACTCCGGCATTCCTCCGAAAAGTTACTTTATTATAATATTATAAAAAAAATATTATGTAAAGAACTTTTTTTAATTTTTTAAAATTATTTTATTCCTGATGTGTTTAAAGTTTTAATAACTTTATCTGTAACATCTACTCCGCCAAAGAAAATAACGGATTTTTCAAGGATTGTATCAATTTTATTTTGTATTGCAACTTGTTTAATTGCATTTTTAATTGCTAAATCAATTTCTGCTTCTTTTTTCTCTTTAAGTTTTAAATAAGCATCTTGTTTTTTCGCAAGTTCTCTTGCTGTTGCTTCTTCAAAGTTTTTTCTATCTATTGGAGTAGAAAGTTTTTTATATTCTCTTTCTTTATCTAAACTATATCTTTGAATTTCAGAATATTTATCTGAAATTTCATCGCTTACTGTTTTTACTTTTGAATAGTTATCAACAACTTTATCAAAATCTACCACGCCGATAACTTCACCGTAAGCTGAAATGTTAAGCATTGTTAAAAGCCCGAAAAGCGCAAGACATAAGTTCTTTTTCATATTTCCTCCTTTTTTTATAATTAAATTATATCACAATTTAATTTTTTAGTATAATTTTTATAACACGAAATTTAGGTGTAAAAATGAGAACAAATTATCAAAAAAGAGAATCAAGAGAATATAATATCTTCAGGGGTATTTTTCAATGGATTACTTGTACTTTGGTTTATGGTACATATTACAAACTTGCTTTTAATTTAAAAGTTGAAGGCAGGGAAAATGTCCCTAAAAAAGGCTTTTTTATTGTTGCTTCAAACCATGTAAGTGCAATTGACCCATTTTTAGTAATTCATGCTATTCAAAGAAATGTTGCCTATATGGCAAAAGTTGAACTTTTTGAGAATAAAGTTGCTCGTTTTTTTCTTGATTTACTGGGTGCTTTTGCGGTTGATAGAGCAAAACTTTCTGTTTCAACCATTAAAACGGTAATCGGCTTAAAGCAAACAAATTGGGTTTTAGGGATTTTTCCTCAAGGTACTCGTGAAAAAGACGGAAAAATGGATAATATCAATAAAGGCTTTGCAAGTTTTGCAAAAACCCTAAAATGCGATATTTTGCCTGTTGCAATTACCGGCATGACAAAAGACCAAAGAAAACTTTTCAGAGGAAAAATGAAAATTAAAATTGGCAAACCAATTCCATATAACGATAACATTGAAGAAATGATGGAATTGTGGAGTAAAAAAGTTACAGAATTATCAGAAGGAAGAAGATAATGAACCTTAAAAATGTTAATTTTGCGCAGAAAAAAGCAAAAGATTTTAATATTCTTACAAGACTTTACCAATATTATGCGCTTTATATATTATTTATGCCGATTTTTGGAACTTTTTTCTATAATTTTAAAGTTACAAAAAACAAAAATCTTGAAAAAAAGCCATATATAATTGCAGCTAATCACATATCTTATATGGATGTTTTTATTGTAAACCATGCCGTTGGTCGTCCTTTAGCGTATATGGCAAAACAAGAGCTTTTTAAAACAGATTCTTATTTTAAAAGATGGGTTACAAGAAATGTTTTAAGACTTGGCGGTTTTGCGGTTAATCGTGAAAAAGTTGGTCTTTCAACAATTAAATCTGTTAAAGAAGTTTTTAAGGCAAACTATAACCTTTGTATTTTCCCTCAAGGCGGAATTAGAAAAAATAAAGTTATTGAAAACATCAACGAAGGTTTTATCTATTTTGCAAAAACAAATAAAATCGATATTTTACCTGTGGCGCTTGATGGGCTTGAAACATATAACTGGAAGCCTTTTAAAAAGCAAAACGTTAATATTCACATAGGTCAGCCAATTTCTTATACTCTTGATGAAAAAGAAATTATTAAAGAATGGTCTAAACAAATTTGTGAATTAACAGGTTACGAAAACAAGATGTAACTAAAAATTAATTATTTTAGAAATCTAGTCAAATTTTTTTTATCACATGTTTTATAGATTTGTAAAATGAGTTTTAAGGTTTAGTTTTGCAAATTAATAGTCCTATATCGCTACTATCTCGAACCGTTAGTACAATAAATAACCCTAATCTGCCCGTTGGCACTTTAATTGAAGAAATTCCTACTGACCTAGGAAGGTCTTATGCCGGCTATAAAAGAGGTGGCGTTATTGAAGGATTAGAAAAATTAAGAAAAGAATTAATGGCTGCCGTTGTTTGGATGGCGGGAATTCCTGCTTTTAATAAACTCGGCAACTTCCTTTGTGAAAAATTTGGCTCAATACCTATGGGAATTGATTATTCAAATGTTAAAGAGGGAAGGGATTGTATTAAAAATTCTGTTAAATTTTTAACTGGGGAATACAATGAAAATTCTGCTGAAATCAAAGGAATGGATGTTTCTGCGCTATTAAAATATGGCGATAAATTTAAAGGCATGGATTCAAATGCTTTAATTAAAAATGTTAAAACAGCAAAACAAGTTACTTCTATTTCTGCGGTAGTTATTAATTGCCTTGCTATGGGTATTATTTTACCGAAATTAAATCAAAAAATGACAAGAAATCTTGTTGAAAAAAATAAAAAAAATAATGATAGCACTTCTAGTTTTGTATCTTTAGATGAATTTAAGAAAAATGTTAATCAAGAAAAAACCGATAATAAAATTGCTTTTAAAGGTTTAGATAAAACAGTTTATAACATTGAAAACAACAATCGTTTTAGATTAATTATTACTGATATTCCTATGATAATCGGACGTGTTATGACTTCAAGAAATCCTTATGAAGCCCTTGAAACCGTTGTTATGGATGGTGCTAGTATGTTTTTCTATAATTTCAGTTCTGAATTAATCCAAAAACAAATGAGAAATTTAACAAAAACTCCTGAAATTTCTCCTAAAATTGCTGAACTTTTAACAAATTCAGAACCTGAAACAATTTTAAATGCCATGAAAAAAGTTAATTCTAATGAAAAAATTAGCAATCTTCAAGAATTGCTTTTAGATAATGATTTAGCAAAAAATATCTATGAAGAAGGAACATACGGCAGATATAATAAAATTAATAAATTTGTTAAAAATAGCGAATTAAGTGAAATTGATAATAATGTTGTTAATTTCTTAAAATTTGTTCAAACTGAAGCTAAAAAACAAGGCAGCGAAATTGTTAATCAAGATGGAAGTTTAAATAAGGATTTATTGACTAATCTTACTAAAAAAGCCAATCGCAAAAACGCTGGGTTTTTAGCTCTTGGCTTAGGAATTAGTATTTTAGGTTTGGCTGTAATTGTTCCAAAACTTGCTTTTTGGATTACAAAAAAACTTACAGGAAAAGATGAATTTGTTGCAAACATTGAAGTTAAAAAAGAAGATAAAACTTCAAAAAGTTAAGAAATATTAACAAAATTTTTCTTTTTAGCAATTTTAAACCCAAAAAATACTTTATTAATCTATAAAGGTTAATGTGTGTAAGTTTATAGCAGGTATGATATGGGTTTAATTAACCGTATTAATGATGTGTTACGAAAAAATATAGAATCGTGTTCTAAGAATTTTAAAAATAGCTTAGCTCTTAGCGGAATTAAAACGGCTAAGTTGCGAAGTGAAATTTCAAAATATAATGAAAGTTATGATGAACAATCTCAAAAAGCAATTTATCATAAGGATTTAGCTTATTCTAATCCTGTTAAGTTTATTTTGTTGTTTTTAAATAAAGAGGTAATTCAAAATGCGCTTGAGCAAAATCCAAGAATTGCTGAAATTTTAGATGAAAATAAACTTTCAATTGAATTTGATATTGAAAATGTTAATTCAATTATAATGTCGCATTTAATTCCTACGGCTAGAACTGCGCAAAAAATGTATTGCGCTATGGGATGTTCAAAAGATGAAGAAAACTCAATTCATCTTTATCAGGCGGCATTGTTGCATGATATTGGTAAAGTTTTCATCCCTAAAGAAATTTTATTTAAAAAAGGCAAGTTGAATTTTAAAGAAAGAGCTATTATTGAGCTTCATAATATTTTAAGTTATGAAATTTTAAAGACGACTGATTTACATCCTGATGTTGCAAAGTTAGCCCTTGAACATCATAATTATGAAAAGAAAAATGTGAAAACTAGAGAAAATCAAACTCTTATGATAGCTGATGTTTATTGTGCTTTAAGAGAAATTCGTTCATATAAAAAAGCAATTAATGATACTTGTGCAAAAGCTATTTTATATGATATGGGTGCTGATGGAAAACTTGATTCAAGATATATTTATTATCTTAATTGATTTTTAAAAACAACTCTTTTTCTTCTTTTCGTCTTTTAACTAACCCTTGAAGGACCTTGCCTTTTGAATAAATCCATCTGTCAAATTGATTTGAAGCCAAGGTATATTTTCCTTGATTTAAAAGTTTCAAAAGTGTTGAATTTTTAAAATTTCCATAACCAATGTTAAATTCTAGTGAAACAAGTGCGTCAAATTGATTTTGGTTTAATTTTACTTTTGTTAATTTTAAAACATTATTTGAATGGATTATTAAATCTTCTTTTAAAAGTTTTTCTGCTTCAGCTTGGGTTATTTTCTGATTTTCTTTAACATTGTTAGTATGCCCATAGCCAATAGTTAAAACGTTTGCTGGACAACGATAGGCATTTAATCTACATCCTTCATATTTTTTAATTAAATCAATTCCTTTTTTAGATATTTCCATTTTAATTTCCTTTTAATTCATCAATTCTTTTATGGGCAGATTTTATGCTGTCTTCTGCTCTTACCATTCTTTCAATTAAATTATTATGTTTATCTTGTTTGATTTCAATTGTTGATAATTTTTCTTCAAATTTTCCAATTTTATATGCAATATATAATGCTTGAATTACAACAGTTGTTAAAATTGCAATTAGTTCATAGTTCATTTTTCTTACTCCAACCGCATAATTTCTGATAATTATCCACAGAATGAAACATCATCCATCTTTTAAAAGAATTAAATCTTCCAAAATGATTACATAACGCTTCAAAAATCAATGTTGAAAGATATCTGTTATAGTTAATTACTTCTTTGTTTTCGCAAAGAAAATCATGGACACAGCTTGCAAGTTTAAACCTTGGCTCTTTTTGTTGACCTATAACCACCCAAGCACACGCAGGAACGTTTGCACCATTCCAATCATACCCCTTTTTAAGGGTGAAAGAATAAGAACAGTTTTCATATTCAATAATTACATTGATATCATCTGAAACATAAAATGGTTTTTTAAGCGCATATTTAAGCTCATCAGGCGCTAAATCGGTTAATTTTTTATCAAGAAGATAATCTTCAGGATAAAACTTATCAAAACAAATTTTTAGCCCAAATCTGCCTGAAACTTTGCAGCAGAAATTTTTTGAATTTTTCATATTCAGCCTCTCAGTTAGTGTTAGTATCTTGACAAAATGGGGAATAAGGTAAATAATATTAATACAGGGTGGCACTTGCTCAAGGTGCCGATACTCTTTAGAGTTCTGAACGGTTCTTACTTTTTATTGTGAGAGCCGTTTATTAATATGTTTAAAATCAAAAAGATTAAAAATAATGTCAAATTGAATTTATCCATACTTGACCTCTTTCTAGTCGGATACCAACCCGAGTTCTGATATATTTTGTCGGTCGGTTCGTTTTAGAAAAAGAGTATGCAACCCTGTGCAATAATTTTATCTTAAAATTAAGAATTTGTCTAAGTGTTAGTATCTTGACAAAATGGGGAATAAGGTAAATAATATTAATACAGGGTGGCACTTGCTCAAGGTGCCGATA
>CAKUXO010000026.1 GCA_934700385.1 uncultured Candidatus Melainabacteria bacterium
AGCCTTACGAGTGAAGTATGCGCAGATTGCGTAGTAAAATTAGACCAAAGGTCTTAATTTTCAAGCAAGCCAGCAACTTTGACGTTTGAGAAACCGTACCCGAGCAAAGCGCAAGCAAAACAAAAAAACAAACAAAACAAAGGGTTAAATCATTTTAAATGATGCGTTCCCGCTTAGACACAAAAGCAAAAGGAGAAAAAAATGTCTAGAATAGGTAAATTACCAATTGCAATTCCTGATGGAGTTGAAGTAAAAATCGAAGGAAACACTTTAATCGCAAAAGGTCCTAAAGGCGAAGAAAAAGTTGAATTCCCTTCTGAAATTGAAATCGTAATTTCTGAAAAAGAAGTTGCAGTTAACAGAAAAGCTGATGATAGAAAATCAAGAAGCTTACACGGATTATTCAGAACACTTGTTTCTAACGCTATTACAGGCGTTAAAACACCATTTGAGAAAAAACTTGAAATCGTTGGTGTTGGTTACCGTGCTTCAATGCAAGGTAGCGCTATCAACTTAGCTTTAGGTTATTCTCACCCAATCATCATTGAACCACCAAAAGGCATTACAATTGCCGTTGAAGCAAACACAAAAATCACTGTTTCAGGTTCAAACAAACAAATGGTTGGTGACGTAGCTGCAAAAATTCGTTCTAAACGTCCACCTGAAGTTTACAAAGGAAAAGGTGTTAAATATGAAGGCGAATATATTGCACGTAAAGCTGGTAAAGCAGGTAAAAAATAATCTCGTCGCATAATTAAGTAATACATAATTGCCAATATAAATCGACTTTTTTAAAAGACCCGATTTTGGTGAAAGGAAAGAAAAATGATTAAAACAATCAACAGAAAAGAACAAACTAGAAAAAGACACCAAAGAGTTCGTCTTAAAATTTCAGGCGATTCTCAATGGCCACGTTTAGCAGTATATCGTTCAACAAAACACATTTATGCTCAAATCATTGATGATACAAAAGGAGTAACTCTTGCTTCTTCTTCATCAAAAGTTAAAGAATTGGGCTTAAAACACGGTGGCAACATTGAAGCTGCTAAAGTTGTTGGCGCAGACGTTGCTAAAAAAGCACTTGCAAAAGGTATTGAAGGCGTTGTATTTGATAGAGGCGGCTTCTTATTCCATGGTAGAGTTGCTGCTTTAGCTGAAGCTGCTCGTGAAGCTGGTTTACAATTCTAATTTAGAATTTAATAAATCAAAACCGCCATTTAAAGTGGCGGTTTTTTTATTTTAACTTGATTTTCTTGAATTATATTGAATTAAAAGATTTTTTCTTCTTTGAGTATCCTCGTCAAAGTTTTCAACCTTCCAGCCTAATTTTTCAATATCTTCTTTTGAAATTTCTTTCTTTAAGCTGTTAACCCTTCTTAAAATATCATCCTTTTTAAAACCATTTTCTCTAAAATGACCATACATTAAAGGCGGTTCTAGGGTTGTCGAAGGATTAAAAACATAATTAATAGCAAGCGCTATATCTGTTCTATGAAGTCCTTGAGCGCAAGCAATATAAGTATTTCCAGAGTTTAATGCGTCAAAAAGTTCAGGCATATTAAGGATTATATCTCTATCTCTTGTTTCACAAGAATCAATTGGAATATGATGATATTTAATTCCCGCATTTTCGCACATATCTTCATATCGTTTATTAACATACTTATCTCTTAAATCAACAACATTTTCAATTCCATAATTTTTAACAACAGGGATAAATTTTCGATTTTTCTTTGAAGAAAGAGTTTCACCTCGAACACAATTGTTTTGAATTACGTGAATATTTGGAACTTTTAATTGCTCAATTTCTTCACTGCAGAGCTTTTTAGATTGCCCGAAGCTAATTTGAGATTTTTTATAGTTAGCAAGCAAGTTCAAAGAACTAAAACTTGGCTTTTGAATTTGATTACGGTTTTTGGTGATAGTTTTAGCTTTTGGCAATATTTTTATTTGAGAAATAAGAGGTTTTTGACAAACTTTCAATTTTACTTTTCCTTATTATTTTATTTAAATTGAATTTTGAATTTAATTATACAAAACTCAAGAAAAATAAATTTTGCTAATTTAATTTACAGATAATGAATTTAATAAATTGTTCATTCTTTCCATGGCACTTGGCGCAAATTCAGAATATGAATTCCAGCCCCAATCATAAACAACTTCAGGATTTTCATTAACTAATTTAAAAATCTTAGAAACGTTATTTTTAACAGAAATTCTTGAACTTCTAACAGTGCCGAAATATAACTCCGGAGTATTTTGCGCTTCAGAATTGAAAATATAATTAATTGCAACCGCAAGGTCTGTTCTTGCTTCGCCGTTAGCGCAACCAATGTAATAACTTCCTGAATTAATAGCGTCAAACATTGTGGTTATATCATTTAACTTATCTTTGCTCCATTTTCCATCTTCAATTGGAATATTGACATAATTCATATCAAGATCATCCATTAGTTTACGTGCTAATGGTGCACATTCACCTTTAGCTCTTAAATCAATTATTGTGTTAATTCCATTCTTTTTGATTTGTTCTAATCTGAATTTAGTTCCTTTTTTGTTTTTAACAGACAAAGGAGTTTTTCCTCTTACGCCGTCAAAATCAGGCATATCTCGAAGATTTTCAAGTAAATATTGATATTTATTAGTTTTGTTATTAAATTTTGCAACTCCAAGATTGTAATATTGACTAGTTGGAGAAAGTTGCGCCAATTGAACAGGATGATTATTATCTAATTTTTTAATAATATAAGAATCATCAGCTAAACAAGCTCTTGTTAAAATTCTTGTTCTTAAATCTTCACGAACAGTTTTCCCTGAAAGATTATCCGCACAATATACGCCAGAGTCAAAACCAAAAATTCTATCATCAACATAAGAATTGTTTGCTTCTTTATCTTCTTTAAAGCGTTTTTCAAGTTCATCATCTTTTTCTTTCATCCCAAAAGTTAAAGAATTAAGCGCAGCAAGCCCCTCAAGAGATGAAAGCAATTTTTCATTTTGAGAATTAATATTTTGAGTTTTTGGACTTTGCTTTTTTATTTCCGACGATGACTTTGGACTATTCAAAGCGCCAATTGAAGTTATTTTGTTGATTGGCATAAAAATTCCTAGCTATTAGACTCATTATTTTAAAACATGCTGAAAGAAAAAATTGACTTATTATTAAGAAAATTTAAAAGTTTCGCGCATGCTATTATATCACAAGCCAAAGCTAATAGCAAAGTTTTTAAACAAAAAAATACGCCCTTTTGAGGCGTATTATATATAATGTTAAATTGTTTAGTTGTTTTCTTGAATTGCTTTTAAAAATTGACTTGTTAAAGTTTCAAGTTGATCTTTATCTGAAAAATTATCAATTAAAAACGGAATAAGCTCAGACGCATCATCTACACTAAATTGTCCGTCTTTATAATTATCACCATAATCAAGTACCCCATCAGAATCAACATTTAGCTTATCCATATTTTCATAAAATCTAGATAAATCATCAGCGCTTAAGCTGCCATCAGAATCTTTATCGCCCATTTGTTGGTCAATTATATCATAAGTTAAATATGCCATAGCCATAGTTTCAGCTTTTTCTTCATCTGTGGCGTTTTCGCCAAGGTCATATACTTCTCTTGCTAAATATTCAGTTTTTGAAACTTTACCGTCGCCATCAGTATCTAAAAGTTTCAAGTCACCTTCGCCTAAAGTTTTTAATTGTTCATTATAATCTTTTTCATCAGTTGCGTCTTTACCATCCATAAAATTAAAATTTGAACCAATTTCTTCTTTTTTATTTTCATAATCGAATAAAACTTGGTTTTGTTCATCTTCTGTTTTTGCATTATCAAGATTTTGTTGGGCTTCTTGCATATTATTTGAATGCGCATCTCTCCATTGAATCATTTGATTATAAACTGATGATTGTTGATTATTAATACTCATTATACTCTCCTTAAACTTGTATCGTATTTACTAATATATAAAGTTTATATAGTTTTAAAAATTGATAAATTTTTAGGAAATATTAAGATTTATTAATGAATTTTATAAAAAAAGGCAAAAAATAACCCCGCAAAGTTGCGAGGTTATTGATTTATAGAGTTTAAATTAGATATTAAAAGAAACTTGGTTTTTTAACATTTTGAGCGCCTTGCATAGCTTCCCAATTAGCAGCCATGATTTTTTTGAAAGATTTAAGCGCTGTATCTTCAAGTTCACCCAGTTCTTCAGCATTAATAATTAATTCTCTTAATGGTAATAAAGCTCTTTGATCTCTTAAAACACCAAGAGCAGCTGCAGCACCCGCACGAACTAAATCGTTTTCTTTATCGTTTTTCATAACTTCAATTAAAGCAGGAACAGCTTTTTTATCATTTAATTTGCCTAAAGAAGTAACGGCATAAATTCTAACGTTAACCCATTCATCTTTTAACATATTGATAATTTTTTCAACACATTTTGGGTTACCAATTTCGCCAAGAGCACGAGTTGCATCACAACGAACGTTAACTTTTTCATGGTCTAAAGATTGAATTAAAGCATCTGTTGCAACATCCCCGATTTCAATTAATGCTTCTGTAGCAGTAATACAAACTTGAGGGTTTTCATCGTTTAAGGCTTCAACAAGTGGTTCAACAACAATGTCACCACCAAGACGGCCAAGAGCACGAGCAGCACGAACACGAACATCAACGTTTCTATCTTCTCTTAAAGATTCGATTAATGGAACAGTAGCGGTAACATCGCCAAGTTCACCAAGAGCACGTGCAGCATATAAACGAACAGAGCCGTTTTTATCATTTTTTAATACATCAATCAAAGGTTCAACAGCAGAAAAGTCGCCCATTTCGCCTAAAATTCTAGCGGCGTTATATCTAACTTTTTCAGAATTAGAAGTTCTTAAATCATTAACCAATTCTTCGAAAGATTTTTTTACAGACTTTTTTCTATTGTTCACACTAATTGTCATTGTTTCCTCCAATAACATTTACACTATTATCACTACTTATATATAAAAACTTTTTATTTTAAAAAATTGCCTATTAAATTCATTAAGTTTAATTTTTGTTAAGTTGTCTTCTTATTTATAAAATATAATCTATTGTTTTATTGTTCTTTGCACACTTGCTTTGTTATATTAGCATTTTTATCAAGGTTTGTCTTACATTATTTGATTTAGATGGCACTTTTGGATAATTATTTTTTTAAATATACTGAACATTAGCCTATATTCTAAATGTATATTGTAATATTTCTTAACAAAAAATGACACTTTTCATATCTTTGTGCATAATTGAAATTTTTTACATGGACTTTTTGATAAAAATCTTTAAAAAAGAATTAATTTTCTTCAAAAGAATAGTTAAAATTTAAGTTTTTTAAAAGTTCATCAATTTTAATATCGAGCATAGCTGAAATTTGAATTAAAGTGCTGAATTTAACATCTACAAGTGCGTTTTCAACTCTTGACCATGTGGCACTTGTAACATTTCCTTTTGAAAAAACAAATTTATTTAGCGAATTAGATTTTTGTAATCTGAGTTCTTTTATTCTTTTAGCAAGGATTTTCAGATTTTGGGATTTCAACTGTTGCATATATGTAATATTAATGCTATTATTTTGTAAAATCATTACACGCATGTAATAAATAATTAACACAAGGGATAACTATGAAAAAGAAAAATTTTAGGGGCTTTTTTGCCTTTTCAATGATTGAATTATTAATCGCTATTATTATCATTTCATTGTTAACAAGTGCACTAGCGCCAATTGTTACAAGAAAATTAACTAAACAAAGTGTCAGCGTTGGTTCATCAAGCAATATAACAAGCAACTGTTCAGAAGCATTTTCATCAGATTGCACCTTTTGCGAGGGTAATATTAAATGTTATGTTTGCGCTAAAATTTGTAAAAATGGCGAATTTAAAAATACAGACACTTGCACCTGTAAACCCTGCAGCGAGCTTGATGAAAACTGTTCACTTTGTGAAGAATATAAAGGATGTTCATTTTGTAAAGATAGATATTATTTAGAAAATAACAATTGCATAATTTGCCCTGTTGGATATCAATGTAAAAATAACAACAAAACTGTTTGCCCAGATGGGAAATATTCTAACAAAGGTTCAAGCTCTTGCACTAACTGCGAGGCAGGTTACGCTTGTAAAAACGGAAATAAAACATATTGCCAAGAAGGCTCATATTCCCTATCGGGCGCAAGTGAATGCACCGCCTGTCCAAGCGGTTATTATTGTTCAGGTGGCTCAAATAAAGTTTCTTGCCCAAGTAATTGTCTTACTTGTTCAAGCGCAAGCACTTGTACAAACTGTCAATCTGGTTACGATCTTTCAAATGGAAGTTGTAAAGCTCGAGGACCAGCGCATTGTATAGAATCAACAAGTTCAGGCGCCTGCACAAATTGCGAATATGGTTATGATTTAGAGTATGGAAATTGTTTTTTACCTTGTCCAAGCGGATATGTACCTTGGGGTCAAGGTAGTGATACTAGAAGTTGCGCAGTTCCGGGCACTTACACAGGTTACATAAGACCTAACAGCAATAGCTATTGGCCCGATTATTGTTGCGTATCAGTTCCATCCTGCACAATATATGCAAGCGGAGAAATAACTTTTACCACTACCGGCCTTGACACATTTGGCAATGGAGTGACATACAACTCAACCGATTGCACGGTCACGATTAACTAATCAAAATCTTCATGTTATTTTTGTGTATTGTATGTTAATACAATTCCATGGGGACTCAACCCCATGGTTTTTTTAAAATATTACCCAAGTGGCTAATTGTTTTAAACATCATAACAAGGTTTAATATAATTAATCTTTTTCATACTTCCAGCTATTCTTAATTCCAGACAGTGACCCCTCACGGGGTCTTTTTTTTAAACTTCTTCACTTATTACACTAAGTAAAGAAGATAGGCGTGAACTTCAAGAATTTTTAAACACAATAAATATATCAAAAGAGGATATAAAAAAATATAAAGATTTTACCAAGAACCATAGTATAAAAGATGTAAACAAAAATAATAAACTTGTAAAAGAGTATAAAAAAGCATATAGTTATTATAATAATTCAGCTATAGAAACAGAGGTTGATAATGTTGCGTTGGCTTTGCAATCGTTATTGGGTAACTCGTCTAATAGACAAATTAGAAACTTTGGACTACGTGCTTTCTTCGATTTGGATATACGTAAAGAATCACAAAGGGGAAAGAGTGAACTCCAATACATCAAAGGATTTAACGAAAGATACAACACATCACATTACGGATATGGAAGATTATCTGATTATGTAAATACTAAAACTTTTTACCAAAAATCCAACAACAACATTGTTGATTTAACAAATGATTTTGAAAAAACTCCATCAATTGATGAAGTTAAAAGTTATGTCAATGAAATTGTTGAAAATGGAACAAAGTTTGCAACATTGTCACCTGATTGGTTTGTTGATATTAAAGGTGGTGCAAAGAAAAAAGACCATATTATAAAATCAAGTAACTTTAAAAATATGAATAAAGCAGAGAAGAAAAGACATAATAAATATATTATGTCTTTAGAAAAATTGCTTGTAAATGCTGAATATGCAGGAGAAAAAGAAAATACAAAAAAAGACAAAAAACCTAATGTAGAAAAATATCATTATTTTAAAACCGATGTAAAAATAGGAAATAAAACATATCAGTTAATTTTTGATACGGAAGAATATAAAAATGATAAATCCTCATTGAGTGCGAACGTTTTAAGGCCCGTTAAAAATCTCAATGAGGATACTAACAGTATAAACGATAATTCTAAAAACTTCAACCCTAAAACTGTACATCTTTATAACATTAAAGAAATTAAAAATCCAAAAGAATATTATCAAAAAACAAATGAAAGTTTTATTGATAAAATTAAAAAAATATTCTCAAATGATGATAAAAAAATTTCTGACTTTCAAAAAATGAATGAATATAGCGATATTAAAGACTTTTTTGATGATATTAAAGATATCAAAGTAAAAAATTTAACTAAAGATATTGCAAAACAATTAGGTGTAAATGAAAATAATTTGTCTTTTTATGATAAAAACAATAATGTAATATATATTAATTATGATATAACTAAAAAGCTGAGTTCAACAGCATTTAATCATTCATTATTTCATGAAATTATTCATGCAAAACAACGCATGATGTATAATTTTGCAAAAGAAAATTTGAATAATAATGCTTTATCTTCTGAAATAAAAAACGAATTGAAAACATATATTAATTATTTAGATGAAGATAGTAAAGTTATTTCTGATTTTGTAAATTATATAAAAGCAAAAAATGTTTCTGATGTTTCTCAACTTGACAGTAGGGGAATAGAACTTTACAATAAATATAAATTTTCATCAACTGAAGTTGATGCTGATAATTTTGCTATTGCCTTACAATACTTTAGAGGGGAGAGAAATGACAAAGGATTACAACAATTCAATAGAGGATTGGAAAGCGGAAGGGATAGCTCTTACTTTCGAGGCGAAAAGCAAAATGATGGAATACAAAAAAGAACGTATGAAGCAATTAAAGAATTCAATGCAAGGCAAAAACATTCTAATGAAAGGCTTAGCGATTATACAACATATTATCAAGAATTAGAAGATGAAAGTTATAGAGGCTATTTTCAACCTGAAGCTGAAGTTGTAGGCGAAGAATGAGCCTTACAAATTCAGTATGCAAATGTTAGTTTTTAGCGTAAGCGTTAAAAACGTTACATTTACTCAGGATGTAATCCTGTCGAGATGAAAATTAAATATTAAAATTTAAAAAAATCGGAACGACAGGATTTTGCTTAAGCCGTTGGCGAAGAATGAGCCTTACGGATTAAGTATGCAAGGCTAACCGTAGGTTCAACCTGGAGACCGATTTTGAAAAAATCGGAACGACAGGATTTGAACCTGCGACCCCTACCACCCCAAGGTAGTACGCTACCAAGCTGCGCCACGTCCCGATTATTTATTCAATTTTCAATTATATCTTAGTTTCCGACCCTCGGGACTTGCGCACCCCCTTACTAACGAGGGGACCCTGCCACGCCCTGAATTATGTCTATTTAATTATATTTTCAGACCCTCGGGACTTGCGCACCCCCTTACTAACGAGGGGACCCTGCCACGCCCTAGGTTTATCTGTTTAATTATTTTTCCAACTTTCGGGACTTGCGCACCTTATCAACAAAGAAGCGCTACCATATCCTGAGTTAAAAAAATTATACCATAAAGAAAAAATAAAATACAAAAGTTTATCAAAAAAAATAAGCCCTCGAGCGAGAGCTTATTTTAAGAATATTGGTTTTAAAATTAATATCTAAAATGAACGAATGCTTTGTTTGCTTCAGCCATTTTATGAGTATCTTCTTTTTTCTTAACAGCTGCACCGATAGAATTTGAAGCGTCAACGATTTCGTTTGTTAATTTTTCAATCATTGATTTACCATTTCTTTTTCTAGCAGCTTCGATTAGCCATTGAGAAGCAAGAGCAGTTCCTCTTTCAGGTTTAACATCGATTGGAACTTGATATGTAGAACCACCGATACGACGAGCTTTAACTTCGATTAAAGGAGTTGCATTTGTTAAAGCTTTTTTAAATGTTTCAATTGGTTCATTTTTAGCTTTTTCTTGAACTTTTTCCATAGTTGTATAGAAAATTCTTTGAGCTACTGATTTTTTACCTTTTTTCATTAATCTGTTGATGAATTTTGCAATATCAACACTGTTATATATAGGATCCGGTGCAGGAATACGTTTTGCCGGTTTTGATCTTCTTGACATTATTAATTACCTTTCTTACTTTTTAGCTTTTGCTTTTTTAGTACCGTATTTAGATCTTGATTGCATTCTGTTTGCAACGCCTTGAGTATCTAGGGTACCTCTAATAATGTGATATCTAACACCAGGAAGGTCTTTAACCCTGCCGCCTCTGATCAGCACAACAGAGTGCTCTTGAAGATTGTGTCCGATACCTGGGATATATGAAGTAACTTCAAATCCGTTAGTTAAACGTACACGAGCAACTTTTCTCATCGCAGAGTTTGGTTTTTTAGGAGTTGTTGTATAAACTCTTGTGCAAACACCACGTCTTTGAGGACAGTTTGTAAGAGCTGGTGAATTTGTTTTATCTACTATTCTTTTTCTTTCATTTTTAATTAATTGATTAATTGTAGGCATTTTTTCCCCTTAATATTAGTTACTGTACTATATATTTGACAATAAACAATGCCGGAAGTCAATATGTTTTTTATTTTAATTATTTTTTTGTTAACTTTTGTTAAAATTAATTGTATAATAATTTTATGAATATCAAAAAACTGATTGAAAAACTTGAAAACGACCTTGGACACTTTTTAATCGCCGAATTATGTAAAAGTGATCCTTCTAAACGCTCTGGCGGCGAATTATATAAATATAAGGGTTTAAGCATTACAATTAAAACAGAAAGAAAAGATCAAGATAAAATTATTTCAATCAGAATTGGGGTTTTTGAAGCAGATTTTAAAGTTGAAACATGTGAAAAAGTAAATGGTTCATTATCTCCCCAAGAGGAAGATTTGATTAAAATTTGGATGAGCAAAGGCGAAAAGCAAAGAGAATTAAAAGCTCTTTTTAAGCAAAACGAAAACAAAAGGGAAGTTAAAATTGTCCCAATTGACCTTGAAAACTTTTTTGAAGACGATTAATTTTTAGCTTCAAAACCCTCTAAAAGTTTAGAAGAATATTCTTCAAAATTGCCATTTAAAATTGAATTTCTTAAATCTTTTGCTAAATTAATTAAAAAATGGATATTATGAATACTTAAAAGGGTTGCTGCTGTTGATTCTTGTGTTTTATAAAGATGTCTTATATAGGCTTTTGTATGATTGCGGCATGTCCAACAATTACATTTTTCATCCAATGGCGAAAAATCATCTTCAAATTGTTTATTTTTGATTATTTTATTACCCTGATAAGTGAAAAATGTTCCATGACGAGCATTTCTTGTAGGTAAAACGCAATCAAACATATCTATTCCATATTTAATTCCATTAATTAAATCAACTGGTGTTCCCACCCCCATTAAATATCGAGGTTTATCGAATGGTAATAATGGCGCAGTTATTTCGGTTATATGATTTTTCATAGGAGTTGGTTCACCAACTGAAACTCCACCGATTGCGTAACCAACTGCATCAAATTTTGAAACAAATTCAGCACTTTCTTTTCTTAAATCATCAAAAAAAGCACCTTGCACAATTGGAAATAATGCTTGAGAATAATTTTTATGAGCTTCAAAACATCTTTCAAGCCATGCTTTTGTTTTATCAAGCGCACTTCTAGCTTGCTTATAATCACAAGGATATGGCGCACATTCATCAAAAGCCATGATGATGTCTGCCCCTAAATCTTCTTGAATTTGCATAGAAATTTCAGGCGAGATAAAATGTTTTGAGCCATTTTTAGGGTCTTGAAAATAAACCCCATCAGCTGTAATTTTTCTTAATTTTGAAAGAGAAAAAACTTGAAATCCGCCAGAATCAGTTAAAATAGGCTTATGAAAATTCATCCAACCATGTAAACCGCCTGCTGCTTTTACTCTTTTTGTGCCAGCTCTTAAATACATGTGATATGAATTAGCTAAGATTATTTGAGCGCCGGTTGCAAGAATTTGATCATTTGTTAACATTTTAACCGAGCTATTTGTTCCAACGGGCATGAATATTGGGGTTTCAATTACCCCATGCGGAGTTGTAAAAAGTCCGGCTCTAGCATTAGATAGAGCCGACGACTTTAAAACTTCAAAATTAAAAAAATCTTTGTATGACATTTATTGTCTAATTCCACCGTGTTCATCAACTATAATTTCAAACATTGTTTTATAATTTTCACATAAATCAGTGTCATTAAAATATAAATGCAATTCTCTTTCAGCGCTTACAGGGCAATCTGAAGCATGGACTAAGTTTGTTGTTGAATAAGAAGCAAAATCTGCTCTAATTGAACCTACATCAGCTTCATCTGGTCTTGTGCAACCAACAATGTGTCTTACACCTTTAATTGCGTTGTTACCTTCTACAACCATTGCAACAATAGGGCCTGATGTAATAAAATCAATTAATTCAGGATAAAATGGTTTTCCATAGTGTTCTTCATAATGTTTTGCAGCGATTTCAGGAGTTACATTCATCATTTTTAATCCTACGATTTTATAGGATTTATCTTCAAATCTTTGGATAATTCTTCCGATTAATCCTCTTTTAACTCCGTCTGGTTTAACTGCTACAAATGTTCTTTCCATAACTACCTCTTTTCAATACAAGATTATTACAACACAATTTCAAAATAAGTGCAAATTTATCTTTTTAATGATAGATTAAAAGCGTAAATTTTTATTAACAATTTCACAAAAAAGAATTTTTTAAATATAATGAAATAGGTCGGAAGTTTATTTAAAAAACAACATAGGAGTTAATAATGCACAAAGGCGGCACTTCGCACGGCTTTTTCTCAAATTTACAGACGGGTAGAAAATCAAACGATTATTATGCAAACATAAACACAGCCGTTGCTTTAGGAAAATATCACGTTCCTCTAAAGCACAAACAGCTTGCTTCAAATTATGTTTTAATTAAAAAAATCTTTGGTTTTGCAGCCGCTTCAATTCCTATCACAAATTCAGATAGAAATGTTCTTTTGCGCCATGGTTTTCAACCACTTGAATACACAACAATTGCGCAAGTTAACAGGCAAATTGAACAAATGAAAAATTGGTCTAATAGTGGAGATATTTTATTATCTGCTTATGCCAATGAACTTTTTGAAATAAGAATAAAAGAACTTAAATTTTTAAGATTAACCACAACAAATGGAAGAAGTGTTGAATTTCAAGATGGCTATAAAGCACTTGAAAAATACATTGAATATATTGCAGGTTAACCCCCATGTAAAAAAATGTAAATTAAATTTAGGTCAAAAATGTTGAAAAAAATTAATTTAATGGTATTTTCTTATTAGGAGGTATGTCTATGTTAAGATTAATTTCATTTATATTATTCAGCTTATTACTCTTAAATACTCAAGCATTTTGCGCACAAACCGATGAAAATCAAACTCGTGCAGTAGATAAAAAAGTTTATACAGAAGAAGATTTCAATTTTAACGATAACTCATATTACATTTCAGATGAACAATTAAAAGATGCTGAATCAATTGACCAAATCGAAGATAGAAATTCATCTTTCTGGTCTAAAATTATCAATTCAAGTCATTTTTCATCAGGAACTGCTACAAAAACATATATTCCAATTAACAAAGTTCAATAGAAATTTATTAATAACTTAAGTTTTATATTAAAACCCCGCCTTTTTTAGGTGGGGTTTTTAAGATTAATTATTATTTTGACCATTTACAATGTTATCTTCAAAAGGAGTTGCGGTTTTTTGACTTTCCTCATATTCTTTAATCTCTCTTAATGCTTCAGGTAAAATACTTTTAAATATTTCAACCAAATTAGGGTCAAATTGTTTTCCTGCGCTTTGTTCAATAACCTTAAGAGCTTCATCAGGGCTTAAACTTTTTCTATATGCCCTATTTGAAACCATTGAGTCAAAGGCATCTGCTATAGCAATAATACGAGAACCAAGAGGAATTTCTTCACCTTTTAAGCCATAAGGATAACCGCAGCCATTATAGTATTCATGGTGATATTTAATGATTTCAGTTATATCATAAAGTTGTTTAATATCTTCTAAAATTTTCACGCTATAATGAACGTGCATTTTAATTTTTTCATATTCTTCATCAGTTAATTTTTGGCTTTTATTTAAAATTTCTTCAGCTACACCAATCATACCGATGTCATGTAAAAGCCCTGCTAATTCAATTTTACTTACTTCTGTAGGGTTAAGAGCTAGTTTTTTAACTATTTTAAGGGCATAAAAAGCAACCCTTCTACTTCTACCTAATGTAAAAGAATCTTTAGCGTCAAGCGCTTCTATAATTGCTTTTACAGTTCCCGAGAATAAATCTTTTAAATCTGAAATTAAGTTTTCATTATCAATTTTAAGTTGATAACATTCAAGAGCTGAATCAACGATCATTAAAAGTTCATCTGGAGTAAAAGGTTTTTTAATATAACGATAAATTTTAGCATAGTTAATAGCGTCAATTAAAATTTTAACATCAGAATAAGCAGTCACTAAAAGACGCATGGTTCTAGGTTGAATGTCATAAACTCTTTTTAAAAATTCAACCCCATCCATTAATGGCATTTTATGGTCAGATAAAATGCAATCAAATTGTTTATTCTGTAAAATCTCTAGGGCTTCAATTGCGCTATGAGCCTTTGTTATATTATATTTTGAGCGGAGAGTTCTATATAATAAAGCTAAATTATCTTCTTCATCATCCACAATTAAAATATTATATTTGTGTTGTTCCATCAGTTTCAACTCCGTTTTCAGCTCTTAAATCGCTAATAATTTGTTCTTCCATCGTTTGTTCTTTTTGTTCATGGTTAATTGGTAGTGTTATTGTGAATTTTGTTCCAACACCAACTTTTGATTCAACTTCAATTGTACCATGGTGATCGTTAATAACTCTGTATGAAATACTCATGCCAAGCCCTGTGCCTTTTCCAACAGGTTTTGTTGTAAAGAATGGGTCAAAAACTTTTTTAAGATTTTCTTCAGGAATTCCGGCACCTGTATCAATAAATTCAATTTTAACTTTATCATGAACTTTATAAGTATTAATTGTTAAAGTACCTTCACCTTTAATGGCGTCTTGAGCGTTATCTAAAATATTCATGAAAACTTGATTTAATTGACCGCCATAAGCCTCGATTTTAGGCGTATCAGGAGAATAATTTTTAATAACCGTAATTCTATTTTTATATTTATTATTTAAAATGTTTAAAGTTGTATCAATTTCTTTTGGAATATCAAACTGAGTTAAAACCATTTCTTCCATACGAGAGAAATTCTTTAAATCTAAAACGATGTTTTTAGTTCTTTGAGTACCTTCCATGCAGCTTTTAATTAAGTCCTTGATATCTGTTCTTAAGAAATCAAGGTCGATATCTTGTTTTAGGGTTTCAATTTTTTCTTTAATATCAGCTGGGAAATTGATGTTGTTTTCTTCATATAAATCAATTAATTTTAATAAGTCATCAACATAATTTTGAAGAATGATAATGTTCCCATGGATAAAGTTAATTGGGTTATTGATTTCATGAGCAATACCAGCAACTAATTCACCAAGTGAGCGCATTTTTTCAGAATGTACCATCATCGCTTGAGTTTCTTGAAGTTTATAATTAGCAGCTTCAAGGGCAATTGTTCTTTCTTGAACTTTTAATTCTAAGGAAGAATAAAGCTCATTTAATTGAAAACCCATTTCGTTATATGAATAAATTAAATCGTTTATTTCTGTAAAATTAGAATTTTCTATTTTAACATTAAAGTTTCCATCTGTAATTTCTTTTGCCGCTTTTGAAAGTTTTTCAAGAGGTTTTGAAATTAAATTAGACATCAAAATACTTGCTATGACCCCAATTGCAACAAAAAGAGTTAGAATATTTACAATCATTTCAAAAAAGCCATCATAATAAATATTCATGTTATCTTTAGCAGGAATACCAAAATAAATTGTGTAATCATCAACCGTTTTAGATAACTTTTGAACGTCAGACACAGTTCCTTTAAGGCTTTCATCGTCTTCATTCATAAAAGATTCGCCTGAAATTAATTTATTATTTTTATTATCTTTAATATAAGCATAAGATAAAAGGCTATCTCGTCTTAAAATATCAATGATTTTTTCTGTTGTTTTAAAATCTTTTTTCTTAGTATCGTTAATTAAAGATTGAATAAGGATTGTTGATAAGGAATATTTTAATTTTGAAATATCAGATTCATATTCACTTGCTAAGTTTTTAATGTTAAATATCGTATAAAAAGCAAAAAGGGTTGTTGTGATAATTATTACAATACTCATCAAAACAGCAAAATAAATACTTAAACGTATTGTTTTAAAAGGTTTGAATAAGTTAAATGATTTTAGTTTTTCTAAAAAATTTGTCATATCATACCGCCAAATTCATCGTTATCATCTATTTGTGTATCCATAGAAAACATGCTTGGAATTTCATAAGCCTTTTTTTCTTCTTTAATTTCGTTTTCAATAATTTTATTATCAAGTCTATCTAGAATTGTTCCAATAACAAAACCAATAAACCAAAAACAAATTGAAGCAGGAATAACAACTTTTATAAGCTCAAAAGCGCTATATAAATCCAAAGATAGATTATTTAAAAGACACAAAATTGAAAAAGCAATAATCGACCCCGAAGAAAGCAGAGAAGAAAGAACTTTTGAATATTTAATTTTGTCATCTTTTTCTAATATTGTATCGCTCATATTATTCCGCTACGTTTTGTTCTTCCATTTTCACTTTAAACGCATACTGTACAAGTACAATTCTATCCATGTTTTCAAGATTAACAAATTTTCCTGAAATTGTGTAAGAGTTATCTTTTTCTTGAATTCTAATCGGTTGTAATTCGCAACTGATATTCATATTATTTGAAAGTTTGATTTCAATTTGATAAAATTTATCTGTTTCAAGAGCTTCTTTAGCTTCAAATTTAACACCGCCAGCTGAAATATCAAAAATTCTTTTAACAAAATCAGGCGCTTTATCTTTAAAAATTAAACCGCCATGGTTTAATTCAACCCTTGAATATTCCCTTCTTTGAATAATACTATAATCTTGAGTTGTTTCAAGGGTGATTATATCTTCTTTTCTATCTATGATTTTAGTTTCAAAATAAATTAAACCAACGACATTAACCCCAAAAACTTCAACATTTGAATTAACAGCATAGTCTTTTAAAGAGTCATTATCTAGCCCAACTATTTTTGCAACAATAGAATTATCATCAACAGATTGAATTAAAATTTCAGCCGCACTTTTAAAGTTAGCCGGTATAATTTTAAAATCTTTTGCTGACTCTATTAGTTTTTTCATATTAATTCCTTTAATCCTCTACATTGGCGTGGCTTTGACATTAGCTCTGATTATGCCTACCGATTTTACTTTTATATTATTCGTAACTTCATTATATGACATAATTGATATTTGTGGATATGTTCTTTCTAATAATCTTCTAAAAATCAACCTTATGGGTGAAGAACACAATATTACAGGCTGACTGCCCGTTTGTTGAATTGCTCTTTCAAGTTCAGAATTTAAATTATCCATTAATCTTTTAACAAAATCAGGACTCAAACTTAAACTTTCGCCATCAGGATTAACACCCCTTGCTATTTCTTGTTCAACTTCTTGAGTCATATTAATAACAAGTAATTCCCCCGTTGGAGAAAGGTTTTGCATACAGATATTTCTGCCTAATGCCTCACGACACCTTTCTGTTAGATAGTTGTAATTTTTATTAACTTTATATTGTAAGCTCATTGTTTCTAAAATTGTTTTTAAATCTCTTATAGAAACTCTTTCTTTTAAAAGATTTTTCAATATTTGCTGAACATCAGCCGTTGACATTTCTTTCATTAAATCGTTAACATAAGTTTCATTAACCTCTTTTTTAAGGTTATCGATTAACTGCTGAACATCATTTCTTGTTAAAATTTCACTTGCATTTTTCTTAATTATTTCAGTTAAATGAGTTGAAATAACTGCCCCAGGAGAAAACACAGAATACCCTACAGATTCAGCATATTCAACATCTTTTTCTAAAATCCAAACTGCTTTCAAATGAAACGCAGGTTCAATTGTATTAATTCCAACGATATTAGGGTCATCTTCTCCACCCATAGAATTCATCGCAAGACTTCTATCAGGATATATTTCACCGGTTTCAGCGGAAGCACCTTTTAATTTAATTTGATATGTATTAGGAGGCAATTGAAGATTATCTCTTACACGAATAGATGGAAGAACAATACCAAGATCAAGCGCTGTTTTTCTTCTAATTTGAGAAATTCTATCTAATAAATCGCCGCCTTTTTCAACATCTAAAAGGCTAACTAATCTGTAGCCTATTTCAATTTCAAGAGTTTCAACCGCAAGAAGTTCAAGCACACTTTCTCTTGTGGCTTTTTTCTTTTTCTTACCGAGTTTTTCAGCCTTTTTAGCTTCTTTTTGAGCAATTTGTTTATCTTTTTCTTCTTGAATTTTATCTTTATATTTTTTATAGCTATAAGCGCCCGACGCAACCGAAATTGTTAAAAACGGAATTGTTGGCATGCCAGGGACTATCCCCATTAAAAATAACAATCCGCTGATTATTCCTAATACCTTAGGATTTTGAAACATCTCACTTTTAATATCTTCAGCTAAAGATTTTTCTGAGCCTGAAGCTCTTGAAATAATTAAACCTGTAGCAGTTGAAATTACAAGGGCAGGAATTTGAGAAACCAAACCATCCCCAACTGTTAAAATAGTATAAGTTGAAAGGGCAGTCATCGGTTGCATTTTTAATTGAACAACACCAATAATTAAGCCACCAACAATGTTAATAACCGTAATAATAATGCCGGCTGTAGCATCCCCTTTGACAAATTTAGAAGCACCATCCATAGCTCCGAAGAACGCG
>CAKUXO010000027.1 GCA_934700385.1 uncultured Candidatus Melainabacteria bacterium
CTTTTTCGGTTCACTTTTTCTTTTTGCGTTGGCGATTGAACAAAAAGAAAAAGTGAACAAAAACTTTAGTTTTTTATCAAACAAAAAAATAATCTATTCTACCTTTAATTAACTTAATAAAAAATTATACTACAAAGACCCACATTCGTGGGTCTTTAAACTAAAATATTATAAAAATCTAAAACTATGCTTCTTTTTCTTCTTCTTCAAAAACTTCTTTAATTGTTTCAGAAGCAGTTACTTCAACGTTTAATTGAGCTTTAACTTTTGAAGATAGTTTGATTGTCATAACGAAGTTACCAATGTGGTTAATTGGGTTATCTAAAATAATTGATTTTTTATCGATTTCAACTTCTGTTTTAGAACATAATTCTTCAGCAAGTTTTTTAGTTGTAATTGTACCGAATAATTTACCTGATTCACCAGCTTTTGCGCTTAATTTAATA
Source organism: uncultured Candidatus Melainabacteria bacterium (assembly GCA_934700385.1). Classification (GTDB taxonomy): domain Bacteria; phylum Cyanobacteriota; class Vampirovibrionia; order Gastranaerophilales; family Gastranaerophilaceae; genus RUG14156. Next base: position 447 of record CAKUXO010000027.1, read on the forward strand.
ACGCCGATTTTTTCGATTTCTTCTTTGTTTGCTAGTGCTTCTTGGTGTAATTTTTCAGCTTTTGCTTTAATTCTTGCGATATTTCTTTCTCTTTGAGCTAAAGCGCCTTCTGTAGCGATTTCAGCTAAAGAGTTAGGAATTAAGTAGTTTCTAGCGTAACCGTCTTTAACATTAACTAAGTCGCCTACTTCACCTATATTTTGAACATCTTTTTTTAATATAACTTGCATTCGATTTTCTCCTTTTGTTATTGTGATGAGCTAAGTTTAATATTACTTAAAACATTGTTAAATTTCAAGTTTTTCAATCAAAATAAACTTTTCGCCTTATTTTGATTTTTTATTTTCCTTTTTTTCTTCTTTAATTTCTTCTTTTTCTTCTTCAACTTCTTCAGAAGTTTCATCGTCAGACATTTGTTCAGCAAGCTCTTGCGCTTTTTCTTTAACAAGTTCTTTTAATTCGCCAACGATTTCTTGTGTTTTTTCAATTTGAGCTTTCTTTTGAATAGATAACGCTTCATCTATTTCTTCATCTGTTTTTGGTCTTAAAACAGGAATGCTTAAATTTAGGATTGTTGTGTCTTCTTTTGCGTCAATACTTAAATCAAAAGATTCTGTATCTATTTCAAGATATCTTGAAATAGAATCAATTAAATCATCTTTTAACATTTGCATAGCACGTTCTGAAAAGCCAACTCTATCTTGCATTAAGACTGTTTTCAAACGACTTTTTGCAACAACTTTTGTTTCATCAAGGTTTTGAGATGTGAAAAAGCTCAAAACTTTATCATATAAATCTGAAAAAATATCTCTCATTTTAGCCCTGCGCTTTCTTTGTGAAGAATTTTTTAATTTTATCAATTAAAGTGTCAGGTTCATCAATGTCTAATAATGGAACATCTTCGCCCATTATTCTTTTTGCAACGTTGATATATGCCATGCCGGCAAGAGATTTTTCATCGTTTACAACAGGCTCACCTTTATTTGTTGAAGTGATGATGTTTGTATCTTCAGGAATTACACCTAATAAGTCACAAGATAAAATTTCAACTACATCATCCACACCCATCATATCATTCGATTTAATTAATTTTGGGCGAACTCTGTTTACTAAAAGACGATATTTTTCAACACCTTCTTTAGATTCTAATAAACCGATAATTCTATCAGCGTCACGAATAGCGCTCATTTCAGGAGTTGTTACAACAATTGCTTCATTAGCGCCAGCTACAGCGTTTTGGAAACCTTGTTCAATACCGGCAGGGCAATCTACAAGAACATAATCAAAATCTTGTTTTAATTGTTCACAGATGTCTTTTAATTGCTCTGCGTCAAGTGCTGATTTATCTCTTGTTTGAGCAGCCGCTAATAAACATAAGTTAGGATTTTTCTTGTCTTTAACAAGAGCTTGTTTTAATTTGCAGCGTTCTTCAACAACATCTACAATGGTATATACAATTCTGTTTTCAAGTCCTAACAGTAAATCTAAATTTCTTAATCCTATATCTGTGTCAATTAATACAACTTTATTTCCAAGATGTGCTAAAGCTGTACCAATATTAGCAGATGTTGTAGTTTTACCAACACCGCCTTTACCAGATGTAATAACAATAACAGAACCTGCCATTTATATGCTCCTTTAGTTTTGATTTATCTTGTATAAAACGATTTCATCATCCACAACACGTGCTTCTTCGGGCGTGAATACGGATGTTTTTAAAATATATGGAATATTTGTGCCATCAGGTCTTCTTGAATAGCAATTTCCAATTCTTAATTGAACAGCGTTTAGTTTTAAAGCTCTAACTTTGGCGTTAACGTTGCCTTTACAGCCTGCGTGTGCAATTCCAGATAATACACCCCAAACGGTTATGTCGCCAACTGCACGAATTTCACTCCCAGGGTGACAATCGCCAATAATAACAACATTTCCTTCTGATTCAAGAATTTGACCTGAACGAAGTGTTTGATTGATGTATGTTGTAACCTTTGAATCTGAAACAATTGGGTCAGTTGTAGGTGTTTCATAAAAATCAACTTCTTCCCAGTCATTTTCATCAACAGATTCATTATATGCTTTTTTATAAACGCCGATTGATTTCTTTTCTAAATCAGGTATTTCAATTGAAAGTTTGTTTTGTTCATAATTATCAACCACAGGATTAACAATTTTAGAATAATTATCAACTGAATTATAAACATCTTGAGCAGATGGATATTTTGAAGCGATTTGTTTTTCTATGTCTTTAATATCGTCTTTTGGATTAATTCCAACTTCTTTTAAATCAGATTTAATGTCAATGTTATCTTGTTGCTTTTGAATAGCGTCTAGGTCAGCTTCAAAATGAAGTCCGTTTACTTCTTTTAGAGCTATTTCATTATCTGAAACAGGGTTTTCTATTGGTCTTGGTGCATTAATATCTAATGAAAATGGTTCAAAGTTAGATGTTGTTGGCTTTGAATCGTATTTTTCTTCAATTCTTTTTTCAATTGGTTTTTGAACAAAAATATTCATATTTTCAGCAACCGCAGCAGTTTCTGGGTTAACTGTTTCAATTGTATCTAAAATACAACCATAGCTTGTAACTAAAGACTGAATACTTAAAAGTTGAGATTGATTTAAGTAGTTGTTGCTTAGTTTTAAAACGATTTTTTTGCCTGAATTGTTAAGAGTTTCAAGGGCAAGAGAAAGACTGTTTACAATTTCACCGGTTGATGAGCAAGAAACCATATCTACTACAAAATATTCATTGTCATACATAAAAATATAGCTACCTTAAAAATTTTCTAATACTCATGAAAAGACTACATTAAAAATTAAATATAAACAATTGTTTATAAAGGAATGTAAAAAATTTTTTATTTTTTGAAGATAAAATTTACTTGCATGATTTTAAAAATAATGTGCCACAAAATGAAACGCATAGGTTTTATTACCTATGCGCTCATCAAATTTCTTTCAGCTTGACCCAAGCCTTTTCTAGTGCTACTAAAAGTAGAATCTTTGACAATTGTACCAAATTCACCAAATTGTCCGACATTACTTGTAACACCACCAACTAATCCGCCGACTGTTCCTGAAACAAAGGCTGAAGTTGCGGTATTTGTTACTAAGTCACCTGCGTCAAAATCTCTATCACCAAAGGCAACATCTGTTAAATATGAGCTTGAACCTGATATAGCACCACATTCAACCCCGCAAAGCGCACCTTTTAAAATTGAACCCGATAGCGTTCCAGCTTGAGTTAAACCTTGATTTTTAGCGAATTGGAAACCAATGCTACTAGCAGAAGATACGGCACTTGTTCCACCTGTAACAGCGCCTGAAATAGCGTCTTTTGCAATAGTTTTAGCGTCAAGTGTGTCGCCTTCAATTCCATTTGTTGCCCTATCAAGTGTTTTAACACCTGCTTTTATAGCTGAACCAACGGGCGCACCATAAGCTGCTGCTGTTGCCCAACCAATTGGACCGGTGCCAGCAGCTAGAACCGTTGTTGTAATAGCGCCAACGCCTGTTAAAATATTTGAAAATAGGCTGGTCATATCTTGTTGTTTTTTATCAAAACTTTCAATATATTCAACCGCTTCTTCAAAAGATACTTCGCCATTATTATATTTTTCAAGCATATCATCACAATCAGATGAACTTAGCCCAAAATCTGTTGCTTCTTTAATAGAATTCCAAGTATTACCTAAAAAACCTTGTTTATCTTTAGTTTCTTGCAATTTTTCTTCTAAAAAGATTGATTCATCTTTTGAAGTTGAAACTTTTTTTCTTTGATTTGTTTTAGGATATAAATAATATGAACCTGTTTCTTGTTGTAAACCTTGAATTGAATTTGACATACTAATAACTAACCTTATAACTTAACACACATATTAATAAAGTATTTTTTAATTTAAAAATTGATAAAAATCTTTTTAATTGTAACAATTGTTACAATCTTTTTGATTATTTACTTAAAATCGAAACTGGGCTAAAATAGAGTTATATCGTTAGAAAATTTGGAGGAAAAATGGAAGTATTACCCTTAAATGCTATTATTTACAATCAAGATAAAGTTCAATTAAAAGATGTAATCGCCCCTCCTTATGATGTTATAGATGAAAAATATCAAGATGATTTATATTCAAGAAGCGAATTTAACATTGTTAAATTAATTCTTACAAAAGGCGAAAATAGATATAAAGATGCTAAAAAATATTTTGAAGATTGGAAAGAAAAAGAGGTTTTAATTAAAACCGATAAACCATCAATTTTTTACATAATTCAAAAATACAAAAATGAAAAAGGTAAACAAATTGAAAGAAAAGGTTTTATTGCAAGAAATAAAATCGAAGATTTTGAAACTAAAAAAATTCTTCCTCATGAATATACCATGGGCGGACCAAAACAAGATAGATTAAACCTTGTTACTGAAACAGGTGCGTTTTTCTCTCAAATTTTTATGGTTTACAATGATAAAACTCAAGCAATTGAAAAAATGGTTGAAAAATATCTTAAAAATGAACCATTTATGGATGTTTTTGATGATTTAGGAGTTGAAAACATTGTTTATTTAATTGATGATGAAAACGATATTAAATTAATTCAAGAAGTTTTAGAAGATAAAACCCTTTTAATAGCGGACGGTCATCATAGATATGAAACTTCTATGAACTATTCTAAGCAACATCCTGAAAACGATTATGCTAAATATGTTATGAGCTATTTTACAAATGCGGCAGATGAAAACCTTGTAATTTATCCTACTCATAGAATTGTTGAAAAAAATATCGACCCTAAAAAAGTTCTTGAAAGCGTTTCAAAATATTATGATATTGAAATTTTATTTGATAAAGAAGCGTTTTTAGAGCGAATTGAAGAAGAAAACAAAAAACAAATTACAACAGGCTTAATTTTAAAAGACGATGAAAACTTCTATGTTTTAAAATTAAAACAAGGTAAAAATGAAGAAATAAATGAACCTGATGTTCTTAAAAATCTTGATTTAGTTGTTTTACATGAATTAATTTTGAAAAAAGAACTTGGTTTTACAAAAGAAGAATTAATGGCTCAAGATGGAATAAAATATGAAAAACAAGAGCCTGTTGCTTTTGCTTCAACAAAAACAGGTAAAGCAAGCGCTTGTTTTATAATGGCATATCCAAAAATGGAAGACATCATCAAAATTTCAAATGCAGGATATAGAATGCCTCAAAAATCAACATATTTCTATCCAAAACTTTTATCAGGACTTGTTATAAATCCTCTAAAATAGTTAATTAAAGGCGGTTTGTAATGGAAAACACTATCTTAAAAGAATTTCAGCTTGGTGCAAAAGAAAACCCTGAAACAAAAAGCATTGATTTTAAGTTGTATTCAAAAAATGCAACAAAGGTTCTACTTTGCATTTTTGATACTCCGCAAGGCGCTGATCCTGTTATGACTTTAACAATGGAAAAAAAAGAAGATAATGTTTGGCAAACAAGCGTTAAAAACTATGTTTTAAATTATCCTAAAAGCCCTGTTTTTTATGGTTATAGAGTTTTTGGAAAAAATTGGGAATATCTTGAAAATTTTGAACTTGGTTCTGAAATTGGAATGAAATCAAAATTTGATGAAGACGGAAACCGTTTTAATCCTAATAAAATCGCCTTTGACCCATATTCTAAAGAGCTTTCACACCTAGCTTCCGATGTTAACCCTGGGCTTAATATGTTTCGTTCGGGTTCAAAATTTCATTTAATTGATAATGCTAAGTGGGCAATTAAATCTGTTTTTTCTAAAGATGAAATTATAGATAATGTTAAAATCACCCCAAGAGCCTTTAATCGTGAAGTAATTGGCGAAGTTCATATTAAAGATTTAACTCAAAATATCTTCATGCCTGAAAAAGGAACATATAAAGGGGCGGCAAAATTTGCTAAAAGCGTTAAAAATCTTGGCATAACAATGATTGAGTTTTTACCCTTAAATGAATTTGATTCAAAACAAAATGGGGTTAATTATTGGGGCTATATGCCATTAGCTTATTTTGCACCGGCTAGAAAATATGCTTTTAATAAAGAACAAGGTTCTTTAATTAAAGAATTTCGTGAAATGATTAATGAATTTCATAAAAACGACATCAAAGTTTGCCTTGATATGGTTTTTAATCATACAGGCGAGGGCGGACTTGTTAATCATAATCCTAATGACGCCGTTTTATTGTCTTATGCTTTAATTGATAATTCAACATATTATAAAGTATATAAAAATGGATATTATCGCTCTAACTCCGGTTGCGGAAACGATTTTAACGTTAATCAAAAAGGTGTTTTAGAACTAATTGAAAACTCTTTAATTTATTGGATTAACCAAGGAGTTGACGCTTTTCGTTTTGACCTTGCAGCAGCACTACTTGAAAACAGTTGCGATTGTGAAGCAATTTATGACAGCATTAATTCCCTTGCTGCGCAATTAAAAGACAGATTAAAACAAAAAAACATAAAAGTTATTTCAGATTTTTCAAAAGATGAAGACGGCGTTATTTTAATTGCTGAACCTTGGACTTGTGGCGGAAAAGATTGTTATCAGCTTGGAAATTTCCCCTCTTTTTGGGCAGAATGGAATGATGTTGCAAGAGATACATATAGAAAAATCACCTTAAAACCTAATGAAATAACCCCTTTAGTATTAAAAGATGTAATAGAGGGAACTCAATCTAAATTTAAAGGCGTAAATAAATCAATTAACTATATCGCTTCTCATGATGGTTTTAGCCTGTTTGACCTAAACACCTTTAAAGAAAAAAGTTCTTCAACCCAAGGTGGTTCAGATTGGGAAATTTCAGGCGATTATAATGGCGATTTATCTTTAAAAGAAAATGGCATTAGAAAACAACTTACGCTTTTATTTTTCTCTTATGGTATTCCTATGATTCAAATTGGCGATATTATTATGCACACTAAAAATGGCAATAATAATAGCTTCAATAAAGACGACGGAACAAACTACCTTAACTGGGAAAAGGCCCTTAAAAAAGATTCTTTTGAAAACAGAATAATGGAATTTACCAGAAGTTTAATTAAATTCAGAAATGAAAATTCTATCTTTAGAAGTGACGAATTTGTTAAATCTTTAACATATCACTATGACAACGGTCAAGTTGCAGAGGCAAAAAATCTTGGCTATTGGAATAATCCGCTTGATGTTTTCTTTGGTTTTACAATAAATTCTTCACAAAATAGAATTTATCTTGCTTCTTCAAAAGCAGATGAAAAAATTAATATCACATTACCAAAAAATCTTGAAAATAAAAGCTGGCATGTTTGTTTTGATACTTCTGTTTTTAATGTGGTTGATTGTGAAGCAAAAGACTACATTGAAAGCCGCTATATTCTTAACCCACAGGCTTTAGCAGTGTTTATGGAAAAATAAAATGACTTTAGATGAAATTGAAAAAATATATTTATCTTCTTATTTTTTATTAAAATTTAGATATTTATTAAACGATTTAGTTTTTAAAAATTTTCTTTTATTATTAAAAACTTTAAAAACTGCGCAAGATATTCAAGAAATTTTTGAAAAATATTCTTCTTTTTTATATGAATTAAATAAAAAAGGTTATGATGATTTTTCAAAATATGTTTTAGATTTAATTAATGAAAATAAAATTAATTTTTCAGATGAAAACAGTCTAAATCCTGAAATAGAAATAATTTCATCTTTATTAAAAATTAATTTTGAAGAAATTAAAAATCTTTTGCTTTCAAAATTTGAAGAATTTTCTTCTGTGATTTTAAAAATGCCAAAATTTAAAACTTCAGATTTTTCTTTTAATATTGAAACCCTTAAAACTATTGAAAAAAATGATGATATCTTTAAATTAAATCGTGCTTTTGTGTTTGATAAAAGTCTTGAAATTTATCCGATTGATTTTATAGAAAAAACAAAATTTAAAGATTTAAAAGGTTATCAAAGCCAAAAGAAAGTTCTTTTAGAAAATACGTCTTCTCTTTTAAAAGGTAAAAAAGTTAATAATATTTTACTTTATGGGGACGCTGGTTGCGGAAAATCAACAAGTGTTCGTGCTCTTTTAAATGAATTTCAAGAGCTAAAAATTGTTCAAATTTTTAAAGATAATTTAATCAATCTTGATAAACTTTATTTAAAATTAAAAGATTTACCTTATTATTTCATTATTTTTGCTGATGATATTTCTTTTGATTTTAATGACGCAACTTTTTCAACAATGAAAGCAATTTTAGAGGGTTCAATCATCCAATGCCCAAAAAATGTTGCAATTTATGCAACTTCAAATAGGCGCCATTTAATTAGAGAAGATTTCCAAGCAAGAAAAGGAGATGAAATTCATCTTAATGATACCCTAAACGAAACTTCATCTTTATCTGAAAGATTTGGAATAAATTTATTATTTCAAAAACCAAACCCTCAAGAATTTAATGAAATTGTTTTAAAACTTGCAAAAGATAATAATATTGAAATTGATGACAACTTATTAATTGAAAAAGCTAATCGCCTTGCACTTATTAAAGGTTCAAGAAGCCCAAGAGTTGCACGTCAATTTATAGATAACTGCATAAATCACGTAAGCATGGAATAAGTAAGACCTGCTTTTAAAAAATTAAAAGCAGGTCTTGTGGAGAGAAAATTTAAGTTATTTAGCCGCCGATTAAACTTAGCGCAGCTTGTGGTAATGTATTTGCATTTGCTAAAATTGCTACGTTAATTTGTTGTAAGATTTGATTTTGAGTCATATTTGTTGCTTCAGAAGCAATATCCGTATCTGTATAAACACTTTTTGCAGATTCTAACGATTCAACACGAATTGTTAAAGAATCATAAGAGCTATCCATTCTGTTTTCATAAGCCCCAAGATAACCCCTTCTTGTTGTAATTGCGTTAATTGCGTCTTGAATTTTTTGCATATATTTTCTGCAATTTTCGTTAGTTGGGTCAAACGCTGAATCTGTAAGTTTTTCATAATCATCTTTTTGAACTTCAGTATCAGTACCTTCGTAGTAATATTTTGTTTCAGTTGTACCGTCATCAAGAAGTTTTGAAACAGGAACTACAACTTTATCTCCGTTTGCTTTATCAATTTTAGCTTCAGGATTTAAGTTACCTGGAAGGTCGATACCAAAGGCTTTTGTGTGACAATCTGTCAAAGCTCTTGAAATATCTAAAATTGAACCGGTTGAACTATCAGGACCTAATTGAACAATGATTTCATCGGTTGTGCCGTCAAGCATATTTTTACCGTTGAAGTTGATTGTTTCAGAAAGTCTGTTGATTTCATTCAATCTTTCAATGATTTCTTGAACAGCAGCTGTATTAGAACTTACGTCATTAGTTTCATTTGCCATATTAACCAAAAGGTCGTTTGCCCTTTGAAGATGGTCACCGATTGAAACCATGCCGTCTTCTGCTACTGTCAAAAAGTTTTTAGCAGTTTGGATGTTTTGCATAGCTTGTTTTGAACCTCTGATTAAAGCGTTCATATTTTCAGAAATAACCAAGCCCGCAGCGTCATCACCTGCTCTGTTGATTTTTAAGCCCGAAGATAGCCTTGTCATAGTATCTGTTAATTTGTTCGTACTTTTGTTTAGGCTATTTTGTGCATTTAATGATGGTATGTTAGTACCTAATGTGATTGCCATTTTTTTCTCTCCATTTTTCCACAATATAACTATCGTAAAATTTTTCTTATACTTTAGTAGTAACTTCTTATACTTTAGTTGTAACATATCCTGAAAATTCAGTTGTGGCATATATTTCAGGCACTTTAAAAAAATTTTTAAATATCCTCTAAAAGTATTAGAAAATTCTTTTTTTGTGTTAAAATTAAAGAGTTATGCCACATTTTTTAATCAAAAATGAAGAAATTAAAGATGATTTCATTGAACTTAATGACAGTGAAAATTTCTTCCATATCGTTAAAGTTTTAAGGACAAAAGTAAACGAAAAATTAAAATTTATTGATGAAAATAAAATCGTTTATGAAACAACTGTTGTTGAAGTTGATAAAAAAAACTTAAAAGCAAAAATCGAAAAAAAATATAAAACAGATAGAATTTTAAAAAATAACTTATCTTTAATTTTAGCAACTCTTATGACGGACGCTCAAAACCTTGCTATTGCTAACGCTACTCAATGCGGAGTTAAAACAATCTATCCTGTTATATCTGATAACTGTTCGGTTTCAGAAAAATCTTTAAATCAAAAAGTTGAAAAATGGGCAAAAATTGCAAACGAAAATTTTAAACAATGTGAAAGAGGAGATATCGTTAAAATTTCTGAAATTGCACCTTTGAAAGAAACATTATTAAAATTTAAAAAAGAAAATGTTTTAATTTTTGCTGAAAAATATGAAAATATTTCAATTGAAAATTCTCTAAAAGATATAGATAAAACTTCTGAAATAGTTGTTGTAATAGGTCCTGAGGGCGGTTTTTCAAACGAAGAATTTGATTTTTTCATAAAAGAAAACTATAAATTAATTTCTTTAGGTAAAATGATTTTTAAAGCGCCAAATGCCGTTGTGGCAGGTATTTCTAACATCGTTTCAAGGATAGAATAATGTTTTTAGACCCAATTTTAAACTCAATTTCAGATTTAATTAAAGAAAAAGAAGTTTTTCTTGTTGGGGGATATTTAAGAAATTATTTTTTAAATAATGAAATTTCTCCTGATAGAGATTTAGTTGTTCTTGAAAATTCAAAAGATTTAGCCCTTAAAATAGCGCAAGAGCTCGATGGAACATTCGTTGAATTAGATAACGAAAATGAAATATATAGAGTTGTTCTAAAAGATAAAATTAACTATTTTGATGTTTCAAAAGCCCTTGAAAATGATATTTTAAAAGATATTCAAAGGCGAGATTTCACAATTAATTCTATTTTTTACAACCTAAATAAAAAAGAAATTTTTGACCCCCTAGGTGGACTTAATGACCTTAAAAATAAAGTTTTAAAAACATATTCATTAGATAATTTTAAAGATGACCCATTAAGATTTTTAAGGCTTTTTCGCTTCTATTCAAAATTAAATTTTAAAATTGATGATGAACTTTTAAATTTTACAAAAGAAAATTTTTCTTTAATTAATAACGTTGCAAAAGAAAGAATTAATCAAGAAATAATTAAAATTTTTGAGGGGGATTATGTATCTGAAACTCTTTTAAAAATGTATGATTTAGGAGTTTTAGAGCTTGTTTTTCCTTTTGTATCTGAAATTAAAAAGGTGCCAAAAAATTCTCATCATCACCTTGATTTAATTCATCATTCAATTGAAACAGTAAAAAATATTCAAATTAATAAGCCCCTGTTAAAAATTGCCGCTTTTTACCATGACATCGGTAAACCCTCTACTTGGACAATTGAACCTATGGGGCGACATCGTTTCATTGGTCATGATGTTAAAGGTGCACCTATTGCTAAAAAAGAGCTTGAAAACTTAAAATTTTCAAATAAACAAATTGCCTATATTACTAAAATGATAAGATATCATATCTATCCTGCTAGTTTAATTAATTGTCCAGATAACAAAAAGGCATTCGCTCGTTTTGTTAAAAAACTAGATAAAGACACCCCAGATATTATAGATTTATCAAGAGCAGATAGATTAAGTGCCCAAGGTGAAGATGTTTCAAAAGAAATGATTGATTTAAGCCTTGCTCATCTTGATAATTTATTAAATTATTATAACGAAGTTAAAAATAAAATCGAAAATTTCACATTTTTATTAGACGGCAAGGAAATAATGAAACACCTTAATTTAAAACCCTCTAAAAAAATTGGTGAAATTTTAGATAAATTAAAAGAAGCTCAACTTTCAGGTGAAGTTAAAACAAAAAAAGAAGCCTATCTTTTTATTGAAAAACTTTAATCTCACCCGCAAAAAATTTTTTTCAGGGGTTTTAATATAAATAAAAAAGGAAAACCCCAAAATGAAAATAAATAATTCTTTTACAACCCCAAATTTTAAAGGCTATGACGCTGCCCCTCTTAAAAAACTTTATATGAGTTCAGGTTTTGATGAATTTAAACCTGAAATGGATAACATTTCCAAAAAAGAAAATTTTGAAATGTGCTATTGCAATTCTGCTGAAAGTTTTGACCAAGATTTTAAAGTTGTTTTAAATAAAAATAACTCAACCTTTTTAAACATGAAAAGTTGTTTCTATCAACTAGGAATTGATGATACCCCCGAAGTTGAAAAAGAATACGGTTTAAAAGTTAATAGATATTATAAAGATATGTTAGATGATGAAAATTTCATCGATGGCGGAAATTGTTTCTTAGGTAAATTTGAAGATGGCAAAAAATGGATGTTAATAGGCTCTTTTAGTAACCTAGGAAATCAATTAGATATTAATGAAATTTCAAAAGAATATGATGTTGAACCCCAAAACATTCTCTTTTTAAATCAGCAAGATTATCACCTTGATATGTTCATTAGGCCAATCGGTTTTCCTTATGTTTTAATTGATGACCCCGCTTTAAATGAAGATAAAAGAAATCTTGACCCAACTATTTGTATGTTTGAAAAAGAAAATGTTGAAAAATTAAAAGCCTTTGGTTTTAAACCAATTGAAATTTCAGGCAACAAATCTCCTAATGTTAATTTTATGAATGCAGTTGTTAATAAACATCCTGATGGCTCAATTTCATATATAACAAATTCTTCTGAAACAGATGACCCAAAAACAATTGAACAACAAAAGAAATTTGAATTTGACCTTGAAAAAGCCTTAAGAAAAGCAAAATTAAAAGATAAAAATGTTCCAAAATTAAAAAACATCTATTTTGTTAAAGGTGAAACAAGAGGTAAATATAATGACGCTATGATTAACCTACAAGAAGGCGCAGGCGGCATACATTGTATGACCCTTGAACACCCTGATTTTGATAAATGGGCTTAAATAACTTCTCTTACTAATTTAATTAATTCAACAAATCTTTTTGATAGTTCAACTTGAGAAATTTTCAAATTTTGAGCAATTTCAGTTTGATTATTTTTTCTAATGTATCTTAAAGAAAAAATATCATAATATTTTTTAGATGGAAATTTTGAATCAATTGCTTTAACTATATGAATTAATTTTTCAATTGTATGTTCAGAAACTCTTTTTTGCGGACAAAATTCTAATGGATCAATTAAAACATCAACCGCATCATATTTTTCACTTCTTTGTATTTCTTCTTTTAAGTTAACAATGCTGTTTTGAATTTTGTTTTTTTGCGCAACTTGTCTTTCATCTAAAACAGTTTTTCTTTTCAAACTAACAACATCATCTCTCATTTTTGCTTGTTGTTCAATTTGGCGATAAATTTTTGTTTCTTCAAAACGCTGTTTTTCTTTAATGATATAATCCATACAAGAATCAGAAATAATCAACAAATGTCTTCTTAAGCGTGACATATCCCTTATTGCGTCGATTATTAAATAAGATTTTTTATAAATCGCTTCGCAAAAAAGGTCAATTAATTCTTCATGTCCTCTAAACTTAGGACTTTCTCTGATGACGGACTCGATAAGTGCTCGATGTTCTTTTTTAATTTCTGGTTTCTTCATAACTTCTTTTTTTCGATTAATTAAACCGAACTACATCTATAATAAAATATTATTATAAATAAGTCTAATATGACACTTTCTTAACAATTTTTGTAACATTTCACCCAAAATATAGATACAAAGATCTATTTTATTAAAATTTTTGGACTTCATTTATTTTGGCGCTATAATAAAATAAGATATTATTTATCTGATAATGACTTGGAGTAGATGAGAAGAAAACATATAAAATTTATCATAGTTATGGTATTTTTGTCTTTAATTTTAAGGCAAAGTGCTTATTGTGCAATTGATATTGCAGAATTTAAAAAACTAAAAAATGTTAAAACAATTCTTCATAAATCCCCTGAAACCAAAAAAAATAAAACTCCAAAGTCTTTAAGAATAGAAGAAGCACCTCTTGATACTTCTGTATTTTCTCAATTTGAAGAATCAGAATACGATATGACAGGTGATCCATTTGAAAAAACAGATAAATTTGAACATGTAAATAATTCTCAAGAAACTCCTAAAAACTCTAAAAAATCATCTAAAAAAGAAAAGAAAATCAATTTCAAAAACCCTTTCAAAAACCCTTTTAAAAAGAAAGAAAAAGACCAATCTCCAAGTTTAGAAGATGAAAATGTTAATGAAAATGATATCATCACCCCTGATGATGACATTTTAAAACAAGGAACCTACATTCCTGATGACGGGCTTGTTTACATTAAAGAAGTTGAAATTTATGGCAATAATCTTCTTAACACAAATTACATTAAAGATGTAATTAAATCCAAAGAAGGTATGCAATATGTTCGCTCTAATGTTTCAAGCGATTTAAAAGCCCTTTGGTCAACAGGATATTTCACACAAAATCTTCGTGCTTTGCCGATTAAAATAGATAATAATAATGTTAAACTTAGAATTATCTTAGAAGAAAACCCCCCAATTGCAGGTTTTAACCTAATCGGCTGTAATAGCATTCCAAAATCTGAGGTTATGAACATTTTAAATGAATATAAAGGCATGCCTCAAAACATTTTAAACATTAACACTGCAATTAATGAAATTCAAGATTTATATTCTTCAAAAGGCTACATCCTTGCTCGTGTTTCAAAAGTTGATGACGACCCAGACGGCTACATCAATGTTGTTATAGATGAGGGCATAATCGGGGATATTATTGTTGACGGCAACAATAAAACAAGAGATTTCATTGTTAAAAGAAATATTTTCTTGCAAACAGGAAGTGTTTATAATGAAAACACAATGAGGTCAGATATCCTTAGATTAATGGGTACACAAGCCTTTAAAGATGTTCAAAGAGAACTTAAAAAAGATGAAACAACAGGCTTATATGATGTTTATATCGCCTTAGAAGAACAAAGAACAGGTAAAATTTCTCTTGGGGTTGGTATTGATTCAGCTTCAGGGTTCTTTGGTTCTGTTGGTTTTGGCGAAAATAACTTCCGTGGCTTAAACCAAAAGTTAAATCTTAACCTTTTAGCTGGTACCGGTATTTTAATGAATGATAGTTCTGTTGCGCAAAAAGCTAACTTGCA
This sequence comes from uncultured Candidatus Melainabacteria bacterium, assembly GCA_934700385.1. Taxonomy (GTDB): domain Bacteria; phylum Cyanobacteriota; class Vampirovibrionia; order Gastranaerophilales; family Gastranaerophilaceae; genus RUG14156. Next base: position 15,548 of record CAKUXO010000027.1, read on the forward strand.
AGGTGAAATCAGCTTTTTAGAACCAATGTTCAAAAGAGAAAATCAATCCCTAGCGGTTAGAGGCTTTGCAAGATACTATGGAAGTTATCAAGTTCCTTTAGCAATTGAAAAAAGATTTGGGGGTGAATTCACTCTTGCTCGTAAATTCACTGCTTATAAAAATCTTTCAGGCTCAATCGGCTTAGGGGTTGAAAGCGTTTCTTTAGATGAGGGTGATGAAACAACAATGCGTGCAAAATACCTTGCTCGTGGGGTTTCATGGTCAGAAAGAAGTAAAGAACTTGATGGCGGATTCTTTATTAAAATCACCCCTGCTTTAACTTATGACACAAGGGATAGCGCCTTAAACGCTCGCCATGGGGTTTTAGCAAGATTAACATTTGAAGAAAACCTTGGTGTTTCAGGAAATACATTTGGTAAATTACATGGTATGATTAGAAGTTTTTCACCTTTGGGTAAAAAATCTTCAATTGTATTCACAGGAAAAGCAGGTGGCAAAATCCACGGCAATATGCCTGATTATGCAGGTTTTGCACTTGGTGGACCTTACACAATCAGAGGTTTCAACATATCTGAAGTCGGTGTAGGTGACGGCTATATGATGGGCAGCGCAGAAGTTCGTGTGCCAATTCCATTTATCGATAGACTTACATCAAACTCTTTCTTAAACAATTTAAGAATAGCAGGTTTTGTTGATGCCGGTACATTATTTAGTAAAACCACAGGAACGTATGTATATAATAAACCTGGGTATGCAATTACAGCCGGTGTCGGCTTAAGAGTATTTATCCCAGGGCTTGGACCAATCAACCTAGATTACGGTATTCCACTTACAAATACAGGTGGAATGGACAGAAAATCCGGCTTCTTTACCTTTGGTATGGGCGAAATGTATTAAGAGAAAAAATAATATGGCATTTAAAAGAATTATATTATCTTTTGTTTTGTTTAGTTTGGCGCTTTTTGTGTCAGGCTGCGCAAAATCAGATTATGAAATAACAGTTAATAGAAATAATACGGTTAAAATTTCTCAATCTCATTCAATAGATACTTCTTTTATTGAAAATGAAAACATTAAAGAAAATCTTGATGAAATGCTATCTCAAGCGCAAATTAAACTAATTCAAAAAGGCTATAAAACTCAAACTTTTCAAGAAGATAATTTTCAAGGAATAACCGCCTCAAAAGAATATGCAAGATTAAAATATGTTGATGATACAGAGCTTCCAATCGGCTTTATTACAAGTGAAAAACTGCCAATTAACTTAAAAAAAGGCGCTCTTAAAAATAAATATACAATTTATATGATTTATTCTAAGAAAAAAGCCAAAAAAGAAGCTAAAAAACTTTTTAACACAACCTTTGAAGTGGCTGATAATAACGTTTCAGACGCTAAATTAACAATCAAAATCCCATCAAAAGCAAAAGAAAATAACGCAGATTTTGTTTCTAAAAAAGAATATACTTGGGATTTGAATAATGACACCCCCACAACAATTAAACTCGTTTGGGAAAAATATAATCCTTTGTCTTTGTTTTTGATGATTTTTAGTGTTATGGCTATGATTTTTATTATTGTTTACTCTTTTGCTACAAAAGGACCCGAAAACGAACTTTGTAAGAGAGAAAGGTTGTAGGTCTATAGGGTTTTAACACCCGCAAAGGTGCATTATTACTGTAGGTTGGGCATACTTTGCCCAACAAAAATAATTAAAAAATTTATCTATAAAAAACTAAAGTTTTTGTTCACTTTTTCTTTTTGTTCAATCGCCAACGCAAAAAGAAAAAGTGAACC
>CAKUXO010000028.1 GCA_934700385.1 uncultured Candidatus Melainabacteria bacterium
GTCTAAGTATTTTTCTTTTAATAAGTCCAAGTTTACATTCATCACACATATTCCCTTTATTTGTTATATATAACGGCTGGGCTTAGGATGAACTTTAGAAACTGTTACAAATGTTTACAAGTGTTTTTATGTTTCAATTCCAACTTTAGCGCAAGTTTCATTAAAATATTCAACAGATTCTCTTAGAGCGTCTTCTTCAAAAATTTCAAAGGTAATTGTAGGAAAAAGTTGAATTTCTTTTAGGGTTCTTAAAACCTTTTCAATGTCAACATTTCCTTTTAAAAGGCTTGAATGAGAGTCCTCGTCTTTATAGTTATTATGAAAGTGCATGTGTTTAAGCATAATTCCATATTCTTTTATCCAAGTAGAGGGTTCTAATTCTGAATGTAGGTTACAATGACCGATATCAATAGTTGCGCCTAAATAAGGAGAATTAATTGCAGCAATTAGATTTCTAATCATAATAGGATTTGGTTCATGGACATTTTCAATTGTTGCCATAATTCCCAATTCTTCAAAATTTTTGATAAATTCTTTATAAAACTCGATGTTTTTTAAAAAATACATTTCTCTATATTTTTGTTGTTTTAATAAGTTATTAAAACAAGTGTGAAAAACAACCAAAGAAGCGTCAAATTCATGGGCTAATTCAAGGCTTTGATAATATCTTTTAACGCTTGCGCTTTCAATTAGGGGATCTTTTGCGGCGACGTTTAAGTTTGAAAAGAAACCATGGAGAGTTATTTCGTTATCAAAATCAGCTAGAATAGCTTTGTATTCTTTTTTATTTTTTTCAAAATTTTCTTCAATTTCGCTTAATTTTCCAAAACGAGATATCTCAATTCCACAATTTAGTTCATTTGCAATATTAACAGCATTTCTAAAATCGTGGTAAGATACAGTTGAGGAGATGAATTTTTTTAGTTTATTGTTCATAATTTAATTATAGCAAAAAATGTATATCATAGAACTTTTTTTAAAAATTAAAGATGATTTTAAAAAGGGCAAGTTCAAAAAGAAAAAGAACTTGCCACCTAAAATTCCTGAAAAATGTGATCATTTTTTTGTGCCAATTGATTCCACAGGGAAAATTTTGGCATGCTCAAAATGTGGAATGATACACAAATTAAAATAAATTTATTAATCTAAATAAAATACTGTTACAACTTTGTGTGATTCTTCTGCAAACTCAACAGCTTTATGTAAAGTGTTTGATGAGTGAGATAAGAAACAAATTAGTTGTTGACATTGAGTAATGATTTCTCTGTTACAAACTCTTGAAGCGTCTGCTAAAGTCATCATCGCTCTATCAGGATGTTCAATTATGTTTGGAACACCAATAAGTTGGTCTTGAACGTCAGATGGTTGTTGACCAATTGTTTGAGGAAGAATAATTTTAAGTTTATCAGGATTTGCTTTTAGGGCACCTCTGATTGCAGCGGCATTTGTACCTGATGAACCACCGGAAGTAATTATTGTGTTACCTTGCATGACAAGACTTGTTGTAAGGGTTTCAATAATTTGTTGGTGAGTAATTGTAAGGTTTCTTGAACCAATAATAGCTATCTTTTTCGCACTCTGGCGGATAGTTGCCAATTCTTGTGCTAATGCGTCAACGTCATCGCCTTCTTTATGTTCAACTTTGTCCATGTCTTCAAGTGGTACCATAATTGAAGGCTGATTTTGATTGTCGTAATTTTCTTCCATTTTTTACTTTTTTCCTTTAAAGTTTTTTCTTATATAATATTAGATATAATAATAACATATTTCCACAGTTTTGGGAATATCTAAAAATTAAGAGGAGAAATTTTAAGAAAATGCAAACTACACCCGAATTTTTAAAAGGATTAAATAATGAACAAAACGAGGCAGTTGTTGAAAAAAATGGCACAATATTAGTTTTAGCGGGTGCAGGTTCTGGTAAAACAAAAGTTTTAACTTCAAGAATTGCTAATCTTGTTAAAAATGGCGCAAGCCCAAATGACATTCTTGCAGTTACTTTTACAAATAAAGCAGCTAAAGAAATGCAAGCAAGATTATCTAATTATTTAGGTGAAAATGTTGTTAAAAGAATGTGGGTTGGAACATTCCACAATATCTGCGGAAGAATTCTTCGCCGTGACCTTGAAAACTATAAAACAAAAGACGGAAGAAAATGGGATAATAATTATGTAATTTATGATGATACAGATACTAAAACAATAATTAAAAATGCCCTTAAAAAATTAAACATAGATGAAAAATCTTTTGAAATTAAAGCAGTAAGAGCAGCTATTTCAAATGCTAAAAATAAAATGCAAGACGCTTATGCTTATGCAACCTTAGCAAAAGATTATTATACTCAAAAAATTTCTGAAATTTATTATGAATATGAAAAAGAGCTTGTTGTTAATAATGCAATAGATTTTGACGATATGCTTATGTTAAGCGTTAATCTATTAAAAGAAAATCCTGAAATAAGAGAAAAATATGCTCAAAGATTTCAACATATTTTGGTTGATGAATTTCAAGATACAAATAAAGCGCAATATGACTTAATTAACATGCTTTATCCTTCAGATGGTTCTAAAGATAAAACAGGTTCACTTTGCGCTGTGGGTGATGTTGACCAATCAATTTATTCTTGGCGTGGGGCAGATTTTAAAATTATCTTAAATTTTCAAAAAGATTATGAAAACACAAAATTAATTAAACTAGAACAAAACTATCGTTCTACTGGAGTCATTCTAGAAGCAGCTAACGAAGTAATTAAAAATAATGAAGAAAGGCTTGATAAAAACCTATATTCAAATAAAGGTGAGGGTGAAAAAATAAGTTTTTATGAAGCGCAAGATGATTTTAATGAAAGCCGCTATATTGCAAAACAAATTGAAAATTCAACATTTAAAAAAGATGATATCGCTATTTTATATAGAACAAATGCTCAATCTCGTTCAATTGAAGAAGCCCTAATGAGCTATTCTATCCCTTATAAAATTGTTGGGGGGTTAAAATTCTATGATAGAAAAGAAATTAAAGATACAATTGCATATTTAAAATTAATTTATAACCATAATGATTCCCAAGCTCTTAAAAGAATAATTAATGAACCAAAAAGAGGATTAGGGGATACTACCATAAATAAACTTATAACTTATGCTGATAGTAACGAAATAAGTATTTATGAAGCCTTAAAACAACTAGATAAAATGGAAGATATTAACGCTGGTACTAAAACAAAACTTCAAAATTTCTATGCAACAATTGAAGAAATAACTTCTTATCAAAATAATTATTCATTATCAGAATATGTTAACTATGTTCTTGAGGCAACAGGCTATAGCCCAGCTTTAAGACAAGAAAATAACATAGAAAATCAATCAAGATTAGAAAACCTTGAAGAATTTATTAACGTTGTAAAAGAATTTGAACAAGATGACTTAGCGCTTGATGAAGAAGATGATATGGGTCCATTAGGAAACTTCCTTTCTCAAGTTGCACTTGTTTCTGATATTGATGAAGCAGATAAAGATAAGCCCGATGAGCCATCTGTTACATTAATGACACTCCATGCTGCTAAGGGGCTGGAATTTCCTTTGGTATTTATGGCAGGCATGGAAGATGGAATTTTTCCACATGGAAGAAGTATCGCCTTTGGAATGTCTAATTCAGAATTAGAAGAAGAAAGAAGATTAATGTATGTTGGTATTACAAGGGCAAAAGAAAAGCTATATCTAACTTGCGCTAAGCAAAGAAGGGTTTGGGGAAATTATCAATCTAACCCAAAAAGCCGCTTTTTAGATGAAATTCCTGAAAAATTAATTCAAGAAGAAAGCGTTGTTCAAAAATCTTACGGTTCAAAATCAAGTTTTTCTTCAACTGTTTCAAAAATTAAAGAAAAGAAAAATTATAATAATAACTATTCTTCATCTTCAAAAAGTTCTTCAAACCCACCAACAAGCGGTTTATTGAGTTCTATTGAAAGAATTAAAAAAAGCGCTAATAATGTTTCAAGCTCAAAAAGCTCTAATAGTGGGCTTTTAGGAAGTATTCAAAGAATAAAAGCAAGCGCTAATACGACTTCTCAAAATGAAAAAATAAACTATAAACAAGTTAACGCATTTGTAAATAAAAAAAGCACAAATGAAACTGCCTCTAAAAAAGAAAACGTTAATATTAAAGATATGATTTTAAAAGCAAAACAAAAAGCGGTTTCTCAAAACACTCAAAACCAAAGAGCGCAGGGGCTTTTACCCGTAGGCACAAGAGTTTTTCATTCAACCTTTGGGGTGGGGAAAATTAAAGAAATTAAAGATTCTTCAAGTTATGTTGTTGAATTTAGTAAAGTTGGAGAAAAAGTGCTTGATAAGTTGACTTCTGGGTTAAAGACGTTTTAGGGGATGTTTTATAGGTTTAGTTTATGTTTTAAGTTAGCCCTATAACGGCGTATAGGCTGTTTCCACAAGCAGTTTCAAAATTTGTTTTTGCTGAACAAAGATAATCAACATATCACTCATTTTACAACTCGTCATCCTGAACTTGAAAGCGTGAGTCGGTGCAAAAGGGCTTAAAACGTTTACGCTCAATTCTCAACTCGTCATCCCGAACTTTGTTTCGGGATCTTACCAAGTGTCATTGATAGAAACAAGGTAAAACCCTTGTAAACACTGAAACACATCAGATCCTGAAACAAGTTCAGGATGACCGATTCTATAACTCTGTACAGGCTGTGCCACAAGCGGTTTCAAAAGTGAACAAAAACTTTAGTTTTTTATAGATAAATTTTAATTATTTTATCAGACTTACAAATCTGACTGACTTCTGGGCTAAAGACGTTTTAGGGTTTGGGTAAATACCCAAACCCTAATCAAGTCCGATATAATTTTTCAAACTAACGGAAAGATTTTTATTTCTGCAAAGTTTTTTCAATTTTGCAATTGCTCTTGTTTCAATTTGTCGTATTCTTTCACGAGAAACGCCGTATCTTGTACCAATTTCATCTAAAGTTTTCTTTTGACCGTTGTTATCAAGCCCATAGCGCATAATTAAAACGTCTTTTTCTTTAGGGTTTAATTGATTTAACATTTTTTGTACATCTTCAAGGAGATTTTCTTGAACAACTTTTGTATCTGGGGTGTCGTGGGTTTCATCAACAATGAAATCAGCAATTTTAGATGTATCATCTTTTTGATTAGCAGGTGTTTCAATTGAAATTGTGCTTTGAGAACTTTTCATTAAAGCAGTTAGTTTAGATACAGGCATGTCAACCCTTTTTGCAATTTCTTCTTTAGATGGAATTCTGTTTAATTCTGTTGAAAGTTCAATTGTTGCACGTTTAATTTTGCTTAGAGTTTCAATTAAATGAACAGGAAGCCTTATCATTCTTGATTTATCTGCAATACCTCTTGTTATTGCTTGTTGAATCCACCAAGTTGCATAAGTTGAAAATTTATATCCTTTTGTGTAGTCAAATTTTTCAGCGGCTTTCATTAAGCCTAAATTTCCTTCTTGGATTAAATCAAGAAAAGATAAACCACGTCCTATATATTTTTTAGCGATAGAAACAACTAATCTTAAATTAGCGTTAATTAAGATTTCACGAGCTTTTTGAGAATGATTTTCTTTAATTTGGCGAGCAACTTCAAGTTCATCTTGAAAACTTAAAAGAGGAATTTTGCCGATTTGTTGAAGATAAATTTTAACAGAATCATCTGCCACAATAGACTTATAATCTTCTTGTTGCTTTTTATTTTCTTCTTCATTTTCTTCATCAAGCTGAGAATTTTGAATGTTATTATCAATTTCCATCAAAGCTTTTTCATCTAAATCATCGTATAGAAAATCGTTGTTTAGTTTTTCTTCTTCGTTTTTTATTTTCATTGTAATCTCCAAGAATAAAGTTATTATATAATATTTTTGGATTTTTATCTAATTTGATTTTATTTTTTCTTTGTTTTAATTTGTCTTATAGCTTCATAAATGATGACTGCAGCTGCGTTTGAAACATTTAAAGACTCAAAGTTGCTTTCGATTTTTATTGTAAAATCGGCTTTATTTAAAATCGTTTTAGATATTCCCTTCCCCTCTGAGCCCAAAACGAGCGCAAAATTCATATCCGTATAATCAATATCATAGTAATTATCTTTTGCCTGCATTTGAGTTGCAATTACCCAAAAGTTTTGTTTTTTTAATAAGTCAATACTAGCTGATAGACTAGTTGTTTTTATAATAGGAACATGATTAATTGCGCCAGAAGAAATTTTTTCAACAGTTGAAGATAACATACAGCTTCGATGAGTTGGTATTAAAATTCCATCAAAACCGGCAGCAGCCGTGGTTCTAATTATTGCACCAAAATTATTTGGGTCTTGGATTTCATCTAAAATGATTAATCTTTTAAAATCGTCTTTTTTAATTTCTAAAAAATCTTCTAAAGACATAAATTCAACGCTTGCCATGCTTGCAATTACGCCTTGGAAGTTTGGTTTATCTTCAAAAAGTTCTTGAAATTTTTGAAGATTTGTCATTTGAATAATAATTTTTTCTTGATTAGCAAGCTCGATAATCTTTTTTAAACGATTATCATAAGAAATATTTTTTTGTATGTAAATTTTGTTAACTCTTTTTGGGTTTTTGTTAAGAGCTTCAATAATCGGGTTTTTACCGTAGATATAGTTGGTTTTTTCTTGTTTTTCCATGATTTTATACCTTATTTAATGTATATAATTGTAAAGTTATTATTAAATTTTACATTATTATTGTATTATAAAATAGGAGAAGGATAAAAGTATAGAATTTATAGAGATGTTAAATTTTTTATTACAAGGAAATCAAAAACAAATAGTAGGTCTTGCACTTACCCCAGGTATAGGATTAGAGGCGGTTGTACTTGATAATAAATCAGGTAAAACAATCGTAAATTATGGTAGAAAAAGAGTAGATTATAATTTCTCTCAAAGAGAAATAGATAAATATCCTGAATTTAAAGCTGCTTTTAGTGAGTTAATGGATGAATTAAAAGTTTCATCTCAGGCTTTAGTTTATATTGTTCTACCTAATGTTTATTTTAACTTTATTGAGCTTGCCCCTTCTCTTGATGACGCTCAAGTTAAAACCGCAGTTTTATCTGAAGCTGAAGAATTCTATATCTTTAAAAGAGAAGAACCCGTTTCAGGTTGGGCTGATGTTTCAGATCCTCAAAGCGGTACAAGAAAAATTGCATATTCTTCAATTCAAAGAAATGCTATTGAAGAATTAAAAGAAATGGCTGCCGACCTTGGTTTCAGTTTAGCTGGTATTGAAGGTTCTTATAGTGCTACTTTACGTGGTTTATATATTACAGGTGCACTTGATGATGTTATTTTAGAACAAGCGCCATGGACTGCTATGTTAATTGGTACAAATAGCTATACGCTTTTCCAATTCAGAGGTTCAATTTTATTAAACTGTAATGAAGTTCCTCTTGCAATTCGTTCTTTTTCAGCAGAAGAAGCCTATGAAGCAATTGTTTCAAGTTCTTCACAGTTCTTAGACACATATCCATCTCAAAAACTTTTCATAATAAGCCAAACAGATGATATTTCATCTGAAGTTTTAAGAAATCAAATGCGCTTTGAAGGCGAAGTTATTACAATTGATTCTAATAAATTTTCTAAAAAACCATTATTAGAAGTTCTTGCTGCATCTGATTTTAATGAGGCTAATTCTTTAACTTTAGCTGCAATTGGTGCTGCTAAAATTAAAACAGATTTTAACTTAACACTTAATGCTCTTGCTGATGACCCAAGCGCAAACACAGGTGTTTATTTAACAACAAAACTTTTTGGCAAACAAATTGATATCACAAGCGAATTTATCAAAAAAGCTGCAATTTTAAGCGTTGGGGCTTGTGTTATTGTATTTGGTGCTATTTCTGGAGTTTGTTCTGTTATAGATAGCTCTGCTCAAAATAAAATTGGTGAAATAAGTGGCGAAGTTCAATCAATTGATACTCAAATTGCTGCTCTAACAAAAGAAGATAAAAAACCAGCAATTGATATGACATCAATTATTGATGAAATTGTTGGAATGAATGTTAGCGCAATTAATTTCTATGATTCAATTGCAACAGATATTCCTAAAAATGTTTGGTTAACTCAATATTACAACCAAGCAGGTTCAAAACTTGCAATAAGAGGTATTGCTCAAAATATCGTTGATATTTATGAATATTATAAAAATTTAAGATTTGTTTCACCACAATCTGATATTAAATTAACTGAATTAAAAGTTGTGACAGATGAATTTGATAATGCAAATAAATCTTATTTAAGTAACATAACAATTGATAAAGATGTTGATAGACTTTATTCTTTTGAAATTTCAAACACACAACTTCAACAAGCTGCTAAAGATGGTCAAAATCCTGATCAACAAGGTGGTTTATTAGATAATATGACACCTACAATTGAACAAAATGAAAGTGTTATCATAGATAAATCATCAAACACTCAAGACCCATCTAAAGCTAAAATAGAACAACCTTCGGCACAAATGAAACCTCAAGGATAGGAAACAATAAATGGAAAAAATGATAAAAGAAAACATATTGTTCATTCTTCTTCCAATACTTGCGTTTTTTGGCGGTATATATGCGGTTTACCATTTTGGTTCACTAGCTGGCGCAAGCCAAAGTGAGCTTACCTCTAAAAAAAGCGAACTTGAAACAAAACAAAGTCAACTTGAACAAATTAAACAACAAAAACTTTCAAGTCAAACTCAAAAGAAGAAAGAATCAGGTTCAGGAAAAGTTATCTATGAGGTTTTAGGCGAACAATTCAGCCCAGAGGCTTCTTTTGGGATTATGTTTGAAAATGTTTTAGCCAACATTACAAATAGTGGAATTAAAATCCGCTCAATAGATTACAATTATCAACCTGTTGATGATAAAGTTCTTTTAACAAACATAGATGGCTATAACGCTTGTGAGCTTTCTTTTGTAACAGTTGGAAATTATACTCAACTTCAAAACTTCTTTAAAAACATAACAAAAGAAAAATATTTAACAAATATCTATGAAATTTATATTGAGCCTTATGATAAAGATAAAACAATTTTAATTGCAAAATTTAAAATAAGACTTTACACAAAAACAATTTAAAACTAAAAAAAGGGCTAAGTTAAAAGCCCTTTTTTAATGCCTTGATAAGAATTTCTTTGAATTAAAATTTTATCAATCATATTTAAAATTTCAAATCTTCGATTAACCCATTTAGGCTGAAGTGTTGTTTCACTGTAGCCTGTTCCTGCTATTCTTTGAATTGTACAGTTTTTAGGTAATATTTCTAAAATATCGCAAACAAGATTGCAATATTGTTCCATTGTCATTATATAAAAAGGATTTTTTTCATAAATCTTATTTAAAGGTGAATCTTTTAAAACTGTTAATTGATGAATTTTAATCCCGTCAATATCTAATTTTGAAAGCTCATAGGCTGTTTTTAACATCATTTCTTTTGTTTCATTAGGAAAGCCTAAAATTATATGAGCGCAAACTTTTATCCCTCTTTCTTTTGTTTTTAAAACGGCATTTTTAAAACATTCAAAATCATGACCCCTGTTAATTAATTTAAGAGTTTCATCGTTTGCACTTTGAAGTCCATATTCAATCCAAGGATAAGGATAATTTTTAATTAAATCAAGTTTTTCATCATCAACGCAATCTGGTCTTGTGCCTATTGAAATACTGATGATTTTATCTTGTTCAAAAACGCTGTCATAAGTTTTTTTAAGGACATCATAAGGCGCATAAGTATTTGAATATGATTGAAAATATGCCATAAAGGCTTCGGCTTTAAATTGAGAAGATAATTTTTCTTTACTTTTTTCAATTTGTTCTTTAATGGACATTTTTTCTAAACATCTTGAATAGCTACCTGTTTCATCGCAAAAAATGCAGCCGCCACTTGAAATTGTGCCATCACGATTAGGGCAATAAAACCCGCTATCAAGAGTTATTTTATATACTTTTTTTCCGTGAGTATCTTTTAAATACTTGCTAAAAGGGTAATAGCGCTTTTCCATATATAAATTTTATTATAAAAAAATTAATTTAAAAACTTCAAAATTTTCTTAGATAAAAAAGGCAAGAAAATTTTAAAAATATCTTTTCCTTTAATTCCTTTTAAACCTTTTGAAAAATCAATTGTTCTGAAAAGAATGATTAATTGGATAACATCAATTGAAAAAGAAATTAATTTTTTAATTTGAATAATTTTTTTATTAGTAATAATTCTCACGAATTTATTTACGTTAAGAAGATTTTGCTTTATTTTAATACTTAATTCAAGCCCGATTTTGCCGATTAAATCTAGCTTTGGGATTAATGAAGTAACTTTTTTTTCAAGTTTAATTAATTTTTCAACCAAAATAAAAGTTAAGATTATTTCAAGAATTGTTAACAATATAAAAATAAAATCTAACATTGGTGTATTATAATATATATAGAAAAATTTTTCTATACGTAAACTAAACTATTTTAAAGGATTAAAATGAAGTTTAAAACCGCCATCAGCTGGATTGGATACTTATACCGAATATTAGAAAAATTTAATCTTGAAGATAATTTTGAGATTGATTCATTTATTGATGAGCGCTATCCTGAACTTTTTTCTAAACTTCAATCAGGCTATGCAGAAAAAAAAGTCGCTTTTTGTATGTCTAATGGCAAAAAAACAAGCGTTAATATGTTTAATCATATCCTTGAAACAGCTGAAAAAACAGTTATTTCAAATGTTTTTAAATCTGCTAAAAGATATCCTATTATAACTTCAATTATTTTAAATTTATCTAAAAATTTTAATTCTTTTTCTGATGAAAAAAAAGATTTTTATTCTATGGGGCTTTCAGAGCTTGAGCTTGAGGGCTATTTTAATTCAATGAAATTTGATTATTTACTTTTAGGTAATCTTTTAATTAATCAGAATGAATTTTTATCTTTAGAAGAAAAAAGAAAAAAAATTCAAAATGCGATTATGCTTAATTCTAAGTTGAATTTAATAATTAACGCTGATGAGCCGATGTTTTTTGAAATAGATAAAATCAAAGATGACACAACTTTTAATAAAAAAAGAAAAAAATTTTTCTATGGTTTTAATCAAATTGATTTTATGAATAAAGGGTTGTTTTTATCTCAAAAAAATGACTTAATGAGGTGTCCTAAGTGCGGTTGTAAACTTGATTTTAATCAAAGATATTATTCTCACTTAGGTGATTTTGAATGTGCTTGTGGGTTTATGCGCCCGAAATTAGATATTTCTGCTAATGCTAAAATTTTTGATGACTACATCTTTTTGAATGTTTTTTATAACGATAATAAACTTCCTTTTAAAATTCCTCTAGGTGGCTTGGCTAATGCTTATAATGCCCTTGGGGCAATAGTTTTAGCTTTATTATCTGATATCGATAGAAAAACAATTGCTCGTGCTTTTGAAACATATCGCCCTTTAAAATCTATTGATGAGGTTTTTGAAAAAGATAATAAAAGAATTAAAATTAAAACAGTTAAAAACCCAACTTCATTATCTGAAGCACTTAGAGAACTTTATGGAAATAAAAATTCTAAAATTGTTTTTTGTTTAAGTGATGAAGTGCTTGATGGGGTTGATACAAGCTGGATTTGGGACGCTAATTTTGGCGCTTTAAAAGGGTTTGAAAATAAAATTTTTGTTTGTGGAAATCGTTTTGATGATATGGCGCTAAGGCTTAAATATGCTAATGTTAATCCAAATTTAATTGTTATGGATTCAAATGTTAAAAATGCGCTTAATTGCTGTTTTTGGGAATTAGATGACGACGAGCAGATGATTGTTTTTTCAACTCCATATTTAATTAAAGAAGTTGAGGAAGTTTTAAATAAATAAAAGTTTGCAAAAAATTTTCAAACAGGATAGAATTAAATAATAATCAACTTCTGTGCGCCAATTAATTTTTTCAAATTTTTTCGCAGCAGTGGTCGAAAATATTACATCAAAAAGGAGACCAAAATGTATCAAGACAAAACACTTATTTGCGAAGAATGTGGAAAAGAATTTATCTTCAGCGCAGGAGAACAAGAATTTTACGCTGAAAAAGGACTTGTAAACGTTCCTAAAAGATGTCCAGATTGCAGAAAAGCTCGCAAACACAAATCAAGAAGAAGAATGTATGACGTTGTTTGCTCTCAATGCGGCGCTCAAACACAAGTTCCTTTTAAACCTACAGAAGGCAAAGAAGTTTTCTGTAAAGAATGCTTTGCTAAAAGGAAAGCATAGGATATAAATATCCACAAGAGGCTTTTATTAAAGTTAAACAAACTATAAGTGCCAATAATATCATATTGGCACTTTAAATTTATTATATCCTAGTTTTTACGAAAAGAAATGACCCCTTTTAGAATCAAGTGTAATCCTATCAAAAGAATAAAGTGCAGCGGGGCGCTTAGAAACAGATTTCGTATATTCATTTGTTTCAACAAGAATATTAGAAGTTAACATTTTCTTTCTAAAATTTCTTTTATCTAAAGTCTTTTTCAAAATTAATTCATAAGATTTTTGTAATTCTGTTAAAGTGAACTTTTTAGGCAACAACTGGAAAGCAATTGGGCAAAGTTCAAGTCTTTCACGTGTTCTTTTAAGTGAATATTCAATAATTTCTTTGTGGTCAAAGGCAAGTGGCGGAAGTTTATCCACTTCGTGCCATTGAATGTCTGCAACACCTTCTGTGTTTTTAATATCAAGTTTGATGTCTTCTGCCCTTAAAAGCGCAAAATAAGCACAAGTGATTACACGTGCATTTGGATAACGCAAAGGGTCACCAAAGGTGTATAATTGTTCAAGATAAATATTGGAAACAGTTGTTTTTTCTTTAAGGACACGAAGCGCCGCATCGTCAATGTTTTCAGATAAACGAATAAATCCCCCTGGGATAGACCATCTACCCCTAAAAGGCTCGTTAGCACGTTTTACAAGAAGAACTTTAAGTTTGTTATCATGAATTGTTAAAATTACAACGTCGACTGTGACTTCGTGTGTTTTTGTTTCCGCAAATGTTCTCATAATTCAATGATATAATAAAAATATACTTAAACAAGTCCTTAAGATTATTTTTGAGTTTTGGGGATTTCTTGATAAAATAATTTTATAAATTATTGAGGTGTTTATGAAAAAAACGATTTTTTTAATATTTTTATCTTTTTTGATTTTGAATGTTCCAAAATCAAATGCTATGGATTATTCAACATATTGTTCAACAATTACCCCTAAAACAACTTTTGGTGGTAATGTTGCAAGTGTTTCTGGGTTTAATTCTATCAGTAGAAATATAATTGAAAATAAAATTCAAAAGGCTTTGAAAAAAGAAACAAATTCAAAATTTAAAGTAAAAGTAGATAACTTTAGAGGAACAAACATCCTTAATGGCGAATTTAAAAATTTAAGCGCTGTTTCAGATTTAGTTCAATATGGCGGAATTTATTTTTCTGATGTAAAAATTAACTCACTTTGCGATTATAACAAAGTTTCATACACAGATAAAAAACTTCTTTTTGATGAAAACTTAGTTTTAAAATATTCAACAAAAATTACCCAACAAAATCTTGATAAAACATTATCTGAATCAGGATATAAAAAATTAATTGAAAAATTTAACCAAGATAAAGTGGCTTCTAGTTTGTTTAAAATAACAAATGCGAAAGTTTTAATTAAAAATGATAGATTAGAATTAAATTATGAATTTACACCATTTCCTAAAACAAATTTGTTTGACTTTGCAAAAAATATCATAAAACCTGTTAAAATCTCTATGGGGGCTAATTTAAAGGTTGTTGATAATAAAATTGAGCTTTGCGATTTTGACCTTAACAACATTAAATCTTCATATTATCCAATTGTAAATGCAATTAATTCTTTTAATCTTTTAAAATGGTCAATGCCTTTAAGCAACGATGTTAAAGGAAAAATTCAAGTTGAAAATGTTAAAATAGAAAACTCAACAATTAATATTGATGGAGTTGTTTTAGTTCCAAAAAATAATTCAGCCCGCACATAACGGGCTGAACTTTTATCTGCAACAATCAACGCAAGGAAGTTTGTGGATAATTGAATATTTTGCAAGTTTTTTCATTTTTCTTTTTTCTTGTCTTTGGAATTTTCTAAAATCTCCATATTGACTCTTGCAAAGTTGCGCTTTTACATCCTTTTTAAAACATTTACATCTTTCTTTTGCGTCTTTTTTAATGTCTTTAACAACTTCAATTTGATCTTTATAACAATCGTTGTTACAAGCAATCATTTCAAGAAGTTTATTTTTTTGAACTCGATATTTTGAATGTAGAACTTCCATATCGTATTTAAAGTTTTTGTAAAGCTCATTAATAGCACATTCTTGTTGATTATCAAGGCAAAGAGCCTTTTTCATTTTCTTAAATTGTTTATCAAAAAAACATTGATTAAAAACGCAATATTCATCATCTTCTATTGAACATTTTTCACAAGATTTTTTAACATTGTCACAACTTTGTTTTTCAACTGGGCAAAGTTTATCTTTTTGGCAATCACAATTTGGTTTTTGACAAGAACAATCTGCAAAAGAGATAGATGATAAGAGAGCTAACGACAAAAAAGAAAAAAATATTTTATTCATTTCAACACCTTTCAAAATTTATATTGCCACTATATCAGATGTTTCAAGGGTTTTTAATAGCCAAAAGTATATTAAACTTTAAGATAGGTAAAGTTTTTTTGAAAAAAGTGTTTGACTTAAAAAAATGTTCTTGGTATATTAATAAAGCAATCGGAAAGCGGTTGTTTAAAAAGTTTAAATAAATTTGCGTCTGTAGCTCAGCAGGTAGAGCACTCCCCTTTTAAGGGATAGGTCGCGCGTTCGAATCGCGCCAGACGCAAATTTTTTTGTGTGTTTTAAAGTAATATAAAAATTCATCTGCTTTTTTAGGCAGATGAATTAGTTTTAAGTTAAATATAAGTTATTTCACTTTTTCAAGGCAAAATTCTTCAATTGCCTTAATAATATCTTTAACATTGATATTTTGAATATTATCCTCGATTAAATATTTAACATTATCGTCTTTATGTCCAATATATTCTTGGAAATTTGGAGTTAAACAAATAACTTTTTTATCAAGCGCTAAAGAAAAATGGAAAATAGATGTGTTAGGCGCTATAACAAGTTTTGCCCTATTCACAACATCTGGAATATCACTTGTTTCAAATTGGTTTATTCCATTAATTAAATATTTTCTTTCATTTTCATTTAATTTTTCATAAACTTTATCAAAAATTGTTTTTTCATTATTTTCAATACCAAAAATTAACACTTTTTGATTTTTAGAAATTAAATATTTTGATAATTCTAAAGTTTGTTCTAAAGACATATTCCCCGCTGTATAAGCTGTTGGGACAATCAGAAAATAATCTTTATCTTTTAAATTTTTAGCTTTAATTATTTTATCAAAATGCAATTTGAAATTTGAAACATCGACAAGTGGCGCCATAAATTCTTTATTATTTTCTGTTATATAAAGTTTTTGGTTTCTTTTTGTGTCATGAATTTCTTTTGTTCTAATAAGGGCGTTAATTTCATCCCAATAATCGTGTCCGCCATAAAAATTGATGTAAGAATCATATTTAAATAATCTCATTATGGCAACTTCTTTTTTAACGGGATTTTGAATTAACCTTAAATCAAAGAAAACATCGACACAATCTGAATCATAGGCTTTTGCAAAATCTAAGTATCTGCCTAATAAACAAACGCAAAGGCAAACTTTTTTATTTCCGCCATATTTTTCTTTAATCATTTTAAAGAAATTTCTAACTTGAATATAATCGCCTAAACCGCCTGTGGCTTGAACGATTACAAATTTTTTACCCATTAATTTAGCGCAAAACATTTTTAGAAAATCTAAAAAGTTTTTCTTTTTTCTGCTATTTCTAATACGCATTAACTACCTCTACTACTTTTTTAATTTCGTTGTATTCCATAACGGGTGAAATTGGCAGACTTAAAATTTCATTATGGATTTTTTCGCTGATTGGTAAACTTAAGCTATTCAATTCCTTATAGGCTTCTTGCTTGTGTGGTGGAATTGGGTAATGGATTAGGGTTTGAATATCGTTTTCTTTTAGATGATTTTGAAATTCATCACGATTTTTCGTTCTAACCGCAAAAATGTGAAAAACGTGTGCTTTTGGGTCATAAACCTTAGGCAAAGTGATTTTTGGGTTAGTGATGTGTTCAAGATAATATTTTGCGATATCTTGGCGCCTTGAATTATCTTTATCAAGATATTTTAATTTAACATCTAAAACGGCAGCTTGAATTTCATCTAATCTTGAATTAACCCCTTTAAAAATATTATGATATTTTACATCGCTTCCATAATTTCTTAAGGCACGAAGTTTTTTTGCTAATTCATCATCAGATGTTGTAATAGCGCCGCCATCACCAAGACAGCCTAGGTTTTTCCCTGGGTAAAAAGAAAAACCGCTTGCGTCCCCTAAAGAACCCACTCTTTTGTTTTGATAAATTGCACCGTGGGCTTGGGCAGAATCTTCAATTATTTTAAGGTTATATTTCTTTGCTAATTGCCAAATTTTTTCCATTTGAACAGCTTGCCCATAAAGATGTACAACCATTATTGCTTTTGTTTTTTCGGTGATTTTTTCTTCAATTAAATCAGGATTAATGTTAAAAGTGTCGATATCTGGCTCAACTAAAACAGGAGTTGCGCCATTTTGAGAAATGGCTAGAATTGAAGCTATATAAGTGTTAGCAGGGGCGATTATTTCATCTCCCTTTTTAAAACCATAAGCCTTAATTATTAAATTAAGAGCGTCAAGCCCATTAGCGCAAGAAATACAATGTTTTGCACCACAAAAAGAAGCAAAATTCTTTTCAAAAGTTTCATCTTCTTTTCCTAAAAGATACCACCCAGAATCTAAAACCTTTTTAATCCTTGCGTCTATTTCTTCTCTAAAACGTTCGTTGATTTTGTATAAGTCTAAAAATTTAATCAAGATAACCTCTTTTTTATTTTATTAAAACATAAAAAATGGTGTTTGTAAAAGGTTTTAGCTTGTCGGGGCGGTTGTAACATAAAAAAATTGAGTAGGTAAAATAACCTACTCAATTTCATCACCTTGTATAAAAAGACTATACTAAACTTAGTGCAACAGATGGTGCTTGGTTTGCTTGAGCTAACAATGAAGTTGATACTTGTTGAAGTATTTGATTTTGAGTGAATGTTGAAGC
>CAKUXO010000029.1 GCA_934700385.1 uncultured Candidatus Melainabacteria bacterium
ATGTGTTAGCGCATAAACTTACTACATATTTCATTTTCGTATGAGTTAAATTTTGAAACTGCTTGTGGACACAGCCTGCACACCATTCTATTATATTTCAATTCTACTCTAAACCTCATCTCCGTGAGGGTGAGAGGTGCTATAAACTTCTTTTAATCTCTTAATTGAAACGTGTGTATAAATTTGAGTATTCTTAATGCTTGAGTGCCCTAAAAGCTCTTGAACAACTCTTAAATCAGCGCCATGTTCAAGAAGTTTTGTTGCAAAGCTGTGTCTAAAAACGTGAGGGGTGACGTGTTTTGTAAAAGAAATATTCAAAAGACATTGTTTAAGGGCTTTTCTGATACTTTGATTTTGCAAACGAAAACCGTTATAGTTAATAAACAAAGGGCTTTGGGGGGTTTTTTCTTTAGGATTAATTAAATCTGCCACATTATTAATATAATTTAAAAGATTTTCTTTTGTTTTATCAGGAATTAAAACAATCCTTTCTTTTGCCCCTTTACCAAAAACCTTGATTTCATTTTGTTCTAAATTAAGATTTTCATAATTCAAGCCAGATAATTCACTTATTCTCATTCCTGAAACCCATAAAAGTTCAAGAATTATTCTATTTCTAAAACCTGCTGGGGTATCAATTTTAATTCCACGCAAGATATTTTCAACTTCATCTTCATATAAAAAATCGGGCAAAGCCTTATTTTGCTTAGGGATAGGAATTAAATCCGCAGGATTGTATTCAATTAGTTCTTCTTGATATAAAAATTTATAAAAGGCACGGATTGAAGCGATTTTTCTAGCTATTGTTGTTTTTGTGTAATTAATTTGACTAATAAAATAAAGATATTCGCTGAATTTTTCAGGCTCAATTTTAATTAAATTATCTTCTCCAAGCCAAAGCATAAAGGTATAAACATCGGCGCAATAGGCTCTTACTGTGTGGTTTGAAAAGTTTTTTTCACTTTTTAAATATATTTTAAAATCATCTAAAAGTTCTCGGTTATCCATAAATTATTTAATTCCATTTTTGCCGATTGAAATAATATATTGGTCAATTCCTAAAACATTAGGGCTATCTTGAGAATTAACATCAAAAAAGATTAAGCCGCAGCTATTTTTAGCTGTGTTAGATTCTCTAAAAGAGGGGTTATAAATATAAGTTTCATTTGTTGTACAGTTTTTATTTAATTTAATAGCAAAAAATGTTCCATTTCTAATTACAAAATATTTTGGAAAATCTGAAATTTTTAACTTAACCCCACTTGAAACCTCAATTGTATCTGTTGAATTTTTAACTTCAGAACCAAGATAATCTGCTGAAACCGTTTTATTTCTAATTCCAATTAAGTTTTTTTTATATAAAGCAATTAATTTTTCATCTGCCCCCTCATCCACAATAGAAAAAACATTGTTTGAGCTATCTATTAAAGAAAAAAGGGAATAATGCTTTGAATTTTTAGCAATTAAATTCATAGTTGCAAAAGAAATTTGATTAAGCATATTAGCGCCATTTTTTTGCAAGGAGTCATTTCTTGCATTACTTGGTTTTAAATTAATTAAAACTATTGAAACGATAATGCTCGCAACAATCATAGCAACGAGCATTTCACCTAATGTATAAGCCTTTAAGTTATTTCTTTTCATTAACCTGCGTATTTAATTCCTGTTTTATCTAATGGGATTATAAATCTATCTGCACCCATGATATTTGGTCCATCTGCCCCATTTGTATCATAAAAAATAACAGCGCAATCAGAAGTTGTGTTTGTTGCTTCTGTTGGAGATTCCCCAGGGAACCACATTTGTTTCGCTGTTGATGCAGCGCCTTCAATTCTAACACAAGCGCCACTTTTTAAGAAGAAACTTGTTGTATCGTTTGCGCTACAATCAGAAGTTGTTGTTGCTTTTCTGGTTGCTGAAACATATTTTTTATACAACCCAGCCAAGGTTGCGTGGGCACATTGAGTAGAAGTTAAACTAGCTGTTGTTTGACTTCCTGTTTCATTAATTAAAATTTCAGTTGTAGCAGTATCGATGTCATATAAAACTTTTTTTGCTGCAACTTGTAAACCTTTTAGTTTAAATTCAGCAGGGCGTAGAGTTGTCATAGAAATAGCAGCAATTATACCAAGTATCGTTAGTACAATTAAAACTTCTGCTAATGTAAATGCTTTTTTATTCATTGTTATTTTTGTCCTTTAGTTAGCGTATTTAATTCCTGTTGTATCTAATGGAATTACAAATCTATCGGCACCAATGATATTTGGTCCATCAGCACCATTTGTATCATAATAAATTAAAGCACAATTTGGTTTTGTATTTGTATCAGCTGTTTCTTCAGGAAATCTTGTAGCAGTGTCCTTGGTTGGTGCATCTGATATACCTATACAAGCACCACTTTTAAGATAAAATTTTGTAGTACCAGACCAACAATCTCCTGTTTTTCTTGTAGCAGAAAGATATTTTTTATATAACCCAGCTAAAGCTGCATTAGCACATTGAGTAGAAGTTAAACTTGCCGTTGTTTGGCTGCCTGTTTCATTAATTAAAATTTCAGTTGTAGCAGTATCTATGTCATACAATACTTTTTTTGCCGCAACTTGTAAACCTTTTAGTTTAAATTCAGCAGGGCGTAGAGTTGTCATAGAAATAGCAGCAATTATACCAAGTATTGTAAGTACAATTAAAACTTCTGCTAATGTAAATGCTTTTTTATTCATAATTTTTCCTTTAAATATATTTCATAAATTTTGCGTCAAAAGGGAAGATAAATTGATCTGAACCTAATTTGTTTGGTTTTTTATATCCATTTACATCAACAAAAAAAGCCCCGCAAGTATTTTCCACATTCACTGTTACTTCTTTATCTGGTAAAATTTGCAAAGGTTCAGCAGTTGTGCAATTGCCATTTAATTTAAACCCTAAAAGAACACCGTTACTCATAAAATAAAAATGAGAATATGAAGCGTTTAAAACAACTCCTGTTTTAGTTTTATCCGGTTTAATTATTTCAGAAGTATAATAGTCAGCTTCTTTAGTTTGGTCAATTGCTGTACCGTTATCTTGAACATATTTTTTAATAATTGGAACAAATCTATCTATAGCGTTTTCATCAGTTATATTAAATTGTCCCGTTGCATCTTTAAGTTGTAAAATATTATCAAAATCAGAATCGTTAATATACATCTGAGAAATTGCTTCTGTAATATTTTGTTGAGTTTTTTTAGCTAACGTCATCATCGCTTCTTTTGAAGCGTCAACGGGTTTTATAACCCCAATTATAATTGTAGCCACAATGCCTAAAACAATAATGGTAACTATTGCTTCTGTTAAAGTAAAGGCTTTTAATTTATTTTGCAGATTATTCATAATTTTATTATACAGTATTTATTTTGCTATATTATAAAATTCCTCTATTTGTAGGACTTTAAACACATTTTAGTTATTTTTCAAAGATTATATTGATATAATGATTTTATATTGTTGGAGTTTTTATGAAGAAAAAACTTTATGCGTTTACATTAGCTGAAACCTTGATTGTACTTTGTGCAATCGCTTTTGTAATGACAATTACTATCGCAAACACGGTTAATTCTAAAAGTTTCAAAGAAAGACAACTCCATGTTACATCTGAAACCTT
Organism: uncultured Candidatus Melainabacteria bacterium; assembly: GCA_934700385.1. Classification (GTDB taxonomy): domain Bacteria; phylum Cyanobacteriota; class Vampirovibrionia; order Gastranaerophilales; family Gastranaerophilaceae; genus RUG14156. The sequence goes on from CAKUXO010000029.1 coordinate 3,641, forward strand.
TTATGCTAATGTTTCAAACGCTTTTCATCAAATTCTTCTAAATGAAATTCCTAATGTTAATCTTGCTAATATGCCTGATTACAATAATGACGGAGTAATTAATTCAGATGATTTAAAATCTTATTTTGTTAAATATTTAGAAGGTGACAGCGCAAGTTGTAATGAAATTAATGGCTACACCCCTGAAAACATTAAATCAATTGCTTCAAATGCAAGAATTGAACCCGCTTGCGGAGAGTTTATTCCAAAATTCAAAGCAGCATTTTATTTTGATAAAACTTGCAGCTTAAAAAGTGTGCCAATTAAAGAATATTTTGACCCTAATAATTCAGAACTAAGAGGGGGCGATTATTTATGTGGTTTTATTGTTTTTGCTTATGATGGTTCTTCTGAAAAAGAATTAGGCAAAGATGTTTTCTTAATTGGTCTTGGCAAAAGTAATATAAAATAAACCAAAGTGAATATCGTGTTCTTGTTTTAATTCTTCAAAATCAAACTTTTTAGAATTTAAAAGGTTATATTTTAAAACAAAAGAAGAACTTACAAGAATTTTATTTTTAATTTTTAAATCGTTAATCTGATTTAAAATTTCATAAGCACTTGGGTTACTTTTTGCTTCAGATTCAGTTATAAATGAAAAATTAAAAGAAGTTTTTATGTTATTTTTTTGATTAGCCTGACTAAAAATCATATAAATTTTTATAAAATCTTCAATGAAATTATCAAGTTCTTCTTGCTTTACTTTTTTAAAAAATATTTTATCTTTAACAATAAATTCAACATCAGAATATTTTTGCGCTAATTTTTGTGAAATTAATTGGCAATATTCATTTTTTAATCTCTCAATTTTTAGGTTATCTTTTTCAAGACAATTTTCAAAAGAAATTTCAAAAAGCCCATAGTTTTCTTTTTCTTCATTTTGTTTGATATTAGGCTCTTTAACTGTTAAATTAACATTTTCAATATTTTTAATGTCATCATTAATATCAATAACTTGGCTTTTTAAATCTTGCAAAAATTCATCGGCTTTATAGGCAAAAAATGCAATAATAAAGCAAAATAAAGCACTTAAAATATGACCTATTGAAATTTTTAAATTATAAGAATTTAAAAAAGAAAAGAAAGTCATAAAATAATTAGGTAAATAGCCCAAGTAATGGCTAATTAAATCAAAAACATTGATGTTAATGAAATAAATAAACCAATTAATTAAATATACAAATCCAAAAATTGGAGATGTAAATTTAAAAAATTTTGCAATTATTATTAAAAATTTTATTGAAAATCCCATAAAATAATGTTATCTATCAACCTTGTTTTAGTTTCAGGAGTCCTTGCAGCTATTAAAACAAGGGTGTTTTTGTTAATTTCATCTTGTATTACAAACGTATCTTTATCGACAAATTCAATGTATTCGACATCTAAATTTTCCATCATTTTAAGACAATTGTCAACAATTGCCCTTTTAGTTGCCAAGTTTTGTTTTGCCAATTTTTGCGCTTCAAAAAGTGATTTTGAAATTGAAAGCGCAAGTTTTCTTTCATTTTGTGTTAGATATTTATTTCTGCTTGAAAGCGCTAAGTTATCTTCTTCACGAACTATTGGACAAGGGATTATTTCAATATCAAAATTTAAGTCTTTAACCATTTTTTTGATAATGAAAAGTTGTTGTGCGTCTTTTTGTCCAAAATATGCTCTTTGCGCTTTTGTTAGGTTGAATAGTTTGGCTACAACACTGCAAACCCCGTCAAAATGCCCTGCTCTTGATTTTCCACAAAGTTTATCAACTGCTTCATAAGGTGGACAAATTAAGGTTAAATTATTTTTATCCCCATCATACATTTCATCAACTTTTGGCGCAAAAACGATTTTAACCCCAGCTTCTTCACATAATTTTGCATCTTGTTGAAGTTGGCGAGGATATTTATCTAAATCTTCACCTTGGCAAAATTGAATTGGGTTAACAAAGATTGAAACAACTGCGTTATTGTTTTCTTTAACAGCTTTATCGATTAATGATTTATGTCCGTTATGAAGTGCGCCCATTGTTGGTACAAGCCCGATTGAGCCATTTAATTTTTTAATTTCTTCTTTTAATTCCTTAATATTATCTATAATTTTCAAGTTTTTCTATCTCCTTAGTGTCTAGCGTAAATGATTCTTTAACATTTGGAAAAGCGCCCGATTCAACATCTTGGCAAAATGCTTTTGCTACGTTAAAAATAATATCTTTTAGGCTTGAATATTGTCTTGCAAACTTTGGTTTAAAGCGGTCATATTTCCCAAGTAAGTCATCTGAAACTAGTACCTGACCATCACAGAACTTGCCCCCACCAATTCCAATAGTCGGAATTCTTAATCTTTGGGAAATAAATTGGCTTGATTGAAGCGGCAACATTTCAAGAACAATTGCAAAACATCCGGCACTTTGTAATCTTAGTGCGTCTTTTAAAATATCAATTGTTCTATCTGCGTCTTTTCCTTGAATTTTATGACCCCCAAGAGAATTTATGCTCATCGGAGTAAAGCCAAGATGACCCATTACAGGAATGCCATTTTGAGTTAAATGTTTTATGTTTTCAATTGTAAAATCAGAACTTCCCTCAAGTTTAATTGCGTTTGCGCCTGCTTTTATAAATTCACAAGCATTTTTCATTGTTTCAACTTTATCTATTTGAAAACTCATAAAAGGCATATCTGCAACAACAAGCGCCGATTCAACCGCACGAGAAACCGCACGCACAAAAACAAGCATTTCTTCCATACCGATATCGGTTGTGTTATTGTAGCCAAGTGCAACTTGCGCTAGGGAATCTCCAATTAAAATCATATCAACACCGGCTTGGTCTATGTATTTAGCGGTAGAATAGTCATAAGCCGTCAAGACGGTAATTTTTTTACCTTCTTTTTTATAATTTTGTATTTTTTGAATACTTTTTCTCATCTGACTTATTTATTCTATCTCTAATTTATGGGTGAAATTATTTTTTAATTGCTCTTTTATACCAAAAATAGATTGATTTCGCAACTTTAGAGCAGTTATGGCGAACAAGCCCTTCTTTATTTTCTTCAAGAAGACTTCTTTCAACAACTTGAACATTCAATTTTTTAAGTTCATTTGTATCTATTTCAACAGGAAGTGAGCCCGCTTGTTCATATTTTTCTGCTAAATTTTTTGGCATTTGATTATTTACTAAAACAGCGTCAAAGAAGTTTTTATTTGAATCGTCGATATCATCAAGTCGAACATGATCAAAAATTGTTTTAACATGGTCTGAAACTGAATAGTTATCTGTTTCACCAACTTGAGTCATAGCGTTACAAACATAGATTTTTTTAGCTTTTGAATGCCAAACAGCTCTAGTGATATCTTTAACTAAGAAGTTTGAAATAATTGATGTATAAAGACTTCCTGGGCCAATTATAATTAAATCTGCACCTAAAATTGCCTCAACAACATCTGGAGTTGGTTTGCAATTAGCCGGTTCACAACAAAGCTGCATAATTTTTTTACCTGCTTCAGGGATGTTGCTTTCGCCTTTAACAATTGAATCATCTTCCATTTTAGCGTAAAGTTTCATATCATCGCACGTTGCAGGTAAAACCCTACCTCTAATTAAAAGAACTTTAGAAGATTCTTTAATCGCTGAAACCATATCCCCACAAATTGCTGTCATCGCAGTAATAAAAAGATTACCAAAGCTATGACCTTCTAAACCTTCGCCTGTTTTAAAGCGATATTGAAATAGTTTTGTAACTGTATCATCATCATCTGCTAAAGCTGCGATACAGTTTCTTATATCTCCAGGGGGAAGTACGCCCATTTGTTCTCTTAATCTACCAGATGAACCACCGTCATCTCCCACTGTTACAACAGCAGTTATATTATTTGTGATTTTTTTAATGCCACGCAACAAGGTTGATAACCCTGTTCCACCGCCAATTGCAACAATTTTAGGACCATGGTCAAGTTTTCTTCTTCTATATAAAACTTCGCCTATATCTTGTTTTTTACGTTTTGTATCAACATCATCAACATCTAAGATTGATAGATTAGTTTTTTTCCACGCTTGAATGAATAATATTGCGCCGACAAATATAAAAAGTATTCCAACGGGTTCTGGCGGAACAACGTGGAAAATATCTTTTGCAGTTCTAACAATATAAAATAATGGTTCAAGTTTAAAAACAAAAGTTAAACCAATTGCCGCTAAAACAGAACCTGCCACACTAAGCGCAAACCATCTTTTAACCTTTAACCCTGGAACTAAAAGAATTGCGTCTTTTGGCATTTTTACTTTTTTATTAAACATCCTCATTATTAATTTTACCCTTATATTTGTGCATAAACTCGATTGTAATTTATTGGTGTTGGTTTAATTATATCATAAGCTCTTTTTGCTTCTTCAAGAGATTTAAAATGAATTGTATCAGGTTTAATTTCCATTTCTCTAATTTCTCTTATAGAGCTATTTGAAGTGAAATCAACTTCAAGAGCCGCTTTTAAACCAAGTTTTTCAATTTCAGTTTTAATTTCGTTGTTTTGTATAATTATATTTAACCATGGTGAAACTTTTTTTATAGCATTAGCAAAAGTTATAGCTTTTTCTAGTGAAGAATTAATATCTTCTTTCATCGCCCCATGACACCTTACACATTCAACTTCTAAATCAAAAGTTTTAGCATATTGTATTATTGCGCCAACTTGATAAATAACAACTGCTTCAAATTCTTCTTCTGATAATTCCATTTTTCTTTTACCAAAACCTTGGATATCAGGATAGCCAATATGAGCGCAAAGCGCTATATTTTTTTCTTGAGCAAAAAGCAAGGCTTTTCTGATTGCCACAGGATCACCAGCATGAAAACCTGCTGAAACATTGATTGTACTCATATATTTTGCAATTTCAAGTTCTTCATCATTTTTATATATGCCATAGCTTTGAGCTGTATCACAGTTAAAATCGAACATTTTTACTCCAAATCGTTTTGAACATAGTATTCCTGTCATTTTATCATACAAAAATTATACAATAGAATAAGGAAAATAACGCAGTATTTAAAAAAATTCATATTTTTTTAGTATAATAAAGTTATGATAGAAAGATATTCAAGAAAAGAAATTTCTCAAATTTGGGAATTAGAAAAAAAATATTCATATTACTTAGATGTTGAACTTGCCGTTATTAAAGCGCAAGTTGAACTTGGAAATTTTAGCGAAGATGTTTATGAAAACATCAAAAAAACTGCTAAGTTTAATTTAGAAAGAATTGATGAAATTGAAAAAGTAACTCGTCATGACGTTATTGCGTTTTTAGAATGTGTTAATGAAAACGTTGGAAGTAAATATTCACCTTATATTCATAAAGGCTTAACAAGTTCAGATGTAATTGACACCGCCTTTGCACTTCAAATTAAAGACGCTTCTAAAATAATCAATTCTGACCTTGATAATCTTATTGAAGTAATTAAAAATCTTGCTTTTAAACATAAAAACACAGTTTGCCTTGGAAGAAGCCACGGTATGGCAGCAGAAGTTATTACTTTCGGGTTCAAATTGTTAAATATTTTAGATATGTTTCAAAGGGCTAAAAAAAGATTTAATCAAGCTCTTGAAGATATTTTAGTTGGACAAATTTCAGGACCTTGCGGCACATATTCAAATATTTCACCTTTAGTTGAAGAAAAAACTTGTGAAATTTTAGGCTTAAAACCTGCAAAAATCTCAACCCAAGTTATATCAAGAGATAGACACGCTTTTTATATTCAAGCTCTTAGCTTAATCGCCTGTGCAATTGAAACATTTTCAATTGAGATAAGACATCTTCAACGCTTTGAAGTAAGCGAAGTTCAAGAAGGCTTTTCAAACGGGCAAAAGGGGTCTTCTGCTATGCCACACAAGAAAAACCCAATCGCAAGCGAAAATTTATCTGGTTTAGCAAGAATAATCAGAAGTAACTCAATCGCTGCTCTTGAAAATGTTGCGCTTTGGCATGAAAGAGATATTTCCCATTCATCTGTTGAGCGTATAATTTTTCCCGATAGCACAATTTTAATTGACTATATGTTAAATCGTTTCAAAGGTGTTTTAGAAAATCTTGTTGTAAAACCTGAAAACATGATTAAAAATACCCATAAATATGGTGAAATAATCTATTCACAAGCGTGTTTATTAAAACTTTGCGATAAAATGACAAGAGAAGAAGCCTATAAAATCGTTCAAAAAGAAGCTCTTGAAGCCTTTAACAACAATGAAAATTTCAAAGAAAAAATGAAAAAACATCTTTCAGATAATGAAATTAACGAATGTTTTAATCAAGAGAAATATTTAAAAAATATCGATATTATTTTTAAAAGATTTGAATAATGTTCAGCGGATTAATTGAAACCATAAGCAAAATTGAAGATATAAAGTTAAATCAAAATGGCGCTAAAATTAGCTATTTAGCGGATTTTGACGATGTTGAAATTGGTCATTCAATTGCCCTTAATGGCGTTTGTTTAACTGTTGTAAAAATTTCAAAAAATTTAATTGAAGTTGATGTAATGAATGAAACCTTGAAAACAACAAATCTTCAATTTTTAAAAAAAGGAGATGAAATAAACCTTGAAAGGGCGCTTTTAGTTACTCAAAGACTCCATGGGCACATTGTATCAGGGCATGTTGATTGTATTTCAAAATTAAGCTCAATTAAGCAAGATGGTTTTTCTAAAAAATTAAAGTTTAATTGCAATTCTGATTTAATTGTTAAGAAAGGTTCAATTGCAGTTAATGGCACAAGCCTTACAGTGAGCGAAGTTTTTGAAGATGGTTTTGAAGTTTCATTAATTCCTGAAACAATTTCAAAAACAAATTTAAAAAATTTAAAAGTTGGTGATATAGTTAATATTGAATATGATATTTTAGCAAAATATCTTCAAAAATTTAGCCAAGTAGAAAAGAAAAATTCAACAATCACCACAGACTTTTTAAAAGAAAACGGATTTTTTTAAAAAATAAGGATTAATAAAATGTTTAGTTCAATTGAAGACGCACTTATTGATTATCAAAAAGGGAAAATTATCATCGTTGTTGATGATGAAGATAGAGAAAATGAGGGGGATATGATTTGCAATTCAAATTTTGCAACCCCTGAAAACATAAATTTTATGGCGCAAAATGCTCGTGGGCTTATTTGCGTTGCAATAGATAAATCAATTGCTGATAAAATGCAGCTTAATCAAATGGTTGCGCAAAACACAGAAAGCATGAAAACTGCTTTTACCGTTTCAATTGATGCAGATGAAAAATTTGGAGTTACAACAGGAATTTCTGCTTTTGATAGAGCAAAAACAATTGAAGTTCTTATGAATTCAAACAATCCTGATGACTTAAGGCGCCCAGGGCACCTTTTCCCTTGCGTTGCAAGGCTTGGTGGTGTATTAGAACGAATTGGGCACACTGAAGCCGTTGTTGACCTTGCTAAACTTTCAAATTTACCTTTAGGGGGCGCTATGTGTGAAATTATGACCCAAGATGGGCACATGGCAAGGAGAGATTATATTTTAAAATTTGCACAAGAAAACAATATTAAAGTTATAACTGTAGCGGACCTTGTTAAATTCAGAATACAAAAAGAAATGATTGTTAAAATGGAAGCAAGTGCAAAACTTCCAACAAAATTTGGCGATTTTGTGATTTATGGCTATAGAAACATTTTAAATAATAATGAATATGTTGCACTTGTTAAAGATGATGGTTCATCTAAAATTCCTTTAGTAAGAGTTCATTCAGAATGCCTTACGGGGGATATTTTCCATAGCTTAAGATGTGATTGCAACTATCAACTTCATAGCGCTCTAAAAATGATAAATTCTTACGGTAAAGGGGCATTAGTTTATATGAAAGGTCATGAAGGCAGAGGCATTGGTTTAATTAATAAAATTAAAGCATACGCACTTCAAGATAAAGGGGAAGACACCGTTCAAGCTAATGTTTCACTTGGTTTTGCACCAGATTTAAGAGATTATGGCATTGGCGCTCAAATTTTAAGACAATTAGGATATTCAAAATTTAATCTTTTAACAAATAACCCTAAAAAAATTATCGGTTTAAAAGGTTATGGCTTAGAGGTCAATGAAAGAGTGCCAATTGAACCCATTATTAATGAATATAATGAAAAATATATTAAAACCAAAATCGAAAAAATGCACCATTTAATAGGTTAAAAAAATGCAAGTTCAATTGAACTTGCATTAAAGTAATTTATTTTAAGCGGAATGTGGGTGTGTGTAGGTTTGATTATGCAAACGTTTTAAATGAGCCTTCGATGTTATCATCTATTACCTTTTTAACGGATTCTTCTTCCGTTGTAACGGCTTTTCTTTGAGTTTCAAGGTTATCTAATTCTAATTCAAGTTTTTTATCTTGAGTTTGAATTTGAGTTTGAAGTCTGTCATATCTTGCTTTTGCTTTATCATCATCTTCTGTATAGTATGAATCCATGATATTTGATGTTGCGTCCCAAGATAAGCTATTCCATTTAACTTCTTTAGTTTCGGTATCTACTCTTGCTTTTTCAAGTAAGTATTTACCATTTCTTAAACAATCTTGTAAATAGTTTGGTCCATCAGTTACACCAGATGAATCTGATGAGCCATATTGAAGTGTTGGGTCAACAACATATCTTGCTAATACAACACCACTTGAATCAACAAGGCTTCTTTTACCATCAGAACCTTTTACAATTCTGTTATTTGAAACAGATTCTTGAGTTGAATTTGGAACTGTTTTAGCATCTTCAACAAGATTAACAGTTTCTGTGCTTGAGAAAGATGAAATTCTTGAATCGCTTGAATCTACTTCCTCACCTGTTGTATAGTCATAGTAAACTCTGTTACCATCAGTACCGATTAATTGAACTAATTTATTATTAGTATCAACTTGAAGTCCTTCTCTGCTAACTTTTGCGTTTGCAGAATCTTTTAAATACAATCCTAGGGCTGAATCTGTGCCACTTGAAGTTTTAGGAATTACAACATAGCTATTACCTGTTTTTTCTTTTGTGTTGCTTGTTGTTGTATTTCCAACACGATAAACGCCATCTTCATCTTTTGCAGTTACAACGCTTGTTTTGCTTACAGAAGTTCCGGGGATTTCTTCTTCAGATGAAACAACAATTGCGCCATAAGCATCTGTTAAACGATAAGCTGAATTACTTGAATATTCTTGACCTTCTGTTCTTGAATAAGAAGCAAGACCGCTGTCACTTGATGAAAATTGTGCTAATGTACCACTGATAAGTGTTGCATAAGTTAGATTTGAAGTTCTGCTTACAACGTCGTTGCCATCTGTTCCTTGAGATAAAGACAATGAAATTTTCATTTGTCTGTTTGCAGTTGCGTCTTCATAATCTGAACTGATTTCTTCAAGTTGTTGAGATAAAACTAATCTCTTTTGAGAAATTTGTTGAGCTTTAAACTCTAAATCACTTTTTCTTGCCGTTAGAAGTAACATTCTTCCTTGGCTTGCTGATAGTCCCATTTTTACCACCTTTTTTTTAAATTACTTTTGCAGATATATAATTAAATATAGCTCTTACATTTTATTAATTCCCAGATAAAAATATCCATAACATGTATGATTTGTTTTTGGTTACATTTCTTAATATTTTTCTGGAAAGTGGGGCTATAGCATAATATACAACTTATTTTACCTTGAGTATCAACAAGCAGTTTCAAAATTTAACTCATACGAAAATGAAATATGTAGTAAGTTTATGCGCTAACACATTAATCTATAGT
>CAKUXO010000030.1 GCA_934700385.1 uncultured Candidatus Melainabacteria bacterium
AACCAAAGGAAACATTTTATTGCCTACAAGTATTGTATCTTTTTAAGGGGGCAGATTAGGTATGCCCAACCTACAGTATTGGCGCACCTTTGCGCCTGTTGTGGGGTTTTGTGTGCGGAGTAATATAGCAAAAGCCAGACTTTAAGTCTGGCTTTATATATTTATAATGTCTAGGCATACTTAAAGAAAATTACATCATTCCCATGCCGCCCATGCCTGGCATACCGCCGCCCATTGGCATTTCTGGGGCTTTTTCTTCAGGAATTTCAACAACTGCTGCTTCTGTTGTTAATAACATAGAAGCAACTGAAGCTGCGTTTTCTAAAGCACTTCTTGTAACTTTAGCAGGGTCAACAATACCTGCTTCAAACATATCAACATATTTGTTGTTCATAGCGTCATAACCAAAAGCGCCTTCGTGTTTTCTTACAGAATCAACAACAACTTCGCCTTTAGCGCCTGCATTATTTGCAATTGCAATTACAGGGATGTCAAGAGCTGCAGTTAAGATTTTGAAACCTGTTTTTTCATCATCATTTTCAAAAGTTCTTGTTTCTAATTCTTTTTGAAGAACTTGTTGAACTCTTAAAAGTGCAACACCACCCCCTGGAACAATACCTTCTTCTTGGGCTGCACGAGTAGCATTTAGAGCATCTTCAATTCTTAATTTAGATTCTTTCAATTCTACTTCAGAAGCGGCACCAACTTCGATTACTGCAACACCGCCTGAAAGTTTTGCAACTCTTTCTTGAAGTTTTTCTTTATCATATTCTGAATCAGAAGCTTCAATTTGTTTTTTGATTAAGTTTACACGTTCAGCAACTGCTGCTTTTGTTTCATCTCCAACAACGATTGTTGTTTCATCTTTTGTAACAGTAACTCTTTTTGCTCTACCAAGCATTTGAACTGTGATATTTTCAAGTTTGATACCAAGTTCTTCTGTAAACATTTGACCGCCTGTTAAAATAGCGATATCTTCAAGCATAGCTTTTCTTCTGTCGCCAAATCCTGGGGCTTTAACTGCAACTGCTCTTAAAACTTTTCTCATTGTATTAACAACTAAGGTTGCAAGTGCTTCACCTTCAACATCTTCAGCAATTAATAATAAAGATTTACCATCTCTTGCAACTTGTTCTAAGATAGGTACAAGGTCTGCAATTAAGTTGATTTTTTTGTTAACACAAAGAACATAAGCGTCTTCTAAAACTGCTTCCATTCTTTCAGGGTCAGTGATGAAGTAAGGTGAAATATAACCTTTATCAAATTGCATACCTTCAACGATTTTTTTATCTGTGCCGAAAGTTTTTGATTCTTCAACAGTGATAACACCATCTGTACCAACAACTTCCATACAATCTGCAATTAAATCACCGATAAATTTATCGTTACCTGCTGAAATTGCAGCAACTTGCGCTCTCATATCTTTTGAATCAACAGATTTTGACATTTTTTTGATTTCAGCATGGGCAGATTTAACAGCTTCTGAAATACCTCTTTTAATACCCATTGGGTTAGCGCCGGCTGTTAAGTTTTTAATACCTTCTTTAAAGATTGCTTGAGCTAAAACAGAAGCTGTTGTTGTACCGTCACCAGCTACATCATTTGTTTTAGAAGAAACTTCTTTAAGAAGTTGTGCGCCTGCGTTTTCTAAACCATCTTTTAATTCGATTTCTTTTGCAATTGTTACACCATCATTAACAATTTGAGGTGAACCGAATTTTTTTTCAATAATTACATTTCTGCCTTTTGGTCCAAGTGTAACTTTAACTGCGTCAGCCACTGCATTAACACCTTTTAATAGGGCTTCTCTTGCAGTTGTATCAAATACGACTTTTTTAGCCATGATTACTTTTCCTTCTTTCTAACTAATACAATACTTTTATGCAAGGATTGCTAAAGCATCCTTAATTGAGATAATTTTGTATTCTACATCGTCAATTTTAACGTCTGTTCCTGAATATTTTGCAAAAAGAACAACATCGCCAACTTTAACTTCCATTGGTTCTTTTTCGCCGTTATCTAAAGTTTTGCCTGTGCCAACAGCTACTACTTCACCTTTTTGTGGTTTTTCTTTAGCGCTATCAGGAATGAAAATTCCGCCTGATGTTTGTTGAACATCGTCAATAACTTTAATAACAATTCGATCTGCTAAAGGTTTAATCATGATATCCTCCATTAATGTATATTTTTTATTTTCCTACTTTTAATAATAATGGAATTTTTAAAAAAAATCCTTTATGTTAACAAAAAATTAATTATTTGATTTTGGGGTGGGGTACTTTGTTTGGGTAAGGTTTCTCAAACGTCAAAACTGCTGGCTTGCTTGAAAATTAAGACCTTTGGTCTAATTTTGCTACGCAATCTGCGCATACTTCACTCGTAAGGCTCATACTTCGCCAACGATTGAAGTATCAACGTTTGCCGATTATCGCACCGACTATCGTACTTTATTTTCTTCGCCTTTGATTAATCGTTTAATGTTTTCTCTGTGAAGATAAACAATGTAAAGGGCTGCGATTAGGCAATATACAACATAAAAAACGGGGTTTTTAAATGCGTACATTAAAACGGGCGATAAAATAAGGGCGATAATTGAACCAAGTGAAACATATTTTGAAAAGTATGTTATAACCCCCCAAATTAAAGCAATTGAAAGCCCAACCAAGGGGTTAAGCGCTAAAATTGTACCTACTCCAGAGGCAACTGATTTTCCGCCTTTAAATTGTAAGAAAATCGGCTTAGAATGACCAATTATAACAAAAATTGCAGATACAACCGCATAAAGCCCATAAACATCTGTTGTTAAATATTTTGCAAGTAATACAGGAATAGCGCCTTTTAAGGCATCTAACAGCATTACAATAAAAAACCATTTTTTCCCAAGTACCCTTTTAACATTAGTGGCACCTGTTGAACCGGAACCAATTGTTCTAATGTCTTTATCGGTTTTAATTTTAACAATTAAATATCCCGTTGGAATTGAACCGATTAAATAAGCCAAAATCATAAAAGCTAAAACATAAAGTAAGTTCAATTATCTATCTCCTTTTTGTCTATATGAAACAATAATAGGAACACCTTTAAAACCGAAGTTTTCTCTTAATTTTTTCAAGATATATCTTTTGTAATGGTCTTGAATTAAGTCTTTGTTATTAATGAAAATAACAAATGTTGGTGGGTTAACTTTTGCTTGGGTTGAATAATAAAGTCTTAAATTTTTGCCTTTAATGCTTGATGGCGGATTAAGGCTGAAAGCCTCATTAATAACTTTATTTAAAAGACCGGTTGAAATTCTTTTTTGGCGCTGTGCTTGAACTTCATCTGCCATTTTGAAAATAGAATCAAGTCTTTGACCCGTTTTAGCCGAGATATAGATTTTTTCGGCATAGTTTAAAAATGGCGCTTCTTTTTCAATTTCAGCTTCAAATTTATGAGTTTGAGTGTTTTTAATTAAATCCCATTTATTAAAAGCTAAAATTAAGCCGCAGCCTGCTTCTTCACAAATTGAAGCAATCTTTTTATCTTGATCAGAAAGCCCTTGTTCACTATCTATAACTAAAAGCGCAACGTCACATTCTCTTATGGCTCTAATTGCTCTATCAACCGCAAACATTTCAACGCCATAATCAACTTTTGATTTTTTTCGGATACCTGCCGTATCAACAAGTTGATAAACCTTATCTTCAAAAACAATTTCTTCGTCAATTGAATCTCTTGTTGTTCCTGAAACATTACTTACAATTGCACGTTGCTTTTTAAGCAGGTTGTTTAAAATAGAGCTTTTACCTGCATTTGGTTTACCTACAATTGCAATTTTGATAGGCGAATTTTCATTTTCTTCTTCGTCGTTTTCATAAATTGGGGTGATATCTTTTGTAATAACATCTAATAAATCACCAACTCCGCCATCACCATGGAGAGCTGAAAGCGGATACATTTTATCAAATCCTAAAGCCCAAAACTCGCTTGTTAAGTCAAATTGTGCTTTTGAATCTATTTTATTAACAACTAAAAGAACCTCTTTTTTTGTTTGTCTTAATTTATTTGCAATATCGTAATCATAAGGATTTAAGCCTGTTTTGCCATCAACAATGAATAAAATTAAATCAGATTCATTGATTGCAAGGTCAACTTGTGAATTAATGTTTTTAACAAATTCATCATCATTACCTTCAACAATACCGCCTGTGTCAATTAAAACAAAGTTTTTATTTTGCCAATTTGCTTGGATATAAATTCTATCTCTTGTTATATTAGGTTTATCATCAACAATTGAAAGCCTTTTGCCTGCAATTCTGTTAACAAGAGTAGATTTTCCAACATTGGGACGACCGATTATAGCTATAATTTTTTCTTTCATAAATTTATTATAATATAAAAAAAATTACATCCAAACACTTTAAAAACAGAATAGATATGTTATAATGTTAATGCTTTATGCGGGTTAAATTTTGCTCCTACATTTTGTTTAACAGGGAGAATTTGCTCAGTAAGCCTTAATTTAATATAAATTATGTGTGATTAGTTTATGCAGTAAACTCGCATTTTCTAGCGAGAAACGAATTAACTCTGGCGTTCACCCACCTGCTTTTTAGCGGGGTAGCAAAATCACCCGTGTAAGGCATTTTAAAATTTAAATTCATCAGGAACGGGGTCATATCCGCCTTTTGAATAAGGATGACACCTTAAAATTCTTTTAAACCCTAAATAAATCCCTTTTAAAATGCCAAATTTTTCAATTGCTTGAATAGTATAATTAGAACAAGTTGGCTGAAATCTGCAAACGGGGGGAGTGAATTTAGAAAAAAATTGATATATTTTAATTAATTTAATTAAAATTTTTTTAAGCATTTTAGCCTCTATATGGGGTTTTAACCTTTTTGTAAAGGTCTAAATCAAGATCTTCATTTTTAATGAATTTTTTTAAATTAGCTCTTATTTTAGTGCGGAAAAATTTAAAATCATTATCTTTAACCATTGTTAAAGCGCAATTTTCATTTCTTTGAAAATTATATTTAAGGAAAATATCGCCTTTTAAAATGCTTTCAAAAACGTCTTCCCAATGAACATCATAACATCTTGTGAAAAATTCTGCGTTTAAATCATCAAAAAAGCTTTTATAGCCAAGGGCTTGGAAATCATATCTTGAAGTTAAAATAACTTCAAGCCCAAGAATTCCCACATATTCACATTCTTGCGTAACAAGGCAGTCGATTGTTGGAATTAAAGCCTCATTTAAAATTTTCTCTCTTAAACTATCGTTAATAAAATCTGGTTCAAAAAGAGCGATTTTGCCATCGCACTTTGCGCTTGTACCAATTATTTGAACGCTATAGCCGTCTGAAATAGCCCAAATAGTAGCACTTTTACCTTCTATATAATCTTCAATAATGATTTTTTTATTGTCATTAGCAAAAAATTCATTTATTGCATTTTGTGCTTGAAGATATGTTTCAACAAACTGGCATGTTTCATTTTCACCCTCGCAATCTGCTTTTAAAACAAATGTACCTTTGTTGTTTCTTAAATATTCAAGCGCAGATTGTGGTTTTTCAAAAATGCTGAAACGTGGGGTTGGAATTTTGTTTTTGTACATAAATCTTTTAGCGTAAGCCTTAGATAAAATTATATCAACAGAGTTGAAATCAGGCGCAAAATAGCTAATTTGTGCGTCATTAAGTTTTTGTTGAAGTTCATCTGTTTCATAGTATTGATTATTAGTAACAACAACAAGATTTATGTCATTAGCGCTTGAAAAATCAACAATATCATCAATTGAATTTAAGGAAATATAACTTTTTAAGCCGTCAATTGTTGAAAAAACAATATTAAGCGGATTAATTTCAAAGTGTTCGATAAATTTTCTTGCGGCAAAATTATTACCCAAAACCAATATTCTCATGAGATAATTATATCATGATTTTATTTTTTTTATAAAAAATGATATAATTTAAAATATTAATTAAGAGAAGTTTATGTCAGAAGAAAAAAATTTAGATAATAATTTTGAAGAAGATAAAAATGAAAACCTTAAAGAAGATAGTTTATCTGACTTTCAGGATTTTGATGAAACAGAACCTTTAGAAGAAATCCCACAAGATGAAAATAAGCAAGAAGACATTGAGTCTAATACTTCTAATGAGTCTGAAGATTTTAACAATTTTAATCAACAAGAAAACCAAGAATTTGATTCAAATACTCTTGATGAATTGAAAATGCTTCAAGAACAAATTGCTCAAGATGGAAGTTTTTTTGCGATGCAAAATGAGCTTTTGCAAAATGCGCTTAAAGAAACAGATGAAGAAAATGAAGCGGTTAAAAAATATGTTGTATATATTTCAAAAGACTTTGTGCCAACAATAGATACCCTTAGCGTTGATGAAAGAAGCGCTTATATTAATGACGCAATTCAACTTAAACTTGATAGCCTAGATAGAAAAAAACAACAAAAGAAAAGATTAAAATTTTTGTTTCATTTAATTCTAATTTTTGTTGTGGTCTGTGTTTTAACCCCTTTTGCGCTTTTATTAATTAATAAAGCTATGCTTGCAACTTTTGAAAACTATAAATATTCTCAAGATAACTTTGAAAAATTATACAGACAAAAAATTGAAGGCAGAAAATCTTACGCTCGCTCTGTTCAATATAACAAATTGCACCCCGATAAAAAATAAAAACTCTAATAAAAATTAGAGTTTTTATTAAAAGAATGAATGTTTTGTTCTTAGACTAATCCCAAAACTTTTTTATACCAGCTGAACGTTTCAAGTTCAAGCCCGTTAAAAGTAGTTTTTAAGTACTGTTTCTTTAAATAATGTTGAAATTCATCATTCAATTTTGCTTTAATAGAAACTTGTACGTCCATTTTTTGGGTAGAAAGTGACATAAGAACCTCCTAACATTTTACATCTAACAACAACTGCCTGTATTATATCACAAAAATATATTAATGTAAGTCTTTTAAAAAGAATATAGCCCATTAGAATGATAAAACAGGCTATATTGCTTGTTTTTACACTTGTAGTATAAAATAAATAAAAGTTAATTTTTCTTTACATAGTCTTTGTTTTTAGCAATAAACTAAATTCAGATGTTTTATAGGTTTTGTCTGTATTTTTCAAAGGTTAGAAAATGAAACTTGATAAAATCGCAACAAGCTACGCAATTAACAACAACTTTAAATTAAACAATAAACAAAATAATTCTATAAAAATTTCTTCAACTCCAAATAATCAAAACTATGCGCCCTTGCCTTCAACAAGCGCTTATCTTGCTTTTATGGGTTATAGCTCTAATTTATCTCAAGTAGTTGAAAAAATGCCCGAAAAAGATTTTCCACCGGAAATTAAAGATTATGCTGAACAATCCCTAGAAAAAGGAGAGAAAAAACCTCTTTATAAAATCCATGCCGAAAAATATAAAGGGATTGATGAATGTTACACGCTTGAAGATTTAAAAGAAAAATATCCTGAATTTAAAGATGTAATTTCAGCTGAAGATGTAAACGCTCGTTCTAGCAGCTTTTTAGGTAAATGTTTAAATGGCGAAGTTGAATGTTTTTCTCAAGATGAAGATTTATCTTTACAATTAATCAAACTTTACTGGGCAAATGGTTTTTCTATAAGTGATTTAACAAAATACATTGAAAAAAATTCTGACGCTGAAAGCGCAAAAGCCATTTATTACACAATGAAAAAACTTAATATCCCAACAATGAGTGAAAGATATGGACTTGTTTTAAAATTATCTGATTCAGATTATGAAGAAAAACTTAGAGAAAAAATTAAAAAAAGCACCTTACAAGCTCGTGAAGCTCGCCTTCAAAAAGAACAAGGTGAAGCTGTTTACATCCCAAGAGGACCATTGAGCGATGAACATAAAGCGCATATTTCTCAAGGTTTAAAAAATTATTATAAACAAAATCCTCAGGCGATTTATGAAATGTCACAAAGGCAAAAAGCCTTTTACGAAGCTAATCCAAAGAAAGGTGAAGAACTAACAAAAGTTCTTGATTTTGCTTGGAATAAAACAAATGAGGGTAAAAAACTTAGAAAAGATTTATCTAAATTTTTAAGAAAAGAAGGCGCAAAAATTGAAGATAAAGAGCTTTTAAACCCTGAAAATCTTTCAAAAGAAAATAAAACTGCCCTTGAAAAATTCTGGAATAAATGTCCTTGGGCACATGATAGATTTTCAAGAGCCATGACAAAAGGCTGGAATAATGTTAAAAATGAAGTTAATTTAAGTGAAATTGCTTCGCCTGTAATGAGAATAATGCCAAAAAGACTCATGAACGATGTTTGCGCTTGGGCGCAAAAAGAAGGAAAAGAAATTCCACCAAAAGAATATATGGGAACTGTTTTTGAAATTGAAACAAACGACAAAGAAGCAAATAAAGAAGTTGCTCAAATTAGAAGAAAACACGCAAAACTTGTTGAAGAATATAGAGCAACTCATGATCCAATTATTCCTAATATGGTTGTAAATGCACAAGGTGCAGCAATAATACATTTAGTAGAAGATTTTGAAAACAATCTAAAAGAACCTCCAAAAAATTCTGATGAAGAAATAAAAGAAAAAACTGCAATGCTTCTTATTGCATATATGGATGAACTTTCTGAAAAATTAGATGTTTATGCTAAAGATGATAATGGAATAAGACGTCTTAAAAGTGGTGTAAGCTATACAACGATGAATACTGAATTACAAGAAATCTATAAACTATCTCAAGCTGTTCAATGTCCAGAATTAATGACTATAGTTGAAAGATATATTGATGCTTATTATGAAGATTTTATGCGCCAAATAGCACAAAATAATCTTAAAATACTTTCAGATAAAAATAATTAAATCATATCTGCCATTTTTTCAAGATATTTTCCATATCCATTTTGCTTATATTTCTTAGAAAGCTCTAAAAGTTGTGCTTTTGGAATATAGCCCATTCTATAGGCTACTTCTTCAATGGCGGCAATTTTCATACCTGTATTAATTTCCATAGATTGAACAAAGTTAGCTGCCTGCAATAAACTTTCAAAAGTTCCCGTATCAAGCCAAGCGAAACCTCTGCCTAAAATTTCAACAGTTAAAGAATTATTTTCAAGATAAATTTTATTCAAATCTGTTATCTCTAATTCCCCACGCTTAGAGGGTTTTAGACTTTTAGCATATTCAACAACTTTATCATCATAAAAATATAAACCCGTTACAGCATAATTAGACCTTGGGTTTTTAGGCTTTTCTTCAATTGAAATAGCTTTATTATTGCTATCAAATTCCACAACCCCAAATCTTTCAGGGTCTTGCACCTGATAACCAAAAACAGTTGCGCCTTTATCTCTTTTTCCAACTTCTTTAAGCATAGAAGAAAAACCGAAGCCATGGAAAATATTATCCCCCAAAACAAGCGCCACAGGTGAATTTTGAATGAAATCTTGTGCAATTAAGAAACTTTCTGCAATCCCTCTTGGAATTTCTTGAACAGCGTAAGAAATTTTAACCCCGATGTGCGAACCATCTCCTAAAACTTTCTTAAAATTTTCAATGTCATAAGGGCTTGTAATAATCAAAATATCCTTAATCCCTGCTAAAAGCAAGGTGGTAATAGGATAATATATCATAGGTTTATCATAAACAGGAAGTAAAATTTTTGAAATAGGTAAACTGGCAGGATAAAGCCTTGAACCCGCACCGGCAGCAAGAATAATACCTTTCATAATAAACCCCCTATAAGCTATATTCTAATTATAGATTAAGGGTTGAATTTGTAAAGAAGATTTTTATATTGAACGTTGATTGGATAAGTTAGGGGGTCTTCAAAGAAGAAGTAAAAATATTGGCTTTTTCTTGGTGAAACAGAAGATGAAACCTTAATTGAATGTGCTAGAATTTGGTTTCCGATTGTTTCAATTCTATTAAAAGCAGATCTATTAGATTCATTACTTGCATTTTGAACCATAGCTTGATTAAAATCATTATAATTTGAAATCATCCCCGTCATATTAGTTAAAGTTGGCGCAAGAGAACTCATAGAGCTCATAGAGCTTGCCTCTTGGGTTTGATAAATGCTTAAATAATTATTTGAAGTAATGAATTGAATGTTTTTTTCGTCGTTAAAAATATCTAAATCTTCAACTTTAAAAACATAAGGAATTTCATAAGATAAATTTTCAACCTGAACAACAAGCGCAAAAATTTCATTTATCGGAGTTTTAGAAATGCCGATTTTAATGTTTGCTTCTTTATCTGTTTTTTTATAAACGTTAAAAATAAAATCTTCATTTGTTTTAAAAGTTTGAATATTATTTTCAGCATAATCTTCGCCTACATAGCTTAAGGTTGCACAGCCACTTAAAACAAGGCAAAAAGCAAAAACAAAAACCAAGTTAAATAAATTTTTTCTTAATTTTTCAAACATCCAAACTTCCTTATAAAATATTATGGAGTATTATAAATCCTGTCGCCTGCATCCCCAAGCCCTGGGATGATATAACCTTTTTCATTTAATTTTTCATCAAGTGAAGCTGTTATAATCTTCACTTTTTCAAATCTTTTTGAAACCTTTTCAACCCCACAAGGTGAAGAAATTAAGCTCATAAAGACGATATTTTCTTCTAAAACACCTTTTGAAATAAAGTTTTCAATTGAATCAATGGCGCTGTTCCCTGTTGCAAGCATTGGGTCTAATAAAATCACTCGAACCTTAGATTTATCTTCTAAAATTTCTTTTCTTTTATCATAATACCAAACAGGTTCAAGCGTTTCTTCATCTCGATACATCCCTAAATGGTGTACATTTGCAAAAGGAAGAAGCTCTTGCGCCACTTCACAAAAAATCATCCCAGCTCTTAAAATTGGTGCAATAATAAGCTGAGAATCATCATCCACAACCTCACAAGTTGTTTTACAAATTGGGGTTTCAATTTCTTTTTGAATTAAAGGAAGATTTTTAGCCGCCTCATAAACAAGGGCATAAGTTATTCTTTTAAGTGCGTTTTTAAATCTCTCACAATCAGAATTTTTATCTCTTATTATCGCTAAGTTATGTTTTATAATCGGATGATTTAAAATTGTAAGATTTTTATTCGGCACCATCGTTTTTTCCTTTATTGTTTGTAAATTTGATTGTTTTTTAATGTCTTAAATATTTTATCACAAACTTCAATCGATTTTTCAAGTCCGTTACCTTTTTTAACTATTTCATCACAAAGATAGTTATATTCTTCGCAACTTTCTGGGTCGGCTAAAAATTTTTCAACAGACTTTTTAACGCCATCAGAAGTCAAAGATTGATTAGAATAAATCTGCGCTTGTCCCATTGTGCCCAAAAAATCCAAAGTTTCATTCATTAAATTTTCTTTTGATTGAGAAACTTCAACTTTATTTTCAGGCATATTAATCCCGCTTTGACTTTTTTGCAAGGCTTGATTTAAGTATGGGTTAATTTCACGAGATATCTCGTTATTCATCAATCACTCTCCAAATTTTGCGTGTTATTTTCTTATACAAAACATGAAAAAAATATTTTTTGCTAGTGAATTGCTAAAAAATTTTAATATCCATCAAAAAACATTATTTTTGTTATTTTAACTCATTAAAAAATTCTTTGCAATAATATTTTTTTAAAATTCATCAGAAGAATTTTCTTCATCTTCTGTTGTTTGTGGAAGTCTTATTTCTACTCCCATTTGAATTAAAAGATCTCTTGCCTTTGGTCCATAAGCAGTTTGCGCAAAATTTTCTAAAATTGTTTGATAACAATTAATTGCATCTTTTTCTTGACCTCTTAGGCGATAAATATTTCCAATTTTGAAATAAATAGGGGCAAAAGCTGCCTCAGGCAAGTTATCCATTTGTTCATCAAGTTGTAATTTTAAATCGATAAGCATGCCTGAATCTTCAGGAGTAAAAAGCTCTTTTTCATATAATTTTTTAGTAAGGTCATCAACTTTTTTAGTATATTCTAAAATAACCTCTTGGCTAACACCTTTTTTCTTTGCGGTTTTTTTCGCAGCGTCAGCAGGCAAAATCTGATTAATCACTAATGCGATAATCAACATCAAAGGTATAAAAATTGATAAAACTTGCCTCAAAATTAACTCCTCATAATATATACTACAATAATTTTTTAAAAATTCCTCAATCTTAGGGTTGAAATTTTCAAAAGTTCTATTAAAATCTAAATATGAGAAAATTCCTTTTAATTTTTTTGTGCTTTATTTTTCTTTGTGCTAATGCTCAAACTCTTAAAGCTACAATTTCAAAAGATATAATCCCTCGTGGGTTTTTTGGCTCTTGGGGAGTAATTTCAAAACTTGAAGAATCTAATAACCCAACGATTTTTAACTATGAAAGCCGAGATATTTGGACTCTTTCAGGATATCAAAATATTTTGGTTTTAGAAAATCTCCAAAGCGGCGCAAGGTCTGAAATTGAAATTAAAGAAAAACCAAAAGACGGTAAAACCCTTAAATTTGAACGTGAAAAAACAGTTGAAAACGGTTCAAAGAAAACAATTTATAAAGAAACAGTTGAATTTACTCTTTTAGGAAATAATTTTTCAGGCACAGACTCATTTAAAGTCGAACGCTATGAAAATAATAAATACATCAAAACCGACGAAGCTAAATACCTTGTCGCTGGAATAAGGATTAGCGGAACCCTCGGCAAGTGAGTTTAGCCCGACTGGGCTTAACAAACGTAGGCGAGGGCACAAGGTGTGCGACGAGAACGGCGAAAACGTTGAGTTTTTGCCGTTTGAGAAACCTTACCATGGCGACGTGGGACGTTAGTCCCTCAGGAGCTAAAACCCGAAACGAGTGAACCTAGTGCGTCTGCACTTGGTGAACGAAGTTGAGGGCAATAGGTGTGCGCAGCTCGTGACGGCAATGCGTTGAGCATTGGCGGACAGAGCGGAGTCCTTACTATGGTTTGCAGGCACAGCCCGACTGGGCTTAATGAATTGACGAAAAGGTGCACCAATACTGTAGGTTGGGCATACTTAATCTGCCCCCCTTAAAAGAGGACATCATTTGTAGGACAATAAATGTTCTTT
>CAKUXO010000031.1 GCA_934700385.1 uncultured Candidatus Melainabacteria bacterium
AGCGCATAAACTTACTACATATTTCATTTTCGTATGAGTTAAATTTTGAAACTGCCTGTGGACACAGCCTATACACCGTTCTGTAACACTTTATCTTAAACTTGAAAAAGTAAACCAAAGTAAAAAGCAAGTCAAATTTACCAATTCAGCAAAACCCGCCAAAAACTAATTATTCAAACTATGTAAAGGTGCGGGAACTCGTCCGCCACGATTTACAAAAACCTCGGATGAATAAGGATTAACTTTCATAATTGGTGCACTGCCTAATAATCCGCCAAATTCAGCGAATTCACCTTCTTTTTTACCTATAACAGGGATAATTCTAACGGCGGTTGTTTTTTTGTTTATCATACCAATTGCCATTTCATCAGAAATAATGCCTGCTATTGTAGAATTAGGAGTATCCCCAGGGATTGCAATCATATCAAGCCCAACAGAACAAACGCTTGTCATAGCTTCAAGTTTATCTATTGTTAAAGAGCCGATTTTAGCAGCGTCTATCATGCCTGCATCTTCTGAAACAGGAATAAAAGCGCCTGATAAACCGCCAACATAGCTTGATGCCATAATTCCACCTTTTTTAACTGCGTCATTCAACATCGCAAGCGCCATTGTTGTGCCGTGTGCGCCAGCGTGTTCTAGCCCCATAGCTTTAAAAATTTCAGCAACGCTATCACCTCTTAATGGTGTTGGCGCTAAAGATAAATCTATTACTCCAAAAGGAATGTTTAAGCGTTTTGCTAATCTTCTTCCGATTAATTCACCAGTGGTTGTAATTTTAAAAGCCATTTTTTTGATTGTGTTTGCAACTTCACCAAAATCAGCCGTTTTATCAAGTTCTTCGATAGCGCTTGAAACAACCCCAGGGCCAGAAACACCAATATTAAGAGCACATTCCGCCTCATTAATACCGCAAAATGCACCTGCCATAAAAGGATTATCTGTTACAGCGTTACAAAAACAAACAAACTTAGCAGCGCCAATTGAATCAGCGTCTTTTGTAAGTTCTGCGGTTTTTTTAATTACATCGGCAGTTTTTAAAACAGCGTCCATATTAACACCAGCTTTTGATGTTCCAAGGTTAACAGAAGAACAAAGTTTATTTGTTTCATAAAGCGCCTCTGGGATTTGTTCAAAAAATCTTAAATCGCCTTTTGTAAAACCTTTATCAACTAATGCTGAAAAACCGCCTATAAAATCAACCCCAACTTCACTTCCGGCTTTATCAATCATTTTAGCAAGATAAACGTAATCTATATCTTCGCAGCTTTCACCCACTAAAGAAATAGGGGTTAGGGCAATTCTTTTATTAACAATAGGGATTGAATACTCGTTTTCAATTTCATTTGCCATATCAACAAACCCAGAGGCATATTTTAAAATTTTATCGTAAATTTTATTTGCAGTGGTTTTTGTGCTAGTTGACATACAATCTCTTAAACTTAAAGAAAGAGTTGTTGTTCTAATGTCAAGATGATGAATTTTTATCATCTTAATTGTTTCTAAAATTTGTTGATGATTGAAATTAGTATTCATTTTAAAACCTATATTGTGTGCATTTTGTCAAAAATTTCTTTCTTTTGAACCCAAATTTCCATTCCAAGTTCATCAGACAACTTCAAAAAGCCATCTTTAAATTCTCTAAAAGAAACTTTTAAATTTTTAATATCGCATAACATAATCATAACAAAATTATCTTGCATGATTGTTTGTTTAATATCTTCAATGTTAACTTGAAATTCAGCTAATTTTTGAGATACACTTGCAACAATTCCGACTTTATCTTTGCCTGAAACTGTTATAATAATTTGATTTGAAGTAGCTTCTGTCATTTATTTCACATCTTCCTTAACAACAATTAAATTATTCATTATTTTCATTTTAACGGTAGGAAACACAACGTTTTTAAGCCCATCTGCAATTGAAACAACACTCCCTGCTTTTAAAACCACTTCTTCGCCTTTATACATAAAAGTGTAATCCGTATCTCTGTCTGAACGAATTGTGATTTTGTTTTCTTCTCTTGTCATTTTTTTCCTTCCTTTGTCTATTTATTTAAAATGATTTCAACACCGCTTGAAGTTCCAAGCCTTTTAGCACCAGCTTCAACAAGTTTTTTAGCTTGAAGATTAGTTTTAATTCCGCCACTTGCCTTTACAAAAAGCCCAAAAGGAGAAACTGTTTTATACATTAATTCAACATCTTCAACTTTTGCGCCAACGCCATTTTTAACAAAGCCTGTTGAAGTTTTAACACAGTTTGCACCAGCTTCAATTGCAATTTTACAAGCAGTTTCAATTTCTTCTTTAGATAATAAATCTGTTTCTAAAATAACTTTTAAAATGTTATTTTTGCAGATTTCTTTTGTTCTTTTAATATCTTCTAAAACTTTTTTATAATCTTTATTTTTCAAAGCAGAAATATTTAAAACAGTGTCAATTTCATCTGCCCCAAGTTTAAGCGCATTTTCAACTTGAAATTCTGTTGTTTCAATTGTGTTATTTGCTAAAGGAAAATTAACAACCGTTACAAGTTTAACTTCAGAATTTTCAAGGTGTTCTTTTGCAAAAGAAAGATAATTAGGGTTAATACATATCCCAAGAAAATTATATTCTTTTGCTTCATTAATTACTTTTAAAACATCTTCTTTTGTTGCATTTGGTTTTAAAATAGTGTGTTCAATATAATTGTTTAAGTTTTCCATAATAAAATTATTATATCAAAACAAGGTTCTTTGTGCTACTAGAAATATTAAAAGAAGATTGGATATTTTCTAGGGTCATTTCTAAAATTCTGATTTTTGCTTCTTTTGTATTATATGCGTTATGTGGGGTTATTGTCACATTTGGCATTTTTAAAAGTTTTTGGATGAAAAAGAATTTTTTAAGACAATTTTCGCTAATTTCTCCAAGGCTTTTACAGTTTGAATAAGACGAACATAAAACTTCTTCACATTCAACAACATCAAGTGCTGCGGCTTTTATTTTTTTATTCATCAAAGCGTCATATAAGGCTTTTGTTTCAACAATTTCACCACGAGCACAATTAATTAAAACAACATCTTTTTTCATTTTAGAAATGCTTTCAGAATTAATCATCCCTTTTGTTGAAGAATTTAGGGGGCAATTAATTGAGATAAAATCTGATTTTTCTAAAAGTTCATCTAACTCAACAAAATTATAAGCGCCTTTTTTCTCTATATCATAAGCTAAAACATTCATATTGAAGCCATGGGCTATATTAATTACTTTTCTTCCGATAGCGCCAACGCCAATTACCCCAAGGGTTTTAGAAAAAAGCTCAACGCCTTCTAAATCTAATTTTTCTATAAAACCATCTTTTAAATAAGATTTTGTTTCATAAATTTTTTTAGAAACCTCTAAAATAAGCGCAAAAACATATTCTGCAACTGTTGAATTGCCATAATTTGGAGTGTTAAAGATTTTGATGTTATTTTCTTCGCAATATTTTAAATCAATGTTTGAAAAACCAACACATCTTAAAAAAATGTATTTTAAATTTTTAAATTGAGATAAGACTTCTTTTGTTAAATCTGAAGAAACAAAAACGCTTAGAGCGTCTATGTTTTTAAATTTTTCATCTATAAAAGTGTAAGAATTTAGGGGAGTTTTTAAAAAAATCCCCTCGATATTTTTATCTAGTTTATCTTTTAAATAGTCAAGCTCAAGCTCTTTTACATCAAAAAACATTATTTTCATATTGAAATATTAAAATGTTTTTTGTTTTTTAAAAATTAGACACCTTGCTAAATCAAAAGATTATTTTTAAGATATAATTTTTTTATGAAAAAGATTTTTAATTTTTTCTTGGGAATAGTAATTATTTTTGGAATTTTATATTTTTGTATTTATTTTCTAAAATTGACAAAAATATATTTTCCTGCGCCGATTTTAGGGATAATTGTTCTTTTTTCTCTTTTAAAATTAAAAATAATAAAAGAAGAATTTGTTGAAGATTTTTGCAATTTTTTATTAAAATATATGATTTTATTTTTCATACCGCTTTTTGTCGGGGTTATAACATATTTTGATTTAATAATTAAAAATCTTTGGGCAATTGTTTTAACAATTTTTATAACCACAACCCTAGTTATGGTTTTAGTTGGGTTATTTGTTGAAAACATAATCAAATTCAAAAGGTTAAAGCATTTTAGAAGCAATCAAAAAGGATAGAAATGAAATTTTTTGGTATTATTTCAACGCTAATAATGTTTTTTATTTTTTACAGATTAAAAAGTAATAAGTTTTTTAAAAAAATTCCTATTATTGTTTCTGTTGGATTGGTTTTAATTTTTATTTTACAAATTTTTAAAATTGATTATGGCGTTTATTATCAATCTGCCAATATTCTTTCTTTTATGATTGCCCCTGCAACAATTGCTTTAGCTTATCCAATGTATAAAAATTCAGACGTTTTAATTAAAAACAAAAGAGCCCTTTATCCATCTTTAATTTTAGGAACAATTGTTGCAATTATTTCAACTTATATTTTAGCAAAAGTTTTAGGGGCAGAATTTGAAGTTATAATGAGCTTAATTCCAAAATCAACAACTATGCCAATTGCACTTGAAATATCTAAAAGCCTTGGGGGATATGCGGAATTAACCGCTTGTATTGTAGCAATAACAGGGATTTTTGGCGGAGTGTTTGGTCATGGAATTTTAAAATTTTTAAAAGTGAAAAATGATGTTGCAATTGGTTTAGCACTTGGTAGCGCTTCACATGTTATAGGAACAGCCGCTTGCGTTGAAAAGAAAAAAGAAAGACAAATCGCCGCAAGCACAATCGCTCTAATCCTTGTCGGCATTTTTACAACTCTTATTGTGCCTTTATTTAAAGGTGTGTTGTTTTAAGGAATTGAACGCATATAATTAAATCTTATTCAAAATCAAAATTGATAATATCTTTAATATCATCATTGTTTCCCCAAGTTGTGTCATATAAACCATTTTTAACAAATTTATGAAAACTTGAATATTTCCACTCTTTTACTGTTTTTGCACAACCATGTTTAACGGGGTTATAATGAATATAATCTAAGTGTTTGCTTAAGTCATTTTCGTCTTTAATTGTGTGTTCAAAATATCGCCTTTGGAAAATCCCTTTTTCACGTTTGTTTGAATACCCATAAGCTATATCATGGGTTGAACAAGTTTGCCTAACGTTTCTAGAAAAACAATGTTTAATGGAAGAAATTATTTTAGGATATTCTTCAATTTTTTCTGGTTGTATAATCATGTGAACATGATTTGGCAAAACGCACGCTGCAATGATTTCAAATTTATAATTCTTAAGAGTATTTTTAAAAGCCAAACGCAAAACATCAATATTATCAATAAAAATTGATTTTCTTAAATAGCTTACTATTACTATATGTACGCAACTATTTTGCACAAACGCACGACGATAATTCATGTTGTTATAGTAACATATTTTTGTTGTTGGGCAAGTATGCCCAACCTACTTTTCTTTTTTCTTTTTGCTACCCAACAAGGCAGAAATAAGTAATACAAGCCATATAATTGGTATCCAACCTAAAAATAAACATAGCCAAAATATCTTATGGGCAATTTAGTACCATCGTAGGTTGGGCATACTTGCCCAACATTTCTAAAAAATTTAATCGGGGAGATTATTTCAGAATATTCTTCAATTTTTTCTGGTTGTATGATTATATGAAACATACATGTTTTTTGTTGGGCAGGTATGCCCAACCTACTTTTCTTTTATATTTATAAACATAAAAAATTTGGCTCGTCTCGGAATCGAACCAAGGACACGAGGATTTTCAGTCCTCTGCTCTACCAACTGAGCTAACGAGCCAAATTCAAACTTCTTATTTAATTTTCATTCCCGTCAGCTCAGTTGGTGAAATTTTTATAACTTGCTCACCAAGTTCGCGGGCTAACGAGCCAAATTTAAACTTTTTATTTAATTTTCATTCCCGTCAGCTCAGTTGGTGAATTTTTATAACTTGCTCACCAAGTTCGCGGGCTAACGAGCCAAATTCAAATTCATTTCAAACTTGTTACTTCATAATAACAAATCAAAATTTTTAGTCAAGCTAATTTTCAAGCAAAATTTTAATAGCTTCGCCATCACGGTGCATTTCAATTGCCTTTTTAGCATATTTCATATCCATTCTTAAAGTAATCAATTTTTCAACGTCAATTTTGCCGTCTTTGATTAATTCAAGCGCTTCTCTAAAATATTTTGGCGTATGATGAAATGAGCTAATGATTTTAACTTCATCATAATGAAGTCGGCGAGTATCAATGTTAACAGATGTTCCAGAGGCACAACCGCCAAAAAAGTGTACATAGCCCCCTTTTCTGACTAATGAAAACATTTTTTCCCACATTGAAGGCAGGCCAACACATTCAATTGCAACGTCAAGCCCTCTACCGTCTGTATAATCTAATATAAAATCAGACGGATCAGGATATTTTTTAACATCAATTACAACATCAGCATTTGCAAAATCTTTTGCCAATTTTAATTTTAGGGGATTTCTTCCCATGGCGATTACTTTTGCGCCTTTCATTTTGGCTAAATGCGCAAACATCAAGCCAATAGGTCCAATCCCCATAACCCCAACAATATCGCCTTTTTGAATTGGTGTTTTTGCAATTCCATGTACAACATTTGCTAAAGGTTCAGCAAAAGCAGCCTTTGCAAAGCTCAAATTTTCAGGAATAACAAGCGTATTTTTTTCAACAATTCTTTTTGGCACAACGATATATTGCGCATAAGCGCCATTTAAAAGGTCAAGATTTTCACATAATTCATAATCGCCACGATTACAATAAAAACATTCGCCACAAGGCGCAGAATTAGCACAAACAACCCTTTGACCAACTTTTAAATTTTCAACAGAATCATCAACTTTTTCAATAATTCCTGAAAACTCGTGTCCAAAGCCTGATGGCACTTCTTTGATTAAAACAGGGTGCCCCCTTCTAAAAGTTTTAACATCTGTCCCACAAGTAAGAGCAGCTTTTACTTTAACAAGAATTTCGCCCTCTTTAAGCTCGGGAACTTTAACTTCTTCGTATCTTAAATCGTTTGGCGCCCAAAAGCGCACAGCTTTCATTTTCATACTTCTATATATGCCTTAAAAATTTTGTTCTTAAAACTATCATCAACTGCTTTTGCTAAATTGTCAAGTTTATAGTGCGTGCTAAGCCCTTGAACCTCAACTTTCTTAGAATTTAAAAGTTTTGAAGATAGTTCTATATCAAAGGGTGAAGGGGAATAACTTGAAATTATTGATAATTCTCTATAATAAATATCATTATTTGAAAAACCTGCTGAATCTACTTCAACAGAAGAAAAAACGATTATTTTTCCGCCATTTATAACATATTTTAGCGCAGTTTCAATTGCTTTTGAATTTCCAGCCGTTAAAAAAACAACGTCATATTTTTTATTTTCATCAAAATTAAAACCGGATTCAGCTGCTAAATTTAATCTTTCTTTATTAATATCAAAACCAAAAGCCTTAACCTCAAAGGCTTTTAGCGCTTTTAACATTAATAAACCAATTGAACCTAAGCCAATTACAAGGCTTGAATGTTTTTTATTTTCTTCATTTTGAAATTCAAAACCTGCTCGTCTAACCGCCCTAATACAGCATGAAAGTGGCTCTAGGAATGCTTTTTCATCATTTTTTAAAGAGCTATCCATTTTATAAACAGTGTATTTTAAATGGTTTTCATCAATTTTAATATATTCACTAAAACCTGACGGAAAAATGTTGCTTTTTTTAAAAGTTGAACACATTGAATAAGATTTATTTAAGCAATATTGACAATTAAAACAAGGGTAATGATGTCCAAGAGCAACAATATCACCCACTTTAAAATTAGGGTTAGATGAATTTAATTGTTCAATAATTCCAACAACTTCATGCCCTAAAACGATATTTTTTTCAGTTTCAGAGGTTGCATGTTTAATTTTAACTAAATCTGACCCACACAAACCACAGCCTAAAACCTTAATAATTGCGCCTTTTTCATTGTTTAAAACAGGTTTTTCAAGCTCAATTATTTCAACTTTTCCATCTATTAATTTCGCACTTTTCATACTATTCTTTTATCACTTCGATTTTTTCATAACTAAATAAATATGGTAAATGTTCTTTTTTAATTATTTCCCCAGGGAGTAAAACAGAAATTCCAGGGGGGCACAAAGCCACAACTTCAGATGAAATTCTGCCTATTGCGTCCTCTTTTTTAACATATTCTTTTGGTGCAAAATATGCCTCTCTTAAATTCATGATTATTTCTGGGTCAATTAAAGGCATAATTTTCACATCTTTTTTAGAATGAGGATATTCTTTTTTTGAAATTTCTTTCAAGCAATTAATCAAATATTCAAACTCTTTTCTTGAATTTCCGATGTTTGATAAAATCAAAATGCCCTCATCAGAAGCAGATTCAACCTCGATTTTATAATCTTTTTCTAAGATTTCTTCAAGCTCTAAACCTGTTAAATTTTTCATTTTAATAAAGATTTTTGTAATATCAATGTTAATATTGTTTTCTAAAACAGATAAGTTTTGAATGTTTTTTGCTTCGTTTCTAAAATAAAGCGCATTTTCAATTGCATTTTGAAGCATTTTTTGCCCATTAGCGCTTGAAAGATTAGCTCTTGCAGCGTCTAAGCTTGAAAGCAATAATAAACTTGGGCTTGTAGTATGAAGAAGTTTTAGAGCATGACAAATTTTTTCTTCTTCAAAAATTGAATTTTTAGATAAATGTAACATTGAAGCCTGTGGCATCGCCCCGCCTGTTTTATGCAAAGAATGAACAACAGCGTCAGCACCAAGTTTCAAGGCAGGTTCAGGCATTTTTTCATTAAAATTCCATAAGCACCCATGCGCCTCATCAACAATTAAAGCAGCTTTATATTTTTTACAAACGGCAGAAATAGCCTTTATATCAGAAACAACACCCTCATAAGTCGGATTTGTTATCCAAACAAGTTTAATGTTTCTATTTTTTTTCAATTTTTCTTCAATGGCGCTCGCTTCAATATTTCCAAAAATCGCCCAGTCATTAAGTTTTTTAGGAATAATCCAGTTAACTTTTGCGCCTGAAATAATAAGCCCTGTTAAAACAGATCTGTGACAATTTCTTCCGATTAAAACTTCTTCATAAGGATTAGTTAAAGCAAAAGCAAGGGCAAGGTTTGCAATTGTTGAACCAGCTGTCACAAAAAATGTTCTTTTTGCGCCAAAAACGCTTGCAGCAAGTTCTTGTGCTTTTTCAATTGCGCCCGTTGCAGGGTGAAGTGTTCCAAGATTATCAAATTCATCAGTTGTATCAACGCTAAGGGCGTCTAAGCCCATTAATTCAACCAATTTAGGATGTACGCCAAGACCCCTATTATGCCCAGGAATATGAAAACCAGTCATAGGAGAGGATTTATATTCAAGCATAGCGTCTAAAAGTGGTGTTTCTTGGCTATGATTAAATTTTTGAATTAAGCTATCTTTAATAGATTTAAAAGAAATTGAGTTTTCAAGAGTATTTGTCATAAAAAACATTATTACACGTGAAAAATTTTTTTTAATAAAATTTGACGTTTTTTTAAGTTTTATTACGCTAAATTTAAAAATTTATGCACTTGAGGAATTAAAAAAACATTTTCATATTGAGAATAAAATTTTTCAAAAATTTCCATTAAATCAAGCCCCTTATCCATAGGCATTTTAGGCTGCAAAACTATTTTAAAATTAAACTTTCTAGCAATTTTTACAATTTCATTAATTTCATCATTCAAAATATTTTCATCAAAAACAACTTTAATAAACGCTTCTTTTTTATTTTCAAAAGCAATTTTTAAAAATTCTTCGTTTTTTTCAAATTGATTTTTTTCGCCCGTAGCACTTTCAATTTTAATATCAGCCGCCACAACATCCACAAAATCGATTATTTTTTTAAGTTCAGATGTTCTTGTTCCATTTGTTTCTAAATAGATTTTTTTTGAAAGCTCTTTTTTATATTTTTTTAAAAATTCAAATAAAAATTCAACCTCCAAAAGTGGCTCTCCCCCTGTTAAACTAAGGGTTTTAGAGTTTTCTTTTTTAAGAATTTCAGCTAAAGATGAAATTGTATATTCTTTTAAATCTGTTTTAAAATCGGTGTCACAAAACTTACAAGCTAAATTACATCGACAAAAGCGGATAAAGGTTTGTTTTTGCCCGATATATGGACCTTCACCTTGAATCGATGTAAAAATTTCTTTAATTTTTGCGCTAGATATATTTTCCATTTTTCTTTTTTAAATTAATTTCTCTAAGTTTTTGATAAAGCTGGATTTCTTCTTGGGAAAGGTTTTTAGGGATTTGAATAAAAATATTAACAATTTCATCTCCCTTTTTACCTGTTTTTTTATCCAAAATTCCGACATCAATTAGTTTAAAACTTTGATTTGTTTTTGTCAAAGGTGGAAGAATTATAGAAGTTTGTCCCCAAAGGGTTGGGATTTTTATTGACCCCCCTAAAACCGCACTATATGGGCTTATAAAGGCATTATAATAAACAACGCCATCTTTAATTTTTAAATTGTCATCTTGATAAAGTCGAATAATTGCATAAAGATTTCCGTTTAAACCGCCATTAACGCCCTTTTTACCCTCATATTTTAGCCTTAATTTTGTATTATTTTTAACGCCCGCTGGGATTTTTAAAGTTATTTTTTTATTTTCTGTGTATTCCCCTAAACCATTACAATACTGGCATTTTCTGCCGTTTGCGAATTTTCTTCCTTGACATTTAGGACAAATAATTGAATTTGAAATATTGATTACTTTAGAAACCCCCAAAAAAGCCTCTTGATAATTAATTTCAACAAAAACCGTTATATCATCCCCTTTTTGCGGTTTTAGGGTTTGAGTATTTTTTTCTTCTTTTTTTGGTTTTATCTCATCAATCGTTTTTGCTCTAAAAAAATCGTATTCTTTTCTTTTTTTATCATCAAGCAAAATTTCAGCTGCATTTGAAATTTCTTTAAAAACTTTTTCCGCTTCAAAAGATGAATTTATATCAGGATGATACATTTTCACAAGTTTTTTATACTGTTTTTTTATTTCAGATTTTGAAGCGTTGCTTTTGACATTCAAAATTTCATAGTAACTTTTTAACATATTTTTTCCTTTTGGTTTATTTTAATGTTAAAATTAAAAAAATCTAATAGAAAAAAGTTTAAAAACCCATGGCAAATTTTTAAATTTACGAGCGTTATAGTCCATGTAATGAAGAAGCTTAACAACATTATAGATAAAATTATAACGAGGCTTGGAAGTTCAAACGATTCGGAGATTGTAACAGCAGCACTTGCAGGCTGCAAACTTGTTTGTATGCCTTTTGCAACATTATCAGATAAAAAATCTTCTAAAGAACAAAAAACTTATGCTCTAACAAGAGATTTTCTTACTGAATCAATCGCCTTAACGGGCTATATTGGTATTACTGGTCAAATTAAAAATAGATTAAGTGCGCCGATTTGTGCTAAATATTATAAAAATAAAGCACAAGAGCTTTTAAAAAATGGCAAAATTGAAAAAAATTCTTCTGAATTTAAAATGCTTTCAAACATAGATAAAACCTCTCTTAAAAGCGTTGCTGTTGATTCAATGAAACAAGAAAATCTGCAAACTGCAACAAAAAATCAAAAAGAATATATTAAAAAACTTGAAGAAGTTGTTAAGCAATTTGATGGCATTCAAAAACCCGTTAATCTTTATTTAAACACTAAAAAAACTCTTTCACATCTTTGTGTTTGCACCCTTGCTCTTACTTTTATTCCTTTTATTACAAATAAAATTTTAGAGGGGGTTTCAAAAGTTAAAAATAAAGATGAAGAAAATAAAATTAATCCTAATCTAACTTCAAATCAAACACTTTTAAAACCAATGGATATCAACCAATATATTAATAAAACACAAATCGGGGGGTTGAATGTCTTTAGTCGTTAACTTTTTAACCAACCCAAAAATGGGCGATTTTGTTCAAAATTCAACTTGCCAAGTTTTATCTGAGGGCTGTTTGAAAGCTGTGGGCAGACCCGTTTTCACCCTAAGAGATAAAACTGCAACCCCAGAAGAAAAAAAATATAGCGCCACAAAAGAATTTATCTATCAATCTCTTTCGATGATGGCTTATTTTGCTATGATTTTTCCGATTAAAAATCATAGTTATAAACTTTTAAAACATTTTCCTCAAATAGAAGATTGTGACGCCCTTAAAGCCACAAATAAAAAAGATTTTCAGAAAAAATTGGCTCAAATGGCAGATGGCGCAAACAAAACAAAAATTAAAGGTGCAAACGAGCTTATTTCTTTAATTGCTTCGGGTGTGATTTTAGCAGTTATAACCCCACAAGTTGTTACCCGCTTGGTTCATCCCATCATGAATAAAATTGAAAAAAGCGACAAATTAAAAAAATTAGATAAAA
Source organism: uncultured Candidatus Melainabacteria bacterium (assembly GCA_934700385.1). GTDB lineage: Bacteria > Cyanobacteriota > Vampirovibrionia > Gastranaerophilales > Gastranaerophilaceae > RUG14156. The sequence goes on from CAKUXO010000031.1 coordinate 12,483, forward strand.
ACGCTTAGTTTTTGGTAAGATAGAAGAAATTAATGCGCTCATAGCTTAATTGGATAAAGCATTGGTTTCCGAAGCCAAAGACTATGGGTTCAAGTCCCTTTGGGCGCAAAATTAACCTTATTCCCCTATTTTAACATTAGCCCTTACGTCTTTATTAATTCCAACGCTTTCAAATAAAGAGTTAGATAAATCTTCTTCATTTTGCGCACTTAGGAATTTTCCGCTTGTGGTTAAGGCTGTACATCTTAGTTGATTATTGGCTTCAATATCTTTAATATCAAAAGCAATAACATCAATTACAACGTCATCTCTTGTTTTCATTAGGTTGATAACATAAGTACAAGGGCTTTCATCACAATTTTCACCGCCATCTGTTAGAAGAATGATATGTTTTTTACCTGTTGAACCGATAAAATCTGAATTAACAGCTTGTTTAAGAGAATAGGTTATAGGGGTCCAGCCAGTTGCATTGTTTGAATATAGGCTTGTCATGATTGTTTGATAATTTCCTAAACC
>CAKUXO010000032.1 GCA_934700385.1 uncultured Candidatus Melainabacteria bacterium
TCTACACTTGGTTCTGGAATTGGATCAGGTGTAGGAACAGGGTCTGGACTTGGTTCTATACTTGGTTCTGGAGTTGGGATATCCGGACTTGGTGTAGGGAAATACGGTTGCGTATTCGGTGCATCACCATCTTCTACATCAGGTATTTCATCATCTACGTTATTGTCAGTATCATCAGGTTCATCACTTGGCACTTCTTCTAAAATTCCCGTTGGTATAGGCTCAAGTATTGAAGTTGTGTCAGGTTCAGGTTCATCACTTGGTAGAGTATCTAAAATGCTTGTTGTATTTTGTTCTAATACAGGGGTTTCAACTGCACTTAATAAACTTGGTGTTTCTTCAACTTTATTTGTAACATAGTTAATATTTTCTAATGTTAACAAATCTTGTGAAATTCCTGAAATATCTTGATTTAAAATATCATTTGCACTTGGAGTTGCGCCATTATTATCTTTTGCATATTGTTCAGCATAATCTGAATAGAATTGAGATAAAGCAGGGTTCTTTTCAGCAATTTGTTGCAAAGCTGATTCTGCTAAGACTTCTTTAGAACTATCAGCTTCAACGGCATCTTTTAAGGTTTTACCTTCTTCGCCATAGCCGATATAACCTAAAACGTCAAGCCCTGTTTTAATGTTATCATCTTTTAATGAAACGGAGTCTTGTTTAGCATGAAGATAAGAAATGTCAGAAATCGTGTTTTCTTTTTCAGCCTCTGCTTTTACTTCATCAGCAGACATTTGATTATCTGATAAGAATGAAACTGAAGCCTCTGGCATTGTAACATCGGCGGTTTGATCATTTCTGCCTCGAATAATTGCATATTCAGCTAAGACATCAAGACAATTTGAAGCGTCAACATCCCTACCTGAGAAGATTTTATCATTTTGACCACTTTTAACAATCGCATTTAAAATTGATGTACCTGCGTAACTATCAAGGCTTAAGGGGTTGCCATCTTTATCAACAAGGTTGTATTCTTTTGCAATTTGGTCAGATAGTTCTTTTTTAACTTCATCTTTTTTGGTTAAATCTGTTTCAGATGTTTTATATTCTAGTTTTCCAACGCCATTTTCATCTGCCGATTTAGCGCTATATTTAACGCTTGATGTTGCTTCTTTTGCGTTAGAATTAGTGTCAAGAGTATTAACCTTAGGGCAAACAACTTGCCTATTAACGCCGTCAGAAGTGTAATCTGTGTTCATGATTAATTCTGTTGGAATTTGCTCAACAGATGTATTTTTATCAAATTGTTTGTATTCATTGTTTTCATATTTTTTGGCGGCCGCTTTTGCCATATCTGAAATTTTTGAAGAATTAGGATTTTCGGTTAAATCCTTTCCGCTAACAATTTCAGCAAAATTATTCATCAAACTTTCTTTATCATCTTCAGAAAGTTTATCCCAATCAACTTCACTTGCCATTTGAGAAAGGGCATAAGTTTTATTGATTGAACTTAACATTGATTTATTATTTTGAACAATTGCTTTTGCAACGGTTGATTTTTGTTCAGAAGTTAAATTTGTACCATAACGTTCTTTAATTAAATCATCAAGTTGATTTGAAGAATCGGCATTTAAAACACCTCGTTGACCATCGCCCAAGGCAGAATTGCCTGAATTATTATTAATGACTGTTAGGGATGAAACTTTGTTTTTGTCATAGTTTGTTCCTTGGGTATTTGTTTCAAAACAAGACACATTAGCATTTTTTCCTTGGGCAGCTTGAGCAGCCTGTTTTCTAGCGTCTTCAGCTTGTTGAGCTTGAATTTGCGCTTGAATTTGCGCTTGTTGTTGTAGCCATTGATTTACATTGTTGTTAACATTTCCGGACATCGTTTTAACCTTCCTTTTTTTGACTAAACTACATTTAGTTGTATATATCCACGGAAAATGTTTTTTGAAACAACAATGTAAAAAAATGTTACAATATTACGTTTCGGGTTTAGGCTCCTGAGGGACTTACGTCCCACGTCGCTCATCTAAGGCACTACGTAAAAGCCTTGTTCAACACAAGTCTTTTACTTCGCACAGCATGCCCTCGCTTTGCTCAACGTGGCAAGTCTGCCTACGTTTCGCTTTGCTCGGGTTCACATCCAATCGTTAACTTGTACTTTTTGATTAACAGAAGTACAGATTGTACATTTTTCACAATCAAGGTAATTAATTCTTGAAGTGTTTGAGATATTAGAACCTAGTCTGGCTCTAAAATCGCCAACAAGCATTGGGCAGCTATAAACCCCATTTTGAGAAACAACTCTTGAATTATAGCAATCGAGGTTTTTAGTTTGAATATTTTGGATTAATTCAACCTGATTTGTTTCATCATTTTTTGGGAAAAAGGGGATTATTTTAAGATTAATGTCATCTAAAATAAAACCTTTCTTTTTAAAATATGCGCTAAATTCATCAAAAATTTCTTTTCTTGGGCGATTTTTATAGTTAACAACTGTGATAATTGGGTTAAATTCATATTTTAAAAGACTCATTATTGCTAAAAGTGCTTTTCTAAAGCTGCCTCGCCCTCTTAGTTCATCATTTTCTATTTCATCAACTGAATCTAAGCTAATTCGATAAATTGTTTCAAAAGTGCTTTCATCGTCTATTTTTCTTAAAAAACGAGCTTTTTTGTCATTTATTAAAGTGCCATTTGTTGTTATTGTAACATTTGAAACCTTTAAACACATTCTTAAAATTTTATTGAAATCAGGGTGTAATAAAGGTTCTCCACCTGTTAAATAAATTGATTTTAAATTCAAATTTTTAACAGAAACCAAAGTTTCTTTTACTTTATCGATTTTAATGAAGTCTTCTTCTGTTTTATATGGATTTTTTTCAATATAGCAAAATTTACATTTTAAGTTGCAGGCTTTTGTGCAAAGTTGAATAAAAAGATTTTCAAGTTTTGCCATTTCTACTTTTGGGGGTGTCATAAAAAGTGTTTTTTGATTTTCCATTTTTTTCTCCTTGCTTTTCAAATATCTTATAAATTAAGAATGTAAATTAAAATTAGCCGGTTGGGTATAATTTTTTAAAATGTGGAATTAAACAACTACTTTTAAAAATTTAAAAATTTTGCTATACTGATATTAAGAGAAAGGCGGACTTATGAGCGAATACACAGGTCAAGGCAAACGCTGGTATGACAAAGATCCTATTTTAAAAGAGGCACTTGAACTTTTGAAATTATCTTCTGATGAGCAAAAAGAACAAGCAAAAGACTTTATGCTTAAACTTCAAGAAGATGTTGCCCAAGATGTTATTGAAAGAATTTATCAAATTGTTACTCAATACCAAGGAAAAGGTAATCGTTGGTATGATAACGACCCTGTTATGATAAAAGCTGTTGAAATGTTAAGACAAGCCGACCCTAAAACTCAAAGAGTTGCTGCCTTAAAATTACTTTTGGCATTAGAAAAAAACAGTTTTGATTAAAATGATTAAAGATGTTCAAAATCAAAAAGACTTAAGAAACATCCCAATTCAAAAAGTTGGGGTTAAAGACGTTGAAATTCCCTTAAAAATAGAAAGAAAAACTCAAGATAACAAGCCCGAGCTTGAAGTTGTTTACGCTCGTTCTAAAATGTCTGTAAGTTTGCCTTCTCATTTTAAGGGAACTCACATGAGCCGTTTTATTGAAATTTTAAATAAATATCAAAAAGAAAGCCTTTTATCAACCGACATCGAAAAGGTGTTGTTTGATATGAAACAAAAGCTAGATGCAACTTGTGCTTATTTAAAATTTGATTTTAAATACTTTATCAAAAAAACAGCACCTAAAAGCGGGCTTAATTCCTTAATGTGTTACGATTGCGCTTTTGAGGGGGAAATTGATGAAGATTGTAATTTTAAATTTTATTTAATCACAAAAGTACCAATTACAACCCTTTGCCCTTGTTCAAAAGAAATTTCTGAATTTGGGGCGCATAACCAAAGGGCTATTTTAAAAGTTAAAGTTGGATACGACTCAAATTCTCATATTTGGCTTGAAGATTTAATTCAAATGGCGGAAAGCTGCGCTTCTTGTGAAATTTATCCTCTTTTAAAAAGAGAAGATGAAAAATTTGTTACAGAAGAAGCCTATAAAAATCCAAAATTTGTTGAAGATGTTATTAGAGATATCGTTTCTAAATTAAATGAAAACAAGATAATTAACTTCTATGAAGTTGAAATGGAAGCCTTTGAATCTATACACAATCACAATGCGTGGGCTTATCAAAAGTGTTATAAATAAATCATATCAGGCTTTTAGGGGCAATTATGATTGAAATTAAAAACATAATTTTTACAAAAAATAAAATAAGTGCTCTGAAATGCTTTTTGTGCTTTATTAACTATATTTTGCCCCTTAGGTTGAAATTTCTTAATGAAACCTATATCGCCTTATTAGATGGCAAAAAAATTGGTCAAATAACGCTTGATAAAGATTCTAAAAGCTCTAGCCGATTTAAAATTACGAAGTTAATTTTAGAAGAATATTCATCTTTAATTGCAAAACAGCTTGTAAACTATGTTATATCAAAATATAGCGCCCAAGGCGCACAGTTTTTTTATGCGGTTGTTGACGAAAACCAGCCTGAACTTTTAAATGTTTTTAAAAACGAGCTTAATTTCAGACTTTGTGCTAGTGAATATTTATATAAAATTAAACTTGAAAACACTTCAAGGGCGCTGATTTTATCTCCTTTTAAAAGAGAGTTTTTAAGAGATATTTCTAATTTTTATAATGAAAACATAAATTCTTTTAATCGCCCGTTTTTTTCAAGACAAAATTTTCAATTTTTGAATGGTTGTTCAAAATATATTTTCTATAATCACGATAAAAACAAGATTTTAGGCTATTTTGAAGTTGCAACAAAAAATAATCTTGATTATTACATAAATTTTTCAATTGATTTTGAATATAATATTTATTTAATGGATTCAATTAAATTTATTTATGCAAAACTTTCGCAAAAAAATAAAAAATTTAACCTTTATATTAAAGTTAAAGACTATTTTATGAATTCCAAGGAATTGCTTAATATTTTAAAAGAAAATAATATGGAATTTATTTCAAAAAGTCAGATTTTAGCGAAAGATTGTTATAAAGAAATTAAAACTGATGATATTTTAAAAAGCGTGAAAATCATCTTTAATGACCCGACATTGGCTTAAAAAAGATAGCATTTTTCTCGATATATTTACAAAATGGATAAAAATGGATATAATTGGATAAAAATGGATATAGCTAACTATATCCATTTTATTATTCTATAAAAATTATAATCTTTGTGTGTTTATGTATAAATTTGTAACTGTATAGGCTGTTTTAGTTGTACCAGCTGGGACTTTTGCCTCATCACCTTTCATTAATAAAAATAATGGACAAATTAAAACACCTAAAACTATTGATGTTGTCATATTGTCATCCGGTTCAGCTGAAATTGAAGCAGATAAAGGAACATAACTTCCATCAACTGCTATAGTGTGAAAATCGCTAACTGTAATTTGACCTGATTTTCCAATCATTCCATTTTTCCTTGCAAAAGTAATTTGAGCCGTTACGGGTGCGCCTGCTTTAATTACAATTGCGCCATTTGAAGCTTTTACATCAGATAAAACAGAAAAATTGACAGTTCCGCCACTTACAACATCTTTTGTTGAAATTGTTTCTTCGCACCTAATCATTATCGGAGTATGCGCTGAAAGTTCAGTTTTACCTGTTGAAATGGCGCTTAATTTCATTGAGGGATATTCATAAGAAGTCTTGATTTCTTTTGTTGTTTTTAAGAAATCATACAAAGATTCATTTGTTGACACAGCTGAAAGTGGAGACAGAGAAAAAGTCATTAAAGATAATAATAAAAAAGATGACACAAATTTTTTAATGCGCATTATTTAGCCTTTCTTTTAAAAATTTTAACAAACAACATAAAATAAATATAAATAATAATCCCATTATTAAACCGATAAAAAATCTTATATAGTTTCCTGTGTTTATATTAAATATAAAATTTAAAACTATATCTACTAATGTAAGTAAAAATAAACCTATTACCATTTTAAAACTTAATTTTAACTTATTTAAAAAAGCAACTATACTTGAAAAAAATGTTCCTAAATAAAACCCATAGCACCTGCAGCACAAAGCCACAGGATAGCCAAAAAACCAAAAAGACCTATCAGGTTGCTGATGACAAGCATGGATATATAGAGAGGATAAATATCCTGAAAAATTATATTGATTATAATGAGCCATTATGGGCGCTAAAGTACTGCCTAAAACAAAAAATAGGCTATATATACAAAATAAAAATAGTATAATTTTTCTCATATTCCTAATCTTATTTGAAATTATACTACAAAATTCATTTTAAACAAACTTTGCGGTTTTAGATTTTTCGCATAGTTTTAAATCTTCTAAAACCCCATTAAAAACAACTTCACCGCCTTTTTCTCCCCCATTTGGACCCATATCAATTATATAATCAGAATTTCTTATGATATCAAGGTCGTGTTCGATTACAACAACGGTTGCACCATTTTTAATCAAGGTGTCAAAAACTTTTAACAAGGTTTCAACATCTTTTGGATGAAGCCCGATTGTTGGTTCATCAAAAACAAAAACTGTTTCTTTTTGAGATTTTCTCATTTCACTTGCAAGTTTTAATCTTTGCGCTTCGCCCCCTGAAAGATTAGGTGTTGCCTCACCTAAAGTTAAATATCCAAGCCCTAATTCATCTAAAATTTCAAGTTTTTGTTTAACAGATTTTAAATTCTTACAAACTTCAAGCGCTTTTTTAACATTCAGCGCCATAATTTCAGGTAAAGAATAGTTTTCAAATTTTATTTCATTAATTGAATTAACATATCTTGAACCGTTGCAATCCGGACAAGGTATTTCAACATCAGGCAAAAATTGAACATCTAAATTAATAACTCCGGTGCCGTCACAAGTTGGACAACGAAGTTTACCCGTGTTATATGAAAAATCACCCGCTTTATATTTTAATTCTTGCGCTTTTTGAGTTTTTGAAAACGCTTTTCTAAGTTCATCATGGATACCTGAATAAGTTGCAACGCTAGAGCGGACATTAATTCCAATCGGGGTTGCATCAATTAATTTAACTTGTTTAATATTATCTATTTCAATAGAAAGAATATGATTTGGGAGTTTTTTCCCTGAAATTTTATTTTCAAGGGCAGGTATTAACCCTTCTAGGATTGTTGTTGTTTTACCGGAGCCTGAAACCCCTGTCACAACTGTTAATTTCCCTTTTGGAATTTTTATATCCAAAGGTTTAACGGTGTGGATTTTATCTGTTTTTAAATTAATTGAACCAAATTCAAAAACTTTTTCTTTTGGGGAATTTTTCCTTATTTTAACCGTTTTTTCATTTGAAAGATACTTTCCAATTATTGAATTTTTATCTTTTTTAATTTGAGGAATTGTTCCTTCAAAAACAACATAACCGCCCTCATCGCCTGCATTTGGTCCCATTTCCACAACCCAATCAGATATAGATAAAATTTCTGTGTCATGATCAACTAAAATAACAGAATTCCCGTCATCGATTAAATTTTTAATTACATTTTTTAAACCAATAATGTTAGATGGATGAAGCCCAATAGAGGGTTCATCTAAAACATATAAAACCCCTGTAGTTCTATTTCTAACGGCTCTGGCAAGTTGCATTCTTTGGCGCTCACCGGTTGAAAGAGTGGTTGTTGCCCTATCTAAACTTAAATATCCTAAACCAAGGTCAATCAACCTTTTTGCAACATCAAAAAATGCTTCAATAATATTTTCTGCCATTTTTTTCATTTCATTAGGCAAGCTATCAGGAATTTTTTCAACCCAATCACATAGGTCTATTAAAGCCATTTCGCACGCTTTATCAAGTGAAATTCCAAGAATTTTTGGCTCTCTTGCTTTTTTAGATAACCTTGTACCAAGGCAAGATGGGCAAACATCTTGTTTTAAAAATTTTTCAACACGCTTCATACTTTTTTCATCTTTAACTTTTGAAAGCGCATTTTCAACGGTATAAATAGCGTTATAATAAGTAAAATCCAATTCGCCCGCTTGATTTGTATTTTTTGCTTTATAAAAAATATGTTTCTTTTCAGCCGGACCATAATAAACGATATTTTTTTCTTCTTGCGTTAAATCCTTAAATGGGATATTTGTTCTAACCCCCATTTCTCGGCAAACATCCGTCATTAAAGACCACATCAAAGTGCCCCAAGGCAAAACCGCCCCCTCATCAATTGTTAAATCTTGATTAGGTACAAGAGTTGAAATATCAACTGTTCTGACAATTCCTGTTCCAGAGCAGTTTTCGCAAGCCCCTAGGCTATTAAAAGCTAATTCTTCAGCTGATGGTGCGAAAAATTTTTCGCCACAAACAGGGCAAACAAGCTCTTTTTCAAGGGCAACATTAATACTTGGTTCTAAATAATGCCCATTAGGGCAACAATGACTTGCAAGACGAGAAAACATCAATCTTAGGCTGTTTAAAAGCTCGGTTGCCGTTCCAAAAGTGCTTCTAATTCCTGAAATTGATGGGCGCTGATGAAGCGCTAATGCCGCAGGCACATATAAAACCTCATCCACAAGCGCTTTTTGAGCTTGTGTCATTCTTCTTCTGGTATAAGTTGATAAAGCTTCAAGATATCTTCTTGAACCCTCTGAATATAAAACTCCAAGCGCAAGAGATGACTTACCAGAGCCTGAAACCCCTGCTATACCTACAATTTTATTTAAAGGGATATCTATATCGATGTTTTTAAGATTATGAACCCTCGCCCCACGGACTTTGATTTTTTCTACCATGGTAATATTATAGCGCTATAGGGATATATAGGTCAATTTAGGTAAAGTTCACTCGTTTCGGGTTTGGCTCCTGTGGGCATATCGGCTCTGTTTTTGCAAAATCTGCAAAAACAGCCTCAATTGTCCTACGTCGCCATCGTACAGTTTCAGCGTTTTGCTCAACGTGGCAAGTCTACCTACGTTTCGCTTTGCTCAGGTAAGGTTTCTCAAACGGCAAAAATTCATCATTTTCGCCGTTCTCGTCACACACCTTGTGCCCTCGTCTGCGTTCGTTAAGCCCAGTCGGGCTAAACTCACTTGGCTCGGGTCGGCTTACGCATTCTTATCGTCGCCGTACCAAAGCACCATGCAAGAATAATCAGGTGCGTCTAAAAGAGCGTCATATTTTGAATATTGAACATCGCTTGTTTTAACTAATTTTTCTTTTGGTGAAAAATAATTCTTAACTGCTTTTGCGCCAAGTGCAACCAATGCGCCAAGTCCAACATATTTTAAGGTTGAACGGCTTTCACCTCTTGCTTTTGTTGCAGCAGAAGAAACAAAAGTATCGATGTTTTCTTTATTTAATTTCATAGAAAGTTCTTTTTGATTAGGCATAACATATTTTGCAACGCCACCGGCTATTGCACCTGCTGTAGCAGCAAGAGCATATTTTTGAGGTCTTCTTTGTTCTACGATTGAAACTGTTTTCACTGTTGCCATAACATTCACACTTTCTACACAAGATAATCGTGTCAAATCCGCATGGGAATTAACACTAACTGTTTTCTACTTTCTTGATTTGGTCAAAAAAAAATCAAATCACTCGTACCAAAAACTTGCGAATTTCCTAACTTCTTCACAAATTTTTTCTATCTTACCATATAAATTTTGCTTTGTCAACACTTAAAAAATATTTTTCTTTTAAAAATACTTAATATGTATTATAATTTTTTTATGATAAAAGTTGGAATAATTGGTCTGGGGCTTATTGGCACCTCTATTTTAAAAAAACTTTCTTTATTTAAAGATAAATATGAAATTTTTTGCTCATCAAAATCGAGTTTTGAAAAAGCTTTAAAATACACTCCTTATACTGGTTTTGATATAAAAATAGTGAAAGATTGCGACATTATTTTTGTTTGTTCAAAAATTTCAAAAACTCTTGATATCCTAGAAGAACTTAATTCTTTTTTACCCGAAAAAGCAATTGTAGCAGATGTTTCATCAATTAAAACACCTTTTTTAAATAAAAAGTTTTCTTTTGATTTTATTTTATCTCACCCTATGGCGGGGACTGAAAAATCGGGCTTTGAAGCAGGGGAAGAAAATCTTTTTCAAGGTGCAAAATGGTTAATTGAAAAAAACAATCCGCTTTTAGAAGAAATTATTTTAAATCTTGGCGCTATTCCTTTAAAAATCAATATGAAAGACCATGATTTTCTTTGCGCACAAATTTCTCATCTTCCACTTTTACTTTCAATTTTATTATTTCAAAGTGCTTTAGATGAAGCAAAACAAATCGCCTCAAGCGGTTTTAGAGATACCACTCGCCTTGCAATTTCTTCAAGCGATTTAACCATGGGGATTTTTAAAGGCAACAAGGAAAATATTTTAAAAGCGTTTGATTTATTAATAGAAAAATTTAATGACTTGAAAAAACTTTCTGATGATGAGAAAATCAAGTTATTTAGTGAAATTTCAAAAAACAGAAAAGAAATGTATAACGAAAATGGTAAAAATATATTCAAAATATAAAGAATTAAAAGCATTTATCAAATCAAAATATAACAAATTAAGCATTTTAGATAGATATATTTTAAAACAGCTTTTTGATGTTTTTGTTTTGGGTGTAATCATTTTCACGTCAATCATTTTTGCTTCTGAAACTTTTACACAATTAATTAAACAAATTTCTTTATATGGAATTCCTTTTCATATAGCTTTAATGATGATTGTTTTAAACTTGCCGCAGGTTTTTGTTTTAACAATTCCTATTTCAACCCTTTTTGCAACCGTTATGACAGTTAACGATTTAAGTTTAAAATCTGAAATAACAATTTTCAAGGCTTGTTCAATAAGCATTGAAAGAATTGCTCGCCCAATTTTTTGTTTTGCAGCGGTGATGATGGTTGTTAGTTTTTTAATTAATGAATTTGTTGTGCCAATTGCTTCAATTCAATCTAAATCTTTAGCAATTTATTCAATTGAACAAAAACACATCCCCGAAAACAAAATGAATTTCACAATTAAAGATGTTGATAAAGAAGGAAATCTTAAAAGGCTTTTCTATGCACAATGGTGCAAAGATAAAGCACTTAATAACGTTACTGTTGTTGACATTTCAAACCCTAAAAACATTCAAATAATTCAAGCCAAAAAAGGTTCTACATCAGACTACGGCTGGAAATTTAACGACGGAGTTGTTTATACCATTTCAAAAAACGGCAAAATCTTCAACACAAGTCTTTTTGAAGAATCAAATGTTAGTTTTGGAATAGGTGATGTTAACGAAATGGTTAAAGAAACCGCCTCTGAATACAATTTCTTTAAATTGATGAAAAGAATTAAAGATAACAAAATCAAACTCGAAAAATCAATCCGCACAGAATATAAAATTAATCTTTTTGATAAGTTAGCACTTCCTGCCACAACTCTTGCTTTAGCGTTAATTGGTGTACCTTTAGCAATTACTCCGCCAAGAGTTAGATATAACAGAGGATTTTTATTTAGCATTTTGATTATTTTTGTTTACTACGTTATAAGAGCGCTTTCATTAAACCTTGGTGAAACAGGTAAAATTTCGCCATTTTTAGCTGCGTGGCTGCCTGTACTTTTAATAGGTTTAATCGGCGGATACCTGTTCTATAAAAAAGCCTATAAAATCTAGCTATACGCCCATGTTTGAAAATAAAACAACGCTTGATAAAATGTTTTCAAAATCTCTTGCTAAAATTTCAGAAAAATCTCTTGGGTCAATTTGCGTTAAAACAACCTGAGTCAGGTCAATTGGAAGTTCTTGAATCATTGGAACTAAAAATTCTGGGTCTAATTTATTCATCATTTCAATTTTATCTGACTTCATTATTAATTCCATTGGATGTACAATATCTTGTGGCTCGAAAAGAAGTAACAATTCATCTTTTTGCTTACAAATGCCATCAATCATCCCGATTTTACTTTCTCTATCTAATGAGGTCATAAAAAGTTTATAATCAGAAGCATTTAATCCTGCTAATTCATCAAGATATTCTTTTGAAGATTTACCTTGGTATTCTTCCCCGTAAACCTGAACCATTATTTTTTCAAGTTCATCTTGATGAAGTGATTGGAAATATTTTTGCGCATAACTTCTATCAACCTCTGGCTCCATAATAATTTTATCCATAGCGTCATCAGTCATCAAATTTAAGACATCAACAAGGCTAAATTTATCTAAAACCATAGCCAAAAGTTCTTCCATAGGAAGTTCTTGACACATTTGAAGCAATTTTTCTTCGGTGAAAAAATTTAACCCTAAAGAAAGCTGATCAGAATTTAAGTATGGCAATAAGTTGTCTAAATCTTTTTCAGACATATTTTGCAAAATTATGAACTTGTTTTCAACATTGGCAAGTTTAAAAATTTCAAGTATTTTATCTGGGTCAGAAAGGATTTTTTTATAATCAGCGGCTTTTTGATTACCCTTTTGCGCCTCAATTTCCATAATTTCGTCAATATCTTTGTTCGCATATTGACAAGCCTGAATTGGAGAAATACCGAAAAATTTAGACAACAATGTAAAATCTACGTTCAGTTGAATCAATTTTTTCGCCTTTATATAGTTTTTATATTCTATTTATATAAAGTAATTTTATTACACAATTTTGCAAAAAGATTAAATTTCTTTACATTTTGAAATATTTTTACGAGGTATAATTTTTTGGTTAGCTAAAAAGTATTTTTATACTAAACCCTTGATAATTCTATATTTTCTGTGTGACTACAATTCCGGTTATGGGTCAGTTCTTTGTGAGCCTAACTACAGCGCTTGCCCTGGGGCTTACTATGACATGTGTGAGCCGAACGTAATTTGGTCAGTAGATGAAGGTGATTCCTCTCATACTTATGGTTACTACTTAAGTACTGGCGGTTTTCACTCAGCTTACGAGCCTAAGACCCGTTCCTATTCAGCTCGCTGCGTTCTA
>CAKUXO010000033.1 GCA_934700385.1 uncultured Candidatus Melainabacteria bacterium
GATCATAAGCATCAATCGGAATTTGCGCTTTTTCTTGGTCATTAATTTGAATAAAAGCGTCTAAGATATCTTCTTTTAATTTACCTGAAACTTTTGAAATAACGTTTCTATAATAATCAGTAAAATCGCCATCAAGCCAATCACTTTTATCAAATTCATTTTTTAATGTTTGTTCATAATCTTCATCAGATGTATTCCATTCAATTATTTTAGCTTTTTTCTTTGCAGCATTTTCATAATATTCTAATTCGGCTTGATTTTTAATATACATTTCATCTTGTAGTTGAAGATAAATTTCACTGAATTGTTTAATTGCTTTTGGATTTAGGGAACCATCAGAATATGAAAAAAGATTTGAAATGTGTCTTGGGGCAATATCAACACTAATAGGTTCATCATCACTTTCTTCTAAAATTGCTAAACCGCAAGGTTTTTTTTCAACTCCATACATCGCTTGAAATGCCTCTGGGTCAAGTGGTTTTTCTTCTTGATTTTCTTTTTGGACATATTCAGGCGGAAATTGAATTATTTTATTTTCAGATTTTTTACCTTTAAAAGATTGTTGGGGTTTATTTATGTTAAATGGTGATGTGCAAAAAATTTTCATGTGCTCTCCTTTATACTTATTTAAGGATTGAACATGAAAATTTTTGCTAAAGATTGTCTAAAAATTATACATTATTTTGGTGCCTTTTTGCCAATTGAGTATCTAGTTGATTGTTATAAATTGATATATATGTTGCGCTTGATGAACCACCATAATATTTATTCATTTGAACAAAACCTGAAATATCATCAATTCTATGAAGTGACGTATCATATTCGGCAGTATTTGGTTTGGCATATCTTCTTAATCTTACTTCATTATCAGCGTTGCCTTCAATTGTGTACATATAATTATCATCACTTGCTAAATACATCCCAACGTGATCGCCACCTATATTAAATATATCACCCGCTTGAGGTGTATAACTTCCATCATTTGGAGAATAACAACCAAGAGCCTTAGCACCTTCTTGTAAATCAGTAGCATTTCTATAAGCGTCTGGGTTTGAACCTGTTGTAAAACCGCCATCTTTTAAGATGCCATCATAAAGCCAGTTTTGAAAATACGCACACCATGCTTCGCCCTCATTACCGCCATATTTTAGACAGTCGCCGGTGTTATCTTTTTCACCCTCACCAGTTCCTAATTCTTGCAAGGCTCTTGCGATAGCATTGGTAACTTCTGGTGCTACACCATTTTGAGCGTCAATTTCTTTTGTTATATCATTAATTTTAGCTTGAAGTGCTTTTTTATCATCTAAAGTTGCACTTGGAGATAAATTAGAAACATCTTGAGCTAAAGAGATAACTTTTTGTTGATTTTCCGTTTTATTTTGTTCATCAATTTTTGCGTATTCCTTAACCTCTTGAGCTGCTTTTTCGAGTTCTTCTTTTGTATGATTATCAGGGCTTAATAATATTATTGCATTTTTAGTAACCGCTGCAACATTTTCAGTTAAGCTGCCTTCTTCAAGAAGTTTTTGCGCTTGCGATTTAGCTTCAGTTTGTTGAGCTTTTTGAGCTTCATTATTTTCTGTTTCTTTAACCTTATTGTTGTCTTTACCGTCAGTAAAACCGGCTTTTTCAATGTCAGAAACTTCTTCTTTATCAGAAGTAAATTTAGATTCATCCATTTCTTGTTCTTGCTCAGCCATTTGTTGTTGTTCAATTGCTTCTAATTCAGCTTGCAGGCTTTCAATTGTAGCACTACAAGATTCAATATCAGCTTCAAGAGAAGTTGTTTCAGCCTCGCTTGATTCAGCTTCTGCTTGAGTTGCTTCAATTTGGCCTTGAAGTTCATTATAGCTATTTTGAGTTTCTTCAAGTAGGGCTTGAGTTTCAGCGACTTGGCTTTCAAGCTCTGCTACTTGTTGCTGTAATTGAGCATATTGAGGGTTATCTTGCATTTCACCTTTTTCATTTTTTGTTTGAGGTTGGCAAGAACCAAGTGCACTTTGAACGCTTGAAAGCTGACCTTGAAGCCCAGATAGGGTTGAAGATAGCTCACTTACAACGGAATTCAAACTTTCCATAGCGCTTTGAGCTTCTGTTACTTGTTGTTGAGCTTGCTCAGAAGCTTGTTGACTTGTTTGAATTTGCTCATTATCTGTTGAAATTTGCTGTTCATTTTGAGCAATTTCTTGGTGAATACTTGCGCTATCGCCACTTGGAGCAGCGCTTCCAGCATGTTTAGTTGTACCAAAACCGACTAATAATTTTCCAGCACCAAATTGAATTCCTTGAGTCATATTGTCATTCCTTCGTTAGTATTTTAATGCACGCTTAGAATATTTATCGGCATAAAAATTTAAAACTTTAAAAAAATTCAAGAAATATTAAGGATTGTAAAAAAATTAAAAATTAAAGATTATCTCATCCATTTAGAGGATTAATATAATTATATGGAAATCGTCAAATTATTAAAAGATTATTCTAAAACAGAGCTAGAAAAAAATTTGAGTGAATATTTATCTCAAAAACTTGATAGCTTAATTTGTGTTGAACAAATTAGAAACAAAAAGTTCTTATTAGAATATGTTAAACCAATTAACGATTTTTTAATTTATACAACTGCCTATTCTTTTCCTCAAATTAAAAAAGTGTTATAAAATTTTTTTATGTGGAAGTATAAAAATATAACTTACACATAATAACAGGAAAGAAAGGTAACTCGGATGACAACAGGAATTAACGCATCAAGTCTTTTAAAGACATCAAAAGTAGCTTCCACTACAACAACTTCAAATGCTCAAAAAGCAGCAACAACAACTAGTACTAATTCAACTAAATCAACAGAAAAAACTGGTACTATTGCTTCAACTACAAGCACAGAACAACTTAAAGAAGAATTAGCAGCCCTTCAAAAAGAAAAAGAAGTTGATGTTCAAAAAATGGAAAAAATTGAACAACAAATTCAAACTCTAGCAAAAGAAGCGCAAGAAAACATTTTAGAAGCTGCAAAAAAACAAGAAGCAGCAGTTGAAGAACATGAGCAAGAAGCTAAAAAAGCTCTAAATGAAAACATTGAAGCCTATATTGCCGCAAACAAAGAAGGCGGCAAGGGAATGACAAAAGATGAACTTCAAGCAAACATTAAAAAATCTATGCCAGACGCCCCAGGGCTTGGTACAGCATTAGCTAAATTAGCAGCAGCAAGTTCTGAAATTGCTCAAATAGATTCACTTTTAGGAAGTTTAAATTCACTTATTTTAGATGTTCAAGGAATTAATCTAGATATATCATCTAAACAAGCAGAATATGATAGCGCAGTAAAAGCTGCAGAAGCTAAAAAATGTTGTGACCCAATTGGTTTCACTCTTGGTGAGGGTAAAAACCAAGTTAGATATGACTTCATTGTTGATGACGGTTCTTTTGATACAACAAGCGACTTTTTAGGCGCAGATAATCAATGGGCTGAAATGGAAGCTCTTGACCTTGATAAAAATGGAACAGTAACAGCGCAAGAATTAAGCCAAGGTAAAATTAAAGCCGTTAAAACAACTCCAGATGGAAAACAAGAAGTTGTTGATATTGCTAAAGAATTAGGTGACGATTTTACAATTGACTTATCAAGCTACACCCAAGGTGGAACACATTCAAGCATTGATACAGCCGCAGACTTTGATAACGATGGCGTTATTGACCAAAATTTATTAGGTACATTTAATGTAAATGTAAAAGGTCAATCTGTTAAAGGTTATAACACTCTTGATGATGTTGATTTCTTAAATAAACAATATGGCGTTGCAATTGATACCGACCAACAAACAGCTTCAAGCGTTGCTTCAGATGATGAACTTGCAAGTCATACAAATTTCTTTGAAGAATATACTAAAAAATCTCAAGATTTAACAAACCAATTGAATGAAGGTTTAACATCTTTAGGTATTTCAGAAGAAAACATCACAGCAATTAAACAAGAAGCGCTTAACGAAGGCACAAAAGAAGCTAATATCTTTATGCAAAAACTTGAAGAAGAACAAAAAGAACAAGAAGCTCAAGAAGCTAAAGAAAAAGAAGCAAAAGAAACTCAAGCTAAAAAAGACGAAGAAGCGCAAGCTGCTAAAGAAAAAGAAGAAGCTCAACAAGCAAAAGAAGATGAAGAAATTCAAAACAAAAAGAAACTTGAAGAAGAAGATAAATAATTAAAATATAAAGTTTCATAATCAAAAGGCGAGTATCAAGCTCGCCTTTTTAATATTATTTATTTTCAAACATAGCTAAAATCGAATCAATATCACAATCTTTATCATAATAACCCCAAGATTTTAAAATATCTTTTTGAAGTTGACCAATTTCTTTATCAGCAGTAGGATTAGCATTATGACACGCTTTCATATAACAACGCATATAAGATTTCTCATCATCAGTTAAAGGAATTTTAGATATTTTTTTAGCAGCTAAAACCTCAGCGTAAGGAAATTCTTTTAACATATCTTTATAGATTTGTTTAACATCGGGGCGCATATCCCAAGCCATTGATTTAGCGAGTGCTGTAACTTTCATTCGTTTTTGATATGTTTCATCTTGCCACTTTTCTTTTGCTCTAATAGAAGCCTGTTGTCTTAAATCATTATTAGACCACGTTTCTTGACGGGTTTCATTCATCTTATCTCTAAAAGATTCATCTGCCCAAAGCTCAGCCATTACATCACGCATTTTGGCTCTATATTCAGGGTCTTGCCAACGAGCTTTTGAAATTTCAGACATTTTTTCACGATATTCTGGGTCTTGCCATCTTTCTTTCGCTCTTTGGCTTGCAGCTTCTCTCATTTCATCATTAGACCAAATTTCTTGGTGAACTTGCGCCATTCTTTCTCTAAAATCTTCATCTTGCCATTGAGCTTTAGTTTTTTCAGACATCTTTTTTCTAAAATCTTCATCTTGCCATTGAGCTTTCGTTTTTTCAGACATCTTTTTTCTAAAATCTTCATCTTGCCATTTATTTAGCAAACTTTGTCGCAATTTTCCTCGATTTTCAGGATTTTGCCAAAAGGCTTTACCATATTCAGAAGCCATTTGTCTTCTTTTTGGGTCATTAAATCTTTCAATTCCTTTTTGGTGCATAGATTCACGAAATTCTTCATTTTGCCATTGTTCTTCAAGCGATTTTGCTCTTATTTCTTTAAATTCAGGGTTTTCCCATTGAATTTTCATTTTTTCAGACATAGCTTTTCTGTAATCATCATCTTTCCAATGTTCTTTGGTTTGAATTATTTTTCTTGAAGATTCTAAAAGTTTTGCATAATTTTTTGGCATTTTCATATTGAGTTCTTCCATGATACGGTCAATACTTCTCAAAGACATACCATAGTATTGCTCAACACTATCTTTTTTTGCAGGAGATATAGCTTGCCCATAATATTTTTTCAAAAATTCCAAAGTTAAATTTTCTAAATTAAGACCATCATATTTTCCGTCGTTAATAAATCTGAAAATGCTGGCATGGTGAAATTTTGATAAATCAAGATTTTTAGCATCTTTTATAGAAGATAACTCGGGGTAGATTTCTTTTGCTTCTTCAAAAGTTTCACAATCTAATAAAGCAGAATAGTAATTTTTATGAACTTCTGGGATATCGGTGTCATTATTTTCTTTTAATGAAGATAATATTTCTTGTCTTAATTCAAGATTAGGATAATCTTTTTCATCAAGCCCTAATGCACGAGCATATAAATCAACTCTACCCGAAAATGTAACAGTATCGGCATTAAGGGTATTTAATTTAATTGAATTTGATTGGTTGTTGTTATTTTTAATATTTTGAATTTTAGACGCATTTATTCTAAAAGATGGCAAAAAATTAATATTCATGGTTTCTCCAACTAGTGTATTTAGGCAATTATACAAAACCATCAAAATAAAATTATTTGCTAAATATTAAGTTATTTTAACATTGTTTTACTTCTTTGTTGTCTATGAAAAGTTATTGCAAAACGGTGGGCTTCATCTCTTATCCTTTGAAAAAGATGAAGTGCGGGGGAATTTTTCGCAAAAATCACAGGGTTAGATTGATTAGGTAAAAAAACTTCTTCTTCTCTTTTTGCTAAAGAAACGATATTTAATTTTAATTCAAATTCATTCATCATCGCTATAACGCTTGAAAGTTGACCTTTACCGCCATCAATTATTATTAAATCAGGAGGATTAATTTTACCCGATTTAATTCTTTTAAATCGGCGAGATAATATTTCTCTCATAGATTTAAAGTCATCTACTTCGCCTTTTTCGATTGTTTTTAATTTATATTTTCTATACATTGATTTTTTTGGCTGACCATTTTCAAAATACACCCCAGAAGCAACCGTGTTAGTACCTTGAATGTGAGATATGTCATAACATTCAATTGTGTGAGGAAATTTTGTAAGTTTTAATTTTTCTTGAATGTATGAACCAACTTCATTATAATCATTTTGAATTTGATTTAATTCTTTTAATTTCAATTGTTCAAGGTTAAAATCAGCGTTTTTCTTGGCAATTTTAAGCATTTCTTTATCTGTTGAAGTTTTTGCTTTTATAATGTCAACATCAGCATTTCTTCTTAAAGATAGCCATTTTTTATATAATTCAACTTCATCAAAAGTTTCATCTAAAATTATTTTAGAGGGCAATTCTTCATCATTTAAAATGATATAATATTCCCTAATTGTGCTTTCAATTATTTCATTAATATCTGTTTTATTTTGCAAAATTTGAGAAAAAGAAAAATCTTTTTTATTAATAAGACGGCCTTGACGAATTTGTAAAATTGAAATACAAATTAAATTTGAACTATTTGAAATACCGATATAATCGTAGTTAATTGAGGTTGATTTAAAAACAACGCTTTGTTTTTCCATTGTTTTTTCAATGTCATTAATGCTGTTTCTATAAAGCAAGGCTTTTTCAAATTCAAAATTTTTGCTTGCATTTTCCATTTCTTTTTTAAGAGTTTTAATTAATTCTTTTCTTTTGCCTGAAAGAAATAGCTCAACATTTTTTATTAATTTTTGATACTCCTGCTGGCTAACTTTATTCTGGCATGGGGCTAAACATTGACCAATATCATAATATAAACAAGGACGAGTTTTATATTTTGGAGTTGTACATTTTTTAATAGGAAAAAGTTTATTAATTACTTCTAACGTAGCATACATCGCCCTTGAATCAGTGTAAGGACCGTAATATTTACCTTTTAAGGGGTTTTTATTTGCTTTTCTTACAACAGTAATTCTTGGATAATCTTCTTTTGTAATTAAAAAATAGGGGAATTTTTTATCATCTTTTAATAAGATATTATATTTTGGTTTATATTTTTTGATTAATTCATTTTCTAAGATAAGAGCTTCAATTTCAGAATTAACAACAATACACTCAATTCTTTCAATTTGAGGCACCATAACACTCAATTTAACAGAATCTGATTTATCTCCCATAAAATAGCTATTAACTCTGTTATAAAGATTTTTAGCCTTTCCGATATAAATTATTTCATTATTTTTATCAAAATATTGATAACACCCAGGGAGTTTGGGCATTAACTTAACTTGTTGGCGAATTTTTTCATTCTTAAAACTCATACAAATATACTAACATATTTAAAACATGTTATAAATTAAATTTTTGTGGAATGTTACTAAAGTAGTAACTGTTAGATATTGCCACGGAAAGGCAGGTGGATTAAAATGATATTGGAATTTAAAGTCGATGAATTATCTGTTCAGGGCGCTTGGCTTAAAACTCTTTATGATTTAATTGAAGAATTAAATTGTAAATGCCAAACGTTTATGGAAGAAAAATACAACACGTCAAGGAACTGTTTTGCCCCCGTACGTGTTGTAAAAATCTTTGGTACAGATTCCATGCTTGGTTGGTTAAAACTAAGAATGGAAAGATATAACCATTTTATTGATTCGCTTAACTATCAAGATGTTTTCAGCGTATCGTTTTTTAATGAAAACGAAGAATGAAACTAGATAACAGCAAATTCAACGTTTAATAGTTCACTTGTAGAGAAGTTCATTTGAAGTTCTTGAATTTTAGCGTTAATTTTTTCGCCACCAAGATTAATTTCCCATGTGCCTTCTTCATTATTTCTGTTAGCTAATTCAAATTCATGTGTGCTGATTTGAATGTTTTTTGGTTCAATATTTTTACCATAAATTGACCCTGGAAGGAAGCCTTCTTTTCTGATTTGACGAGGGTTTTTGCCTTCTTCTCTTAATGTTGCATTTAATTTAGCGTTTGCCATATTATTATATCTCCTTGACTTAATTGTATTCTTAATCTATTAATAATAATGTACTGTAATATCTATTATATTTGTTGAACAAAAAAATGCAATTTTTATCTAAAACAGTTTTAAAAAAATTTATAAAAAAAGAAATATCATCAGTTGGTTTTGATGAGAGTTATATAAATTCGGCTATTAAAAAACATCTTTTTCTTTCTATAAAGATTTTTGATGTTACACCGTCTCAAGCAACAATAATTAAACAAGCAGCCCTTTCATCTGGTTGCGATTGTGCGGTTAATCGTGGGGTGATTGATTGCTCTGTAAGTTTTTCAGATTGTATTTTATCTGGAAGTTTAAATCAAATTGAACAAGTTGCAAAAAAACTTTCTAATCAACCTTTTTCGTTATCTAAGCTATCAGAAGTTTTACTAGAACAACTTGAAAACGAGAAAAAATCAACCCATAAAACTAAAATAATGGGAATTTTAAATTTAACTCCTAATTCTTTTTCTGATGGCGGAGAGTTTATTCAAATTGATAAAGCAATTAACCATGCAATTGATATGATTGAACAAGGGGCGGATATTATTGACATAGGCGCTCAATCAACCAAACCAAAAGCAGATTTAGTTTCAGTTGTTTATGAAATAGAAAAAGTTGTACCTATTGTAACAGCTCTTAAAACGGCATATCCAAATGTTGAAATAAGCGTTGACACTATGACTCTTGGCTGCGCTAAGGCCTCAATTGAAGCTGGGGCAGATATAATTAACGATGTTAGTTTTTTAGCAAACGAAGAATTTGCAAAAATTTGTGCCCAAGCAAACAAAAAACTTGTCATAATGCATTCAAGAGGTAATTCTAAAACTATGGATGAATTAACTTCTTATGATAATTTAGTTGATGAAATTTATAAAGAAATTTATCAAAAAGCAATTTTAGCTCAATCTCAAGGTCTTGAAAAAGAAAACATTATTATTGATTTAGGTTTTGGTTTTGCAAAAACAATTAATCAAAATTATGAACTTTTAAAAAGAATAGGTGAATTTAAGTCAATGGGTTATCCTGTTTTAGCAGGTGTTTCAAGAAAAAGATTTCTTCAAGACACAATCAACACAAAAGAACCTAAAGACGCAGATTTATTAACCGCTATTGCGACATCTTATCTTATTCAAAATGAAATTGAATATGTAAGAGTTCATAATGTTAAAGATTCAATTCAAGCAAGAGCTTTTTGTGATAGATTACAAAACTATATTTAATCTTCAAATTCTCTAAAAGGTTTAACAGGATTTTTTTGAATTCTTTTAAAAACTTCATTAAATTTTTCAATCGGTTCAAAATGAAAACCGCACTCGGGGTGCAATTGCGCACCAAAAGAAAATATTTCTTCACTTGGATAGTTTTTACAAATTGAAGGGCGGGCTTTGTGGTTTTTGCATAATCTTTTTTCTTTATCAAACCAATTACAAGAAAAAACCAAGCCAAAATCATCTTTATCTATTACTGAAATATGCTTATAAAAACTATATGTATCGTTATTTTTGATTTCTTCAAACTCATCGAGCGTTGAAATTACTTTGTTTTTATGTCTTACATAAATTTTTTCGCAGCATTTACCGCATTTAGCACACGCACCAAAGCGATAATATCGCCTTTTTAAAATGTTTAAGAAAAAGAATTTTTTGATTTTTTCAAACATTACGCTATATCATTTATAAAATTTTCATTTTCAAAAATTTTATCATAAGAAAAATTAATATCTTCAGGCTTAATTATTCCATCAAACATCTGTTGCATAACAAGATTTGAAGCAGCCTGTTCATCTGTTGATTTTAAAATTTCACTAAACTTTTGAATATCTTGTTCTTTTTGATATTTTTCAAAAGCAACCGATGAAATATCAGATTGATCTATGAAAAAATTTTTACTGTCTTCTTCGTATGGGTTAGAAACACCCAAACCTCTAATTCTATCCGCATTTTGACTTTGTAAAATAGATTCTGAAGAATTATTTTGAATTTTATCCAGCATATTTCCCTAAGTCTTATTCTATTATACCAATAGTATCCGATAAATTTATTTTTTTACAATTATCCTTAAGATTTATTTTTTGTAGCAATTTTGTCGGCTAAATAGTTGATATTTGAAAATTCATAGTTATTAATGTAATTAATAGCGTCAAATGGGCTTTTTGCTATGTAATACATTTTTTGTGAAACCTTTGGCGCAAAACGATTTTCAACTATTTTATTGAAAAATTTAATTAAATCATCATAAAAACCATTAGTATTTAAAATTACAATCGGTTTATCGTTATAACCAAGTTGTTTTTGAACTAACATTTCTGAAAGTTCTTCTAAGGTTCCAAAACCGCCTGCAATTGCAATTAAAGCCTGAGATAACTCATCCATTTTTGCTTTTCTTTCACGCATGCCCTTAGTTAAAATAAATTTTGTGCAATCACCCGAAGAAATTCCAAGGTTATATAATCTTTCAGGCATGACGCCGATTACTTCACTTCCATGCATTTTAGCAGCCGAGGTTACTTCACCCATTAAACCCAAAGTTGAACCGCCATACACAACATCATAGCCGCATTTTGCCATTTCAACACCGAGCTTATAGGCTTCTCTAAAATATATATCATCAATTTTGTTGCATGAACTTGCAAAAACACAAATTGAGTTAACTTTTTCGTTTTTTACATTTACCATAATTAATATGATAGAATAAATTTAAAAAATAAACTAGTGATTTTGAAATTTATTTTTAACCATTATTACAAAATTGTCTTATAACACATTCATAGCATTTAGGACTAGCTGAACAAACTTCGCCATAACCTCTTGCTGCGTAATTCCATAATAAATAGTCCATTTTTGTTTGGCTAAGTCCAACTTTATCTGCAAAATCTTTAAATTCATCTATAATCTCATAATCAGCTTCAGAGTTAACTAAATTTAATCTTTGAGGACTGATTAATCTTTTAATATGTTTATCTGGTTTAATTAAATCAATTCCAACGTTTCTTAAATATTCGCAAACTAGTTCAATACCGATATATTTTAATTTATAAATACTTTTATTATCAGCAAGCATTTTAACGACATTTGACACTTTATCATGGATTATAAAGTTATCAAGAGAACCATAGTCTTTTTCAATTTTTTCAAATGTTTCTATGTTTGTTTTTAGGGAATTCATTTGATTTTTAGTAGTAAATGAACTATAGCATTTTAATTTTTTAATATTTTCAATTAAAATCTCAGGATTAGTATTTTTTAATTTATCTTTATCAAAATCAAAAAACAAAGAATTTACTTCATTTTTGCGCTTAGATACATTTTTCCAAGCAACTACGGCGCTTAATTGAGCATAGATGAAGGCTTTGATGTGGTCTTTAAAACTAAAACTTTTACCATTACTTCTTGCTTCAAGGGCATTGAGAATTTCTTTATCTATGCCATCAGTTTTATTCACAAGGTAGTTATCCAAAATTTGAAACAAAAATTTATAGTCTTTTGTCATAGTACACCTCGTCTATTATAAATTCTTTAAATCAATTTATAATAGATTAATTCTCTTGTCAATGTGTTTAACTGCTATTTAAAATATATTAAGGTGATAATATGTCAATAAAGAAGAATTTAGGCAACAGAATACGAGAAATAAGAATTAATCGTGCACTCACTCAAGAAGCGTTAGCCGAAAAAATCAACCTTTCGGCAAAAAGCTTAAGCCAAATAGAATTAGGTAATAACTTTGTTTCAGCTGAAACTTTAGATGAATTATGTACAGCGTTAAATATCACCCCAAGCGCACTTTTTGATTTCAAATGTTCAGATACTACGGAAAATACTTATCTTGATGAAATTGTTAAGAGATTGAAAAATAACCCAACATTGTTAAAAATTATTTACAAAATCGTTATTGCACTAGATTAGTGCATATTGACATATTTTTAAAAATTATATTTTAAAATACTTGATTTTTTATTTTTATGGAGCATAATATACATGTTAAGTTAAATACTTAATATACAAATTGAATATCGCGGGATGGAGCAGTCTGGTAGCTCGTCGGGCTCATAACCCGAAGGTCGTTGGTTCAAATCCAGCTCCCGCAACCAAGTAAAAAGCAATAAGGATAAGGTTTTCACCTTGTCCTTATTTTTATGTTTATTTTATAAAAAATGTGTTATGGGTGACTTTTGGATGACTGTAATTAGACATTTAAAATTAAAATGTCTGACACATAAAATGATAAATTTTAAAATTGAACGATTTTAAGGGAAGA
>CAKUXO010000034.1 GCA_934700385.1 uncultured Candidatus Melainabacteria bacterium
ATGTATTACACCCACGTTCTGTTGAAACAGCAAAACTTCGCAATATGCCAATGCGAGTTAGGAGCACATTCAAACTAGATGATTTAGGAACTTTAATTATAGGAGTCGAAGAAATGGAATTAAACAAACCCGTTACCGGATTAGCTTGCGATAGCTCACAAATCAGAATTGTTATATGTGATGTTGAAGATAAACCCGGAAACGCTGCAAAATTGTTTAATTTAATGGCAAGTAAAAATTTAAGCGTTGATATGATTATTCAATCTTACGCAAGAAATTCTAAAAACACAAACGATATCGCATTTACAATTGCAAAATCAGATTATGAAATTTTTAAATCAATTGAAGATGATATTAACAAAATCGTTAATGCAAGCAACATTTTTATTGATGAAGACATCGCAAAAGTTTCAATTGTAGGTGCCGGCATGATAGATAGACCGGGGATTGCCGCAAAAATGTTTGATACATTAGCTCAAGCAGATATTAACATTAAAATGATTTCAACAAGTGAAATTAAAATCAGCTGCTTAGTTGAAAAGAAACATTCTGAAACCGCAGCTAAAATTCTTTGCAGCGCTTTTAATTTAGATGGCGCAGAAGTTGCTGATGTAAAAGGCGATTTACCTGTTCTATAATTTAATGTTAAATACAGTTGAAAATTTTTTAAATAAATATAATATAAAAAACGCAACTATTGCTCTTGGGTTTTCCTCGGGTCCTGATAGTTGCGCTTTAGCACTTATTTTAAATGAATTAAAAGAAAAATATAATCTTAAATTAATTCTTTGTTATTTTAACCATAATTGGAGAGATGAAGCTCTTGAAGAAGAAATTTTTACTGAAAACTTTGCTAAAAAATTAAATATTGATTTTTTAATCGGCAAAGCACCTAAAGACGCTAAAAAATCTGAAGAAATTGCAAGAGAATTAAGATATGAATTTTTTAATGAAATATCAAAAAAATATAATTCTGAACACATTTTTTTAGCCCATAATAAAAACGATAACATTGAAACCTTGATATATCGAATTATTAAAGGGACGTCAATTAAAGGGCTTTGTTCAATTCCTGAAAAAAGAGAGATTTTCTATAGACCGTTTTTATCAATAACAAAAGATGAAATTTTAAATTTTTTAAAACAAAACAATCAAAATTTTATGATTGATTCATCAAACGAAGATACAAAATATAAAAGAAATTTAATTAGAAAAAAAATTCTTCCTTTGTTTAAAGAGATAAGCCCAAATTATCTTAATAACATTGAAAATTTAATCAAAAACTCAATTAATTCAAGAGAAATTATTGAAGAAAAAATAGAAGAAATTAAAAAAGAAATATTTAACAATGATAAAATTTATTATGAAAAATATGTTAATTTAGATGTTAAATATAGATTAGAAATTTTAAACGATTTTATTGGGAATTATTTAAAATATAGAAATAGAAAAAATTTAATTATGTATGATGATTTTATTTTGAATAATAAACACTCTAAAACATCCCTAAATTCTGATTATTTTTTAAGAACAAGATACAAGATGATTTTTATTGAGGAGAATAATAAATGCAAAAAGATATAAAAGATTTAAAAGTTTTAATTGATAACAAAAAATTAATTGAAAGAATTAAAACTTTAGCAGATGAAATCAATAATTCATATAAAGAAAATGAAACGATTTATGCTGTTTGCATTTTAAAAGGTGCAGTAATGTTTTATACACATTTGGTAAAATATCTTAAAATGCCTTTAAAAATGGAATTTATCAGCTTATCTAGTTATCAAAATTCTTTTAGCTCAACCGGAGAAATTCAACACGGCAAAATTAAAACAGATTTTGAAAACAAAGATGTTTTAATTATTGAAGATATTATGGATACAGGTTTAACCCTTGATTTTCTGGTTAAACATTTAAAAGAAAATTCAAACGCAAAAAGCGTTAAAACTGCTGTTTTATTTAACAAAAAATGTGCCAGAAAACACGACATTCAACCTGATTTTTATGCTTTTGATATAGATGATAAATTTATTGTTGGTTTTGGGCTAGATTATTTAGAACTATATCGAAATATAGACTACATCGGCTATTTTGAATAATTATAAAAAGAAAATTGAACAAATTGAAACAGCAGCAATTAAACCAACAATATCTGCTAAAATTCCAACAATTAATGCGTATCTGAATTTTTTAATTCCCACTGCGCCAAAATATACGCTTGCCACATAAAAAGTAGTTTCGCTGCTTCCTGTGATAACTGCGGCTAATTTTGTAGCATAAGAATTAACCCCCGTTTGATTAATTACATCTGCTAAAAGCCCAAGGGTAGCAGAACCGGATAAAGAACGAGTAATCATTATTATTGTTGTTTCAATTGGGATTTTAAAAAAATCAAGAATTGGTTTAATTAAATTTTGAATATAATCAATTGCCCCACTAGAACGAAAAGCAGCTGTTGCAACCATTATAGCTATCAAATAAGGAATTATTTTAATGGCAATTGAAAAACCTTCCTTAGCACCATCAATAAAATCTTCATAAACAGGAGTTTTTTTAAAAAGCGCATAAATAAAAATAAATGAAATTATAAATGGCAAAATCCAAGAAGAAAAAGAGTTTAAAAAATTAATCATGATAAACCCTTTCTAAGATTTTTGAAAAAATAATCGCACTTAAAAAAGCAATTGATGTTACTATTAAAGTTGGAATTATAATTTGAGATGGATTTTCCATTCCATTTGCCGCCAAAACCGCAATTACAACCGCAGGCACAATTTGAAAACCGGCAGTGTTAATGGCTAAAAAAGTACACATCGAATTTGTTGCCTTTTGCTTATCTTGATTTTGCTTTTGTATATCTTCCATCGCTTTAATGCCAAATGGTGTTGCAGCGTTTGTTAAACCAAGGGCATTAGCACTGATATTTAGAGCGATGTTGCTTAAGGCGTCATCATTTTCTTTTAAATCAGGAAATATTTTTAAAAGAGGTTTTTTAATTAATTTTGAAAATTTTTCCATTAAACCAGATTTTTGCGCAACTCGAACAACTCCAAGCCAAAAACTCATCACCCCAATTAACGCAAAAGAAACATTAACCGCTTTTGTTGCAGAATTAAGCATTTGCTCGTTAACATCTGAAATTGAGCCATTAAAAAATGCGCAAAGAAAAGAAATTAAAATTAAAAATACAAAAATATAATTCATTTTTTAGCCTTGAAACGTATGCCCAAAATATTCATCACCGTCTTGAGTTATAGAATATTTTTTGCCATCTTGCGTTTCAATCATTTTAACATAATTCTTTTCAATTAAATCATCAAGTATTGATAAATCCGCTATTTTGCCGACAGCTTGAAATAATTTTGAATTAATTAATTTCATAGAAAAGCCATCTAGCTTTGCAAAATGTTTAATATAATATGCACCAATTAAAAATTGTTTTTTTAAGTCATCACAATTAAAACCTGATAAAAACACTTTAAAATCTAAAGGCGCACTTGGTTCTTCTTTTTTAGGTAGTTCATCGGAAGATTTATTTTCTTCGTTTAAGAAAATACCATCCACCGATTCTTGGTTTTTATTTTCAATTTCAAGTTTTTCTTTTTGATAATTTTCTTTTTCCTGTTGAATTGTTTTTTCTTTTAAACCAACATCAATAACATCATTTTGAATAACGCCATTTTCAAGGGTTAATTCAGGACTTTCAATTGTTTGTTTTTGATTATTTGAAAAAATTTCATCAAAATTATTCAAATTAGATAATTCAGAAATATCAACTGAATCAATTTCTTTTTTAACGTTATCTAAAATTTCATCAACATTTTTAATTTCTGTTGGAATTGGAGTTTCTTCCTCAACAATTTGAATTTCTTCAGGTAAATCATTTTGAGAAAAATTTTCTTTATTTGAATTAGATAAAATTATTTCGTCTCCAAAAATTGCATTTAGATTTTGAGAAACATCATCAGATTTTTCTTCAATAGTTTCTTTTTCAACTACTTCTTCAAGTTTTTGAGGTTGAACATTTTTTTGTTCATTATTAAATTTTTCTTCTAAATCAATAAAATGAAAACCCTCATTTTGAATTTCAGTTTCTTTTTGTGTTTCTTCTATTTTTTGAGGTTCAACATTTTTTATTTCTTCAATTTCAAGAGGCTTTTGCTCAACATGTTCTTCAACATGTTCATCTAATTTTTCTTCAACCACTTTTTCAGGTTCTTGTTTTAATTCTTCTTTTTCTTCTTCAAGAGGTTCATCTTGAGACATTTCATAAAGCTCATTATAAATTGTTTCATCTAATTTCCAATTAGAATCTAGTTTTTCTTCCTTAATATCTTCTTTTATTTCTTCTTTAACTTCTTTTTTTACTTCTTTTTTAAAATTAAAACCTTTTGGCAGAAGATTTTTAATAGATAGCTCACGAAGATGTTTATTTCTTCTTCTCATAGCTAAATCTGTATCTTCTTCATCATCAAAATCAGAAGCCTTGAAAGATGGTGTTGTTTTAACTTCAACTCTTTTTTGCGGAGTTTCAACAACTTCATTTACCTCTTTAACTTCTTCAAGCGGCTTTTGTTCAACAACTTCTTTTACTTCTTCAAGTGGTAAAAATGGCGAATCTTCTTTTGATGAAGTAATTACAATTGTTTCAGTTGGAGTTAAAGGGGCTTTTGAAACTTCAGAGGTGATTATTTCAGGCTCAATTTCAATTGGCTGATTTTCAATTACATAAGAATTTTCATTGTCTTCTTGTTCAATTGTAGGTAAGAATTCTTCAATATTTTCTTCAATGTTATCTAAAGTATTTTCTTCTTGTGGTTGTTCAATTTGAATAGGCGCAGAAGATTTTTCATTAATTATTTCAGCACCAGAAACTTGGATATCAGATTTAATTTCAGAAGGATTTTGTTCAATTTGATTAATTGAAATTAATTTATCGTTATTTATTTCAATTTGTTTTATTTTCGAGCAAAATTCCTCACTCGCATTAAAAATACGAGCAAAATAAATATCCATTTCCCTTTGTGTGATATCTTTATTTTTCGATTCAAGACAAAATTCTGAACCGTTTGATTTTATTTTAATGTTGTAGTACAAGTTTCCACCTTAACTTATTGTACGTGTTTTTTAAGAATTTCTTCTCTCCATTTTTCAAGCTGTTGTTCAACAAAATCAGCATCATCAGAAGAAAATTCAATTTCTAATTCACCTTTTTTCATCTTAAAAACATATTGGGGCATTTCATATTCTCCTAATTTTATCCAATAATATTATAGTTGAAAGCATGGATTTTTTCTCAAAATTTTAAGTATTGTGACAAAAAATTTAATAATTCTTAAAGATTATTCAAAAAAATTGAAATTCAACTAAAAATTGTTAAATTATTGATATAAGAAGAAAAAATTTTAATACATTTGTATGACTAAAACAGAGAAAATTTTTTTTATAATATTTAAGGGAATAGTGAGGTAATCGTTTGTATAACTCTATATATCCGATGAATATTAATTATAAAAACCATAGAAATAATATCAATGGTTCAATTAATAATGCCTCAAATTCAAACAAAATTGTTAATCAAGAAAAAAACGAAAATCAAAATAATCAAAATTTAAACGAAAAAAAAGATTCTTTTCAATATACAAAAGGTCAAATTAACATTTCTCAAATTTTGGGCGATTTTAAAAACACAATAATAGCAATTAGCCCGCCGCAAGAAACCCAAGAAGAAATTTCAATTTATTTGAATTTAGTTGAAAAAGAATCTAAAAAAGAAAATCCTTCAAGAGAAATTATTTTATCTAATTTGAAAAACGCTTCAAAAATTTCTGATGCCTATATAGCATCCAGCCTAAATAAGCCATCAAGAGTTGTTGAAGGGTGGATTGATACAATGTTTTTGCAAAAAATCAATCTTAAATCAAATCCTGAAGAAATAAATCCTGAATTTTTGCTTGATTTTCCTCAAAAAGCGCAAAATAAAATTGAAAATGCAAAACTTCAAGAAATAACTCCAGAAGTAGCGTCAGAAGAAATAGAACAACCTCAAGAAGAAGTTGGGCAAGCTCAGCTTCAATCTTCTGAAATAAAAATTAATCCAATTGAAACCCAACAACCCCCTCAAACTTCCCAAATTCAAGAAAACATCAAAGTTACAAACGAGCTTGAATTATCTCAAAATAATTCAAGTGAAATTCCTATTCAAAATGACGAGCAAGATTTAGCTCAACCCCCAATAGTTAAAGGTCTTTTTACACCGCAAAACACAAAAGATTTAAAAGCAAGAGAGCTTTTCATTGAAGCAAAAAATATGCCTCAAGATAACACAGGGGACACAAATGCTATTAATCTTTTAAATGAAGCTCTTGGAATTTTATCTGACGATAATTCAACAAATCAAAACATCAAAGCCGCAATTCACCTTGAAAGAGGGAAAATTTTTGATAATTATGATTATGTTGATTACGCTCTAAGAGATTATTTTGAAGCAACAAAAACCCAAGATTTAAACCTAAAAGCGCAAGCATATTATAAATCTGGTAATATTTATGATGAATTTAGAGAATATAAACCTGCTTTAGATAATTATTTTTTAAGCGTTTCATATAGTGGTGAAGCAGATAACCAAACCGCACAAGCTAAGGTTTTATCTAAAATTGCCTCACTTTATACAAAACAATATGACCTTGAAAAAACAAATAACTATTCTGATTTAGCAATTGAAACAGCATATAATTCTAATAACAATAAAGTTATTGCTGACACATATTCAACAAGTGCGCAAAATTATCAATATCTTGGAGAAAATCAAAAGGCACTTGATAGCTATAAAAGCGCTTTAAGTAAGTTTTTTGAAACAGATGAAAGTTTTGAACAAATGGCTTATAATTATGAACAGGCTTCAATTGTCATGAGAAAACTTGGCAATTTTGCTAAGGCAGACAAGCTTCAATCGAAAGCAAATCTATATTATCAAAAAGCGCAACTTCTTGATGAGCAACAGGCAAAAGTAAGTTAATTTTTTTATTTTCAACTTTTTTATCTTGCCCCATAAGCTCAATAAATTTCTTTTTATTAAGTTTCATTTTCTTTTTAGTAAGTTCAAATTTATCAATTAAGAAAATAATTTCATCAAAATAATCTTTTTCAATTAGCTTTTGATTAAGCGCTAATTTTGCGGCATATTTCATTCCATAAGCAACTGCTTCACCATGAGAAACTTTTTTATAGTTTGTTAAGGTTTCAATTGGATGAGCAAAAGTGTGCCCAAAGTTTAAAATTTTTCTTAAATTGCCCTCTAGTAAATCTTTTTCAACAACACCAGCCTTTAAATTGGCGCAAGCGTTAATTATATAAGGCATTTCATTTTTAATATCTTTTTTTTGATTTCTTTTTAAGAAATTAATTAAATCATATTTTTTTTCATTTTTACAAGATTTTTCAATAAAAGCATATTTAACAATTTCACCCAGTCCGCATTTATATTCATATTCATTTAAGGTTAAAAGAAAAGTGGGATCAATTAAAATTTTAGAAGCAGGATAAAATGAACCTATTAAATTTTTTCCAAATTTAGAGTTAAAACCCGTTTTTCCGCCAATTGAAGAATCGCACATCGCTAAAAGGGTTGTTGGAACTTGAATTAAATTAACCCCCCTTAAAACGCTACTTGCAACATAGCCTGCTAAATCTCCAACAACACCACCCCCAAGGGCGATAATTGTATCTTTTCTTTCGATTTTTTCTTCTAATAAACGATTTAAAATGAAGTCAAAAGTTTTAATATTTTTATATTTTTCACCGTCTTTAATTATAATTACACGATTTTTATTGAATTTATAAATCAAATGCCCGTATAATTTTGCAATTGTTGAATTGGTAATTAAAAAACTTCTTTTTTCATCGGCAAAATCAAAAATATTCTTTGAAATTTCATTTTCGATTATAATTTCGCTATTTTGCGTTTTTGAGGTTGATATTTCTATTTTTTCCATAATAAATTAAAAATTTCTTCAACAATTTCATTCTTAGTTTTATTATCTGTTATTATTTTAAGATTTGCAAGATTGTAAAATTCTTCTCTTTCATTTATTATTTTTTTTATTTCTTCTTTAGGGTTTAAAACCTGTAACAGTGGGCGTTTTGTATCTTCTTTAATTCTTTCAAAAATAGTTTTAGAAGACGTTTTAAGATAAATTGTAAAAATATCATTATTAAATAAAATATCTCTGTTTTCTTTTTTTAAAACAACTCCGCCACCACAAGATAAAATAAAATTTTCTTTTTTTGAAATTTCTTTTAAAATTTCTGTTTCTTTTTCTCGAAAAGAATTTTCGCCAAACTTTTTAAAAAAATCTTTTATTGCCATTTTTTCATTTTGAATAAAAATTTCATCAGCTTCAAAAAATTCTAAACCTGTTTTAAATGCTAAAAGCCTTGATATTGTTGTTTTTCCTGAACCCATCATGCCGATAAAAGCAATTTTATTATATTTCATTTATCCTCTTTTTATAATGTTCAAAAGAAAAATCGATATCTTTTTTAGAATCATGCCCAAATTTTTCTAAAAATGCGTCTAAAATAATAATGGCGCTCATATTTTTTGCAACAATTCCACAAGCATATACAGCACAATTATCAGCCCTTTCAAAGTGTGCTTGGGTTTTAGTGTGAGTTTTAATTTCAACGCTATTAAGAGCTTTTTTCATTGTGGGGATTGGTTTCATTCCAACAGTTAAAATAATATCTTCCCCGTTTGACATACCGCCCTCAATGCCACCAGAATTATTTGTTTTATGATAATATTTTTCATCATAAAAAATTTCATCATGTGAATTAAAACCCGATAATTCGCTATAGCGCTTACCAAGCCCAACTTCAACAGATTTAATTGCAGGTATTGACATTAACGCTTGCGCTAAGCGCCCATCAAGCCTTTTATCCCAGTGAATGAAACTACCAAGCCCAATTGGGGCATTTTTAATTGTTACTTTAACAACCCCACCAAGGCTATCACCCTCTTTTTGATAGCTTTTTATATAATTTTCAAATTCATCTTTATTTTTACATTCACCAACAGATAAAACTTCAGATGAAAATTCAAGATTGTAATTTTTTAAAATATTTTGACAAATTGCCCCAACTGCCACTCTTGTGGCTGTTTCACGAGCGCTTGAACGCTCTAAGACATATCTTAAATCATCAAATCCATATTTTATTGCGCCTGATAGGTCAGCATGAGCTGGGCGAAACTTTGAAATTTTCTTTTCTTCAATTTTTTCTAAAACTTCGGCTTTTAATTTTGAATCCAGTTCATCGAAATTGATTTTTTCAACGCTCATTGGATAAAGCCAATTTTGCCAATCTTTGTTTTCTATTTCAATTGAAATAGGGCTTGCAGTGGTAATACCATGGCAAACACCTGATTTAATTTTGATTTTATCGGTTTCGATTTTCATTCTGCCACCTCTACCAAAGCCTTGTTGTCTTTGAGATAGTTCTGAATTTATAAAATCAAAATCTAATTCATAACCATAAGGAATGCCGTCAATTATAGCATTTAAGGCTTGACCATGGGATTCACCGGAAGTTAAAAACCTTAAAGCCATTAGATTATCACCCATGGTTTTTCTTCTTTTGCGATAATAACTTCAACTTTTGTTTTAGCAATTAAACCTTGAATTAAAGGTAAAACAGGTAATTCAGATTCAAAATGACCAATGTCGATTACTGCAAAACCATCCACTTCAAGAGCTTTGTGGAATTTTATATCGCCAGTAATATAAGCATCCACATCATAATCTCTTAATTTATCAATAAAACTGCCACCAGCGCCAGCGCAAATTGCAACATTTTTAACAATAGTTATATTATTTGGATTGATTAATTTAACATGTTCCATATTAAGTGCTTGTTTAACGTTATCAACAAGCTGTTCTAAGGCTAATTCATCCTTTAAGTGTGCAATTTTAATATAATCTTCAACAGGCGCAAGATTTTGCAACCCCAAAACCCCACAAAGAGCGTCTGTTGTAGAACCATAAGTTTTATCAAGGTTTGTGTGAGCGCTATAAACACAAATATTATTTTTAATTGCTTCTAGGATTAATGGGTTATCGATTTTTTTAATTGAATTAAAAATCAAAGGATGATGTGTAACAATTAAGTCGCAATCATTCGTTATTGCTTGCTCTAAAACATCTTTTGTTAATGAGAGCGCAACTAAAACCTTATTAGTGTAATCATGACCAAGGTTAACTTGCCAACCTGAATTATCCCAAGGTTCAGCCAAATCCAAGGAAGCGTATTTTTCAATTTTAGAAATAATATAATCTGTTTTAATCACAAACAACCTCCAAAATTTCTTTTGCGATATTTTCTTTTGTATTCAAACCTATATCAGTTATTTTACCACTTTTTTCAAGGATTGTAACCTTATTTTTATCATTGTTAAGCGCAGATGGTTCATTAATTACAATGTAATCAAGATTTTTGTTTTGAAGTTTCAATTTTGCACAATTTAGAAAATCTTTATCTGTTAAACAAAAACCGATTATTTTTTGATTTTCATTTTTATTTTTAGAAATTTCAGCCACAACATCAGGATTTTTCACAAGATTTAATTGAAACTCTGTGTCAATATCTTCTTTTGAAATTTTAAATTCTGAAATTTCTTTCATCCTAAAATCGCCCACAGCTGCCGCCATAAAAAGATAATCAAAATTTTTCTTTTTTAATTCTTCAAGCATTTGAAGTGCTGAATCAACTTTTGTTATCGGATAATTTCTTTTAAGCTCAATTGTTGAAATCGCTTCAACACTATAACCTAAGTTATATGCCCAATCTGCAAGAGCTGTACCCATTTTACCAGAGGACGCATTTGTTAAAAAGCGAACAGAATCAATTTTTTCTTTTGTGCCGCCTAAGGTCACTAAAACTTTTTTAGAATTATTTTTTTTATCTTGATATAACATTCTTAAAGTTTTTTGATAGATTAATTGAATATCTGCTAATCTTCCTTTGCCATTAGCATTACATGCCAGAAAACCGCTTTCAGGTTCAACTATTTCAACATCATTTTTCTTTAATTTTTCTACATTCTCAACCACAAAAGGATTGTTATACATCCCCTCATTCATCGCAGGGGCAATTAAAATAGGCTTTTTATATCCTAAATAAGCGCAAAAAACGCTTGTTAAAAGATTATCTGCAACGCCTGTTGCAATTTTAGATAATGTATTAGCACTAATTGGCGCTATAACAAAAACATCAGCCCATTGTGCAAGGCTTATGTGTTCAACTTTAAATTCTTTTTCAAATTGCTCGAAGTAGGCTTTGTTATTTGTTAAAGTTTCTAAAACCAAAGGTGAGATAAAATTTTTCGCATTTTCAGTTATTATTGTTTTAACGTTATAACCATTTTTCTTATAAAGTCTTATTAATTCATAGGCTTTATAAGCGGCAATTGAAGATGTTATACCCAAAAGGATATTTTTCATTATTTTGTTTCCTTGTTATAAATTTCAATTAATTCATCGACCGCTTTTTCAACAACATTATTTTCAATTACATAACTGAATTTATCGGCATTTTTTAATTCTTCCTTAGCGGCAGCTAATCTTTTTGAAATTGAAGCTTCGTTTTCACTATGCCTACCACGAAGGCGCTTTTCAAGTTCTTCAAAAGTTGGCGGTTTAATGAAAATTGTAACCGCTTCGGGGCATTTTTCCATAACTTGCAAAGCCCCTTGAAGTTCAATTTCTAAAAGAACACT
The DNA here is from genome assembly GCA_934700385.1 of uncultured Candidatus Melainabacteria bacterium. Classification (GTDB taxonomy): domain Bacteria; phylum Cyanobacteriota; class Vampirovibrionia; order Gastranaerophilales; family Gastranaerophilaceae; genus RUG14156. Next base: position 11,774 of record CAKUXO010000034.1, read on the forward strand.
TTTACCTTCGTTTAATTTTTCAGACACAAATTTTTTATTTGTACCGTAATAATTTCCGCTATAACAAGCATATTCAAGAAATGCGTCATCTTTAATCATTTTTTCAAATTCTTCTTTTGAAATGAAGAAATAGTGCATTCCATTAATTTCACCGTCACGAGGCTGCCTTGTTGTATTTGAAATTGAATAGATTATGTTATTATCAACTTTTTTAAAAAAGTCAGCTAAAATCGTCCCCTTGCCAACGCCGGATGGACCTGTAAAGATAATTAATTTTGGTTTATTTTGTTTCATTGATTCAATCTTTTTAATGTGGTTTTTATGATTATATAATAAAATTTATTTTTTTAAAGTAGGAAAAATTAGGATTGGTTTATGTGTTGCCGATTATCGCTCTGGCTTGCGCATTTTGGCTCCTGAGGAAATCAAAGATTTCCACGTCGCCTATCGACTGTTTGAATGTCAATGCTCAACGCATTAACATTCATCGCACCGGCTTGCGCATTTTGGCTCCTGAGGAAATCAAAGATTTCCACGTCGCCTATCGACTGTTTGAATGTCAATGCTCAAC
>CAKUXO010000035.1 GCA_934700385.1 uncultured Candidatus Melainabacteria bacterium
AGTTAAATGTGTGTAAATAAAAAAAATGCTGCGGTAACGCAGCGGTGTATGTAACACAAAAAATAACATGAAAAAGTCCTTTTTAAAGAGAATCCTCATCAAGCACACAGCGAGCTGAAAAGGCGCTCGTCTTATAGTAGGTGTTCGAGTTGAAATTGCCTGTATTCAAGTAGTGGTTGTAAGCGTTAGATGAATCGTCCTCACCTGACGACCAGACGCGGTTCGGGGAGCATTCGCCATTGTAAGACCCGGGGCAAGCGCTGTCGCGCTCGTAGCAAGGAACTGACCCATAACCGGAAAAGTCGTCACACAGTTCCAAACCATTTTTTCCTTGATTTTTTTGAATTGTTGAAATATTGCTAACCCAAGCATCTAATTCATTATCAGTCGGTAAGCGCCATTTTCCTTTAGTACCTGAAACAGGTTCCCAATTTTCACAAGCTGCTTTGGCTGCTGCCCAATTGCAAACTGTACGTTTGCAGCCTGAATAAGTACTGTCACCATTTCCAGTTGCACCACAAGAACTAGCAGTTTTACCAATGTTATTACCTAGCCAGCAACATTTACTTGAATAATTATCTTTAGAACCACAAGTTTCCCTAGCCTTAACAACTGTAATTCCTGCGCTTGATTTAATTTTATCAAGGTCGGGTCCATTTGCGTAACTATCGCCAACGTTGGCCTTAGTTACGCAAGCTCTTTTTCCCCCGTTTTGAGAAGCATTTAGGAAAAGAAGATTTGAACCCAGTTTATCACAGTCCGCTTGTGATGTTAAACTTGTAGGTAAACTGCTTGAACTTCCACCCGAAGAAGTTCCGTTTTTATATGTGTTAGCGTCAAGTACACAACGGGCAGAATAGGCGTACGTCTTATAGTTGCTGTTTGAGTAGAAACTGCCTGAACTCAAGGCGTGGTAGTAAGCGTTAGATGAACTGCTCTCATCTGACGACCAGACGATGTACGGGTAGCAGCCGCCATTGTAAGACCCAGGGCAAGCGCCATTGTAGTAGTAGCATTGAACTGACCCATAACCGGAATTGTAGTCACACAACTCTAAACCACTTTTACCTTGATTTGTTTGAATTACTGAAATATTACCACCCCAAGCTGAAAGCTCTGATTGAGTTGGTAATCTCCATTTTCCTTTTGTTCCTGAAACAGATTCCCAATTTTCACAAGCTGCCTTTGCTGCTGCCCAAGTACATACAGTTCTATAACATCCAGAATAAGTGCTATTACTGTTTTCATCAGAACTGCAAGAGCCTGAAGTACCACCAATATTATTACCCAACCAACAACATTTACTAGAATAATCTGAACTTGAACCGCAAGATGTACCTGCATTTACAACAGTTATTCCTGCGCTTGATTTAATTTTATCTAAATCAGGACCGTTATTATAGCTATCCCCTACATTAGCCTTAGTGACACATGCGGCGGTGCCGCCGTTTTGAGTTGCGGTTAGGAATAATAAATTTTTACCGATTTTGTCACAATCAGATTGTGAAGTAATATCGGTTGGCAAGGTTGAAGTAGAGTTATCAGTACCACTATTATTATTTGTATTTCCGCCGAAAACTTCTTTATATGCGTCCTCATCTATAAGACAACGAGCAGAATAAGCAGATTTAGTGCTTTCGTCAATTGAATAAAAAGTGCCTAAACTTAAACTATAAGCACTATGGGGACTACTATCAGATGACCAAATATAATAAGGATAACAACGGCTAACACGATTTAAATACATGCTACACATGCTAGGGGTGACACTACTACTATATTTGCATTGAGTTGACCCATAATCAGAGGAATCATCACACAAATCCAAACCATTTTTTCCTTTATTTGTTTGGATAGTTGAAAGATTGGTACTCCATGCAGAAAATTCACTTTGAGTAGGTAAACGCCATTTGCCTTTAGTGCCAGACATTGGTTCCCAATTTTCACATGCTGCCTTTGCTGCATTCAAATTGCAAACCGTACGTGTACAACCAGAATAACTACTATCTACAGATGAATTACAAGCATTTACAGTGGAATCTACATTGTTACCTAACCAACAGCATTTTAAAGAATCGACATCACTGGACGTACAAACTTCGTTAGCTTTAACAATTTTTATACCTGCGGAAGCAGTGATTTCTGGACCGTTTGCATAAGTATCCCCGACATTAGCTTTTGTTACACATGCCGCTTTGCCGCCATTTTGCGAAGCAGATAAAAACAGAAGATTTGGGGCTAGTTTATCGCACACCTCTTGAGAATTTAATTCAGAGGGCATGCTTACATTTCCGCCAGTGTTATTATTATTGTTATTGCCGCCACTAATTATTCCATTTAAAACCACGGAAGAAGTAGTCAGCTTGCGGGATATAGCCGGTGCAAAGGCTGCAAGTGTAAGCGAGATAACTATTAGCGAGATTAAAAGTTCTATTACAGAAAAAGCATTAAGTTTTTTTAAGATGAATTTTTTAGGGGCAAAAATGCAATTTTTGAAAAACATAGTTAGGATATCATTGATATTGCTTGATTTCATTTTGTTAGGTTTTTGAATAACTAAGTTAAAATTAAAAAAAGGGTTAAGGAATGTAACATTTTGAAATAAGTTATCAAACTTATTTACCCTTTTAAAAAGTTTTGTGATATTATAATTTACGAAAGAGTTAAGTTTTAAGAGTTTTTTAAAAAAACCAAAAAACAATTTTAATAGTTTATTTATTTTTAGAAAATTTAATATTTTCAACAAAAAGAAAAATAAAATTTTTAAGCTATTCAAAATAATTAACTCCACAAAATATATTAATAGTTATTATGTTAGATATTCTAACACCTAAGTTAAATATAATCAACATATAATATATTTTTATATTTTTGATTACCTAAATAGACATCACCAAAATTTTTGTCTATTCTAGCGATATAGATAATTAAATTATCTTAAAAAAGGGCGTAAATTAATTAAACAATTGCGCTTTTAAAAAGTGTGAAAAGCCGATTTTAAACAAAAGAAGAAAAGGAAATTATGTCAAAAATAGCGAAAGACGAACCATTTTATCAAATTTCACAAGTTTCTAAAATCTTAGGTATTACGAGTGATAGGATAAGAACTTATGAAGAAGAAGGGCTTATTAAACCATTTCGCTTTAATGATTCTGAAACGGGTAAAAGGCTTTATACCCAAGAGGAAGTTGAATATCTTGAAATTATTAGAGAATTAATTAAACTTGGGGTGACAATTCCTGTTATTAGAGTGGTTTTATCTTTAAAATTTACTGTTAAAAAATCGCTTAAAAGAGAAAAAGACAAGCAGATTGTTGAACTTTTACAAAAACTTTATTCTTTTCCTCTTTCAGAAAATGTTTAGTTTTCATCAACATAAATTAAGGCTTTGTCATAGATTAAGCCGCCTAGGGCAGTTGGATAGATGTTTTTAAATTTTTTCCTTATCGCATAGATATTTAGGGGTGAATAAAGATAAATCATTGGATTTTCTTTTGCAATTAGTTCTTGATATTTGTTATAGATTTCTTTTCGTTTTTGAAAATCAAGCTCTAGTGCACCTTTTTCAAAGATTTCATCAAGTTCTTTTTCAAAAGGAAGAATTTTATCTGTTTCCTTTAGGTCGTTATTTGTTCTTTGATTGAAGATGTGCAAAGCGCCATCGTGCTTCCAGACATTGTTTCCAGAGTGGGGCTCTAAGACATTTGAAGTTAGGGCGATTATAACGCAGTCAAAATCCACGCTATTTAGGGTTCTTGAGATTAGAGAATTAAATTCAATCGCCTTGAAATTGACCTTTATTCCAAGGTTTTCAAGGTCTTGCTTGATTGATACGCCTGTGGCTTCTCTTTGGGTGTTTCCTGCGTTGGTTAAAAGCTCAAATTCCACGGGATTATTGAATTTGTCATAGAGTTGATTGTTTTTATAATAGAAGCCTGAAAGAGCTAAAAGGGATTTTGCATAAGTAAGATTTTTTTTGTGTCCACGGGCAACTTTTTCATTAACAAAAAGGCTATTTGGCGCTTCGGCGCTGAATAGGGGGCTTGCTAAGCCGGAGAAAATGTTTAAAACTAAATCATCTCTATCTATAGCGTAATCTATTGCTGTTCTAAAGTTTCTATCTTGAAACCAGCGCTGTTTTATTGGGTTTACATAATATTTTCCTTGTTTATTTTTTCGATTGTTTAAATTAAACACCAAAAAAGTTGTGTTTGAAGTGGGTCCAAGGTTATAGATATCAAAATTTCCTGTTTTTTCAAGCTCTTTATATCTATCTAAAAGTCCACCTGAAATTGATAAAATATCAGTTTCGCCTGACTCAAACTTAAGTGTTTGATTATTCATATCTCCTACGATTTGAAAGACTAGTTTACTTAGGTATGGTAACATTTCATTTTCTTGGGTGATTAAATAATAGCTTTGTGATTTTTCAAAAATAATTCTTTGAGATGGGATATATTCTTTTAATCGGAAAGGTCCTGATGTTACAAGGGTTTTGGGGTTTGTATCTATTCCTTGAAAAGTTAGGAAGTAGGAATTGCCTTTTTTGGTAACATTTTTAAAGATATGTTCAGGTAAAATCGCAGAGCTAAGAGTTCTTAAAAAAGGCGCAAAAGGCGCAGGGGTGGTGAATTTTACCGTGTAATCATCAAGAAGTTCAACTTTTGGAAGTTGTTTATTAATTGTCATAGCGTCTTTTGTTGAGCCATCTCCAAAACCGCCAAAAATCACGGTGTTATAGGTAAAATAGACATCTTTAGCGGTTAAGGGTTTACCATCTGACCAAGTTAAACCTTTTCTTAAATGAAAAGTATAGACTTTTTTTGATTTATCTATTTCAAAGGATTTAGCCAGTTTTGGCTTGATTTGACCGTCTTTTGGGTCAGTTGAAACAAGTCCATCATACATTAAATCGCAAAGCTCGGCACTGGTTGCATCGCTTGCGTTATAAGGGTTAAAGGTTTTTGGATCGCCTAGAATGCTTGTGGTTAGGGAAGAACCGAATTTTCCTTTTGGAAAATAGGCTTTTAGGAAATCTTTATTGTTGATTGTTTCATTTTTAATTTCAGGCACAAACTTGACAAAACTCAAAAGAGTCGTGCTATCTTGCTTTTGGGGCTCGTCGAAGCCGTAATCCTTTTTAAATAGGGCAAAAGCAAGGATTAAGATTAAAAATAAGAAAGATAAGATTGTTAAGCAATTATAAGTTTTTTTGTTCATCTATTGATTTTAGCATGTTTAGGTGATATATAAATTCATAATATATACTATTTTCCCGAAAAGAGGATACGAGATTAAATGAGAATTTTAGTTACAGGCGCAACAGGACTTCTAGGAAAGACTCTTTGTCCTTTGCTTGATAAAGAAGGCTGGCAGTATTGGGCTTGTAATTCAAAGATTTTTGACATAACTAACACAAAAATGGTTAAAGAGATTATGAATAAAATATCGCTAGATTTTATCATACATCTTGCAGCATACACAAACATCGACCAAGCAGAAGACAACCCTAATGACGCTTATGAAGTCAATCAAATCGGCACAAAAAACATCGCAAACATAGCAAAGAAGCACAACATCCCCATTTTATACGTTAGCACGGATAACGTTTTTGATGGAAAATCGGAAAAGCCATATAAATCAACAGATGTGACTAATCCGATTAATGTTTATGGAAAATCGAAACTCGCAGGCGAGAGAGAGATTATGAAAGCAACTAAGAAGTTTTATATTTTAAGGACTTCTTGGCTTTATGGAGTTGGCGGATATGTGGACGCTATGTTGACTTTTTCTAATTTTAGAAAAGAGATTTCTGTTGTTAATGATCAAATCGGCTGCCCGACAAACGCTTTGGATTTAGCACAAAAAATCGTTGAAATTATAAGAGAGAAAAAGCCTTATGGCATTTATCATATAAGTTCATCAGGAGAAGCGAGCTGGGCAGATTTCACAAGAAAAATCTTTGAAATTAAGAAAAGAAATGTTGAAGTTAATGCTATTGACAAAAGCGACTTTCCAAGACCCGCACTTCGTCCTAAATATTGCGTTTTAGATAGCGAGAATGTTCTTCCTGATTGGAAAAATTCCCTTGAAGAATATCTTGTTAATAAAAATTAAATTTTGTAATAAAATTGCCCTCAAGATAAATTTTATTATATAATTAGCATAATTAGACAGTTAAGGGGAAAAATATGCACGGTATTATTTTAGCAGGCGGTTCAGGATCAAGACTTTGGCCCTTATCACGTGAGCTTTATCCAAAACAATTGTTAAAATTAAATTCCAACAAAAGCCTTTTAGAACGCACTTACGAGCGCCTTATGGGAATAATGGATGTTGATAATATCGTTGCAATTACAAATGCAAAGCATATTAGCGATGTTAGAATGCAACTTAGCAGATATAACAAAGATGTTCGCATTTTAGGTGAACCTTGCGCTAAAAATACAGCGCCTGCTATTGCAATTACAACAAAATATCTTCTTGACTTTGGGTCTGATGACATTATCGTCGTTTTACCATCTGACCATTTAATTAACGATTCAAGAGCTTTTTCTGAAACAATTGAGGAAGCGGCAAAATTAGCAAAACAAGGCTATATCGTTACTTTAGGCGTTAAACCGACTTATGCCGGTATTGGCTTTGGATATATCAAAGCGCAAGAAAAACTTGAAGATGGTTATAAAGTTGAATGTTTTAAAGAAAAACCAGATTTAAAAACGGCACAAGAATATTTTGAAAGTTCCGATTATTATTGGAATGCGGGCATTTTCATTTTTAAGGCTTCAACAATGATGGAAACCTTAAAGGAAACTGCGCCTGAAATTTATGATATTACTCAAAAATTCAACTTCAAAGTTCAAGATGACATTGATTATATGACTTTTGATAAATATCCTGTGATTTCAATTGACTATGCGGTTATGGAAAAAGCTAAAAATATCGCTATGGTTAAAATGAAAAGCGATTGGAATGACCTTGGTTCTTGGGATGCGGTTTATGATATCAATGAAAAAGACGAAAAAAATAACGTTAAATTAGGAAATGTAATTGAAAAAGATTGTGAAAACTCTATGTTATTTTCTTCTGATAGATTATTAGCAGGGGTTGGGCTTAAAGACGTTATTATTGTTGAAACATCAGATGCGGTTTTGGCATGTGACAAAAACAACACCCAAGGGGTTAAAGACATTTATGATAAATTGAAAAAAACCAAAAACGACACCCACAGAATTCATACAACGGTTTATCGCCCTTGGGGTTATTACACAGTTTTAAACCATGGGGATGGTTATCTTACAAAAATGATTTGCGTTTCAAGAAAAGGGCAATTGAGCTTGCAATCTCATAATCATCGTTCTGAACATTGGGTTGTTTTATCAGGCACAGCAAGGGTTACGCTTGAAGATAAAGTATTTATGTTGAAAGCCGGTTCATCAATTGATATTCCTGTAAAAGCAATTCATTCTTTGGCTAATCCTTATGACACAGAGCTTAAAATAATTGAAGTTCAAAAAGGCGATAAATTAGAAGAAGAAGACATTATTAGATATAAAGATATCTATGGCAGAGTTAAAAAATAGTTTAGTTTAAATATTTTTTAGCGTTTTCAATAATTTCTTTTGGTAAATCGGCTAATATTGCGGTTTCAAGGGCAAGGCTTGAAGCGGCAACACCTTTTGTAATCTTTTTCTGATTAAGTCCATTTGAAGTTGAAATGTTAAAAATTTTAGATGGATAATAGCTTTCAAGTTTTGTTAATTTAAGATTATGAGTTGCAACTATTGATTTTATTTTGAAATTTTTAACAAGATATTCTAAAAACGCACAAGCAATTGCGCCACCTTCATTTTCATTTGTGCTTTTAGCCGGTTCATCTAAAAGTAAAAGGCTTTTGGGGGTTAAATTATTTAAAATAAATTTAAAATCATTCATCTCAACCATAAAACTTGAATTAGAATTAGTTATGTCATCAACTTCACCTTGAAAAAAGAAAATTTTATCTAGAATAGGGATTTTTGCACTTTCACAAGGAACAAAAGAACCGATTTGAGCCAAGATATTTATAATTGCATTTTGTTTTAAATAGGTTGATTTTCCGCTCATATTGGCGCCTGTTAAAACAAGCATTGTGCCATTATTTAAAATTGTGTCATTTTTTACAATTGAAGTATTTAATTTTAATAAACTCGGGTGAAAGCCATTAATTATTTCAAGATTATCTTCAAGGGTTATTGTTGGTTTTATAAAACCGTTATTCAATGCACACCTAGCAAAAGATACAATAACATCAAGATAAGCGATTGTTTTGGAAACATTTTTAAAAGTTTGAACAAAATCAAGAGCTTTCTTTTTTAGAGAAGAAAAAATTTCTTGTTCAAGTTCTTGTTTTTGATATTTCAATTTAAAAATTTCAGATTCTAATTCAGATAATTCATTAAATGTATAACGAATTGAATTAGCTAAAGCTTGCTTTTTAAGATAGTTTGAAGGAATAAAAGAAGAAAGATTTTTAGGGATTTCAATGTAATAGCCAAGGATTTTGGAATAGGAAATTTTTACATTTTTATTTTTGAAAAAATCTTTTTGATTTTTTGATAGCTTTTCAATTTTTTCCAAAAATTCTTCTAGTTTTTTTAAGATATAATCAAGTTTTGGATTGTAATTAGAATTAATTATATCACATTCTTTTTCTAAAAAATCTTTATTTAGGGCAGTTTTAATTTCATTTGAAAAATTCAAAACTTTTTCAAATTCAAAAGTATTAATTTTAAATAAATCTGAATTTAATTTAGATGAAAGATTGATTAATTTTTCAAAAATCAAGAAAGAATCGCAAAGAGCATAAAGGGTTTTAGGCGTAATTGAAAAATTAGAAATTTTAGAAGCAGCACGAGATAAATCGCAAAATTGTTTTAAAACTTGCTCAAATTCATCTAAAAGTTTTTCATTTTTAACCAATTCTTCAACTAAAGATAAACGTTTTTCAATTTCATTTTTATCAAGCAAAGGTTCAGATAAAATTTTCTTTAAAAACCTTGTACCCATTGGGGTTTTTGTGTTATTTAAAAACCAAAAAACACTTCCTTTTTTCTTTTGAAGTTTTTTAGTTCTTGTCAATTCAAGATTTTTTCTTGTGGTTTCATCCATTAATAAAAAGTTGTTAACCTTGTATTCAAGGGGTTTATCAGGATTTGAATATAAATCTTTTTGGGTTATTTTTGAATACTCTAAAATTAAATTTTCGCTAAAATTTTCTTTAATTTCTGAAGATAAAAAGTCATCTTTTAAATAAGTTACGTTATATTTTTTTGAAACAAAATCAAAGTTTTCTTTTTGACTTTTTAAAATCAAAACTTCGGTAGGGGAGATTTTATCTAATTCAAAAGGCAAAATATTTTTTTCGCACTTTGTTTTATAAAATTGCCCAATAGATAAATCACAATAGGCTAATTCAACAAAAGAATTGAAGTCATATAAAGCTAAAATATAGTTATTTTCAAAACTATCTAAAAATTCATCTTCTAAAAGAGTGCCTTTTGTGTAAATTCTTTCAACTTTTCTTTCAAATTCATCGTTTTCATTTTTATATTGATTGCATAAAACTATTTTTAAATTATTTGAAATTAATTTTTTAATATATAAAGATAAAGCATTCTTAGGTATTCCTGCTTGAGGAATTTCTCCAACATTTTTAAAACTTCTTGAAGATAGAATGCTTCCTGTTATTTGAGAGAAAATTTTTGCATCTTCAAAATAAGTTTCGTAAAACCCGCCAATTTGAAAAAGAACAATGCAATCTTGAAAATTGTTTTTGATATTAAAATATTGTCTTAATAACGGGTGATTAATTTTTAAATTAGCTAAATCTTTAAAATTATCCAACACAATCCTTACCATTATAAAATCAAAGCCCCAAAAAGGGGCTTTGAAAATTATTAGTTATTAAAACTGCATATCAGAATCAACAACGCCAAACATACCTTCAATTTCTTCTAAAATTGCAGATGGTTTTCTTGCTTGGTGTTTTTGAGCAGCTCTTTTTGCAGCTTCTTTTTCTTTTTCTTCTGAAGCGTTAATTAAGTGATAATAACCAGTACCGGCTGGAATTAATCTACCAATAATAACGTTTTCTTTTAGACCTCTCAACAAGTCTTTTTTGCCTTCAACCGCAGCTTCGGTTAAAATTCTTGTTGTTTCTTGGAATGAAGCAGCTGAAATAAATGATTCAGTGTTTAATGAAGCCTTTGTGATACCAAGTAAAAGTGCTTCATAAGTAGCTTCTTGACCATTATTTTCACGAGCGATTGCGTTTTCTGCTTCAATTTCTTTAAGTTCAACCAATTCGCCAGGAAGAAGTTTTGTTGTACCAGAATCAACAACTTTAACTTTTTTAATCATTTGACGAACGATAACTTCAACGTGTTTATCAGAAATTTCTACACCTTGAGAACGATATACTCTTTGTACTTCATCTACAAGATATTGTTGAGCAGCGTTTGCACCTTTTAATCTGATAACGTCATGAACATTCATAGGTCCTGATGTTAAAGGGTCACCTTTTTGGATTTTTTGTTTATTGTTAACAATAACGGTAGCTTCAATTGGATATTTGATTTCAGTTCTTCCGTTTTCATTTTCAATATACAATCTTAAAACATCATCTTCATATTCAAGAATTGCAACACCGTCTTCTTCTGCTGCAATTGCAGAATCTTTTGGTTTTCTTGCTTCAAGTAATTCTTCAACACGAGGCAAACCTTGAACGATGTCGCCTGTTTTTTGTCTTTCAAATACTAATGTTGCAAGTAAGTCGCCTCTTAAGATTAAAGCAGAATTATCAACCTGTAATAATGTACCAGGAGAGATTAAGTGTGGTCTGCCTTGTCTGATTGTAACTGATTTAGAATCAACTTTTACAACTTTACCTGAAATTTCAGAGGTTTCATTTTCAGATAATTTAGTATCGATTGTAACAAATTGACCTTGTTTAACTAATGGTTTTGCAGTTAATTTAACAACATCTTCATAGTTATCTGAAACTAAAAGTAATCTTCTAACATCTGGAGAAGTTGAATTAATAGAAGCAACTGAATCGCTAACTGCTAAAACTTGAGTTTTAGTAACAGGTGTTTTTGGTTCAATGATTTGACCATTTTCAACCAAGATTTCAGTTTGAGTTGAAGATAATCCACGAGAAGAATCTTCTTGTTCACGACGAGCGATTAGAGTTTCTAATACAACGATTTTTAAATCGCCTTTTGAATCAAGTTCAACCATACCTTTAAGGTGTGAAATATAACCTGACATAGAAAGAACTAATGAAGTTCTTGTTAATACTGCGCCATCAAGATTTCTTACTCTTGCGCCATCTTTAAATTGAACTTGTGTTACAGGCACTAATTCAATAGCGTCATCAGTTGCATCAAATTCAATTGAAACTTCTTTTTGTTCAATGTCAAACACTTGAATTGGTCTGATTAAGATTTGAACAGGTTGACCGTCAATTGAATCTTCTTCAAGAGTATCATCTGTAATTTCTTCATCTAAATCATCTAATTCCATTAAATCTGATTCATTTTCGATGATTGTTACAATTGAATCTACACTTGCTTTGATTTTATCAGCAACTAAAGTACCTGCTTCAATAACTTCGCCTTCGCCGACTTTTAAATCATTGATTGAATCAAGAGTGTGTAATTCCCCAGGACGAACAACGATTTCGTGGATGATATCATTAAATTCTTTAATTTCAACGATACCTGCGATGTGAGTATAGATATCTTTAACAACTTCGGTACCAGCTTCAACATAAG
>CAKUXO010000036.1 GCA_934700385.1 uncultured Candidatus Melainabacteria bacterium
GATTAATGTATAAGCGCATAAACTTACTACATATTTCATTTTCGTATGAGTTAAATTTTGAAACTGCTTGTGGATACAGCCTATACACCATTCTAGGACTCGTCATCCCGAACTTGTTTCGGGATCTGATATGTTTCAGGGTTTACAAGGGTTTTGCCCTGTTTCTTTTAGTGATACTTGGTAAGATCCTGAGCTCGGCAAGCCTCCTCAGGATGACAAAATAAAAGTGCCCTTGGGGCAAACTCACTTGACTCAAGTCTATCCGCATAATAAAATGACAGAATATGACCCAAAACCTACCGACAACGAAAAAGTTCGTTTTAAAAAAGCGAACGAGTGCAGCTATTAATTATAAAGTTGATTATGAAAATGAGCTTAATTCTGCGCAGCTTGAAGCCGTTAAAACAAAAAACGGTGCAATTTTAGTTGTAGCTGGTGCCGGTACGGGTAAAACAAAAACCCTAACCTATCGTTGCGCAAGGTTAATTGAAGATGGCGTCAAGCCTGAAAATATCTTGCTTTTAACTTTTACTAAAAAAGCAAGTAAACAAATGCTTGAAAGAGCGTCATTAGTTTTAGATGATAGGTGCGAACACGTTGCTGGGGGGACTTTTCATAGCTTTGCTAATTTAATTTTAAGAAAATACTCAAAACTTTTAGGTTTAAAAAACAATTTCACTATAACAGACAGCGCCGATTGCGAAGATATAATTCAACACATTACAAACACCCTATATCCTAAAAAAGAAAAAAGATTTCCTAAAAAATCAACAATTCTTGAAATTTATTCTAAATCTGTTAATAAAGAAACTCCCACAAAAGAAATAATTGAAAAAGAATATTTTAATTTCACTGAGCAAACAGATAAAATAATTGAAATTCATAAAAACTATGTTAAATATAAGCGTGAAAATTCGATTTTAGATTATGATGACCTGCTTTTATATTTAAAACTTTTAATGGAAAGTAATGAAAACATTAGAAAAAAATTATCTAACACATATAAATATATTATGGTGGATGAATATCAAGATACAAACACCCTACAAGCAGATATAGTGCGCCTTTTGGCTTCTGAACATAATAATATTATGGCAGTTGGAGATGATTCACAAAGCATTTATTCTTTTAGAGGGGCTAATTATAAGAATATTCTTGAATTTCCGAACATTTTTCCTGATTGTAAAATAATCAAACTTGAAAAGAATTATAGAAGTAGCCAAAACATTTTAAATTTAACTAATGCAATTATCAAAAAAGCCACACAAGGCTATCCAAAAGAGCTTTATAGCGATATTCAAGATTTTAAAAAGCCGATTATAATTCGTGCGATTAATTCGCAACAAGAAGCAGAATTCATCTGCCAAAAGGTTTTAGAGCTTTTAGATGAAGACATTGATTTGAATGAAATTTGTGTTTTAGCAAGAAATGCAAGAATGAGCTACAATTTAGAAATTGAACTTGCAAAATATAACATTCCATATCAAAAATTTGGCGGTCCAAAGTTTATGGAAGCAGCCCATATTAAAGACATAATCGCCCATTTAAGGGTTATTTTAAATCCTGATGATACAATTAGCTTAAATAGAATTCTTTTGCTTTTAAAAGGGGTTGGTGCAAAGGCTGTTGAAAAAATAATCCCTTTAATGCAACAAAAAAACTTTAATCAAAAACTTCTTCCCTCTAAATATTGCTCGGTTATTTCGCCTTTGTTTAACTTGCTTTTGAAAAACGAAGAAGAAAACCTTAGCCTTGAAGAACTTGTTGCAAAAATTCTTGAATATTATAAGCCGATTTTAAAAGAAAAATATGACGATTGGCAAAAAAGAGAAAAAGACCTTGAACATTTTTCATATCTTTCAAGTCAATATAAAAAATTAGATACATTTTTATCTGACTTGGCGCTTGAGCCCCCAGAGGCAAGCGTTGAGGGAATGTATAAAAGAAATATAAAAGATGATTGCCTTACAATTTCAACTATCCACAGCGCAAAAGGGCTTGAATGGACAAGTGTTTTTGTTATTGGCGCAGTAGATGGCAGATTTCCAAGCGCTTATTCTTTTAATTCTACAGATGAAATGGAAGAAGAATTGCGCTTAATGTATGTTGCCTTAACAAGGGCAAAATCTGACCTTATAATTAGCTATCCTATTGATATGTACGATTATTCAAGCCAAATGATTTTATCTAAACCATCAAGATTTTTAGATAACCTAGACCCTGAATTAATTGAACAATGGGACATTGAAGAAGAAAACTAATCTTCCTTTTTAATATCAGAATTAAGCGCCCATAATAGCGCTGCTAACCAGCCGAAAAATGTCCAACCTAGGATAATTGTCATTAAAGTAATAGGCAAGATATTGTTATGTTTTCTAACATAAGCGATTATAACGGGAATAAAATATATCGCAAGTGAGATAAAAAGCCAACTTGCAGCAAAAAATAATATTATAAAAAGATAGATAGTTGAAATAACCATTTTTTATTCCTTTAAAAGTTACATCGTCAATATACATTGATTTTATGACGGTTTTATTCTATATGTCAACTAATTTTTAAGATTATATTTTTATTTTTAAAATTATAAATCAATTTCGCCTAACATATCTCCAAATAAAATCCCTAAGCCCCCTGTTGGCTTATGAACAACCGTAAAGCAAGATAAATTTGAAGGGTTAAGCGCTGCAGCTACTTCATTACATGTATCAACTGTAGGGGCAGCAACAGTGTTTCCATCTTTATCTTTATCAGGACAAAGATTATAGCTGCTATCTTCAGCTTGGCAAGTTGTACAAAGTTTTGTACTTGCACATTTAGGAAAAATTCTTGCGCTATAGTTGCCACATTCTTTTTTAGAATAAAAACCTGTTCCGCCAAAAGCGCCACAATCTGCTTCAACAACGCCACGACCAAAAGAAACAATGTTTGCCGTTGTTTTAGAATCGTTGCTGTTTGCTTTATAGATATCGTGTGCTAAAATTTCAGAGTTATTTTTGAAATCTTTTTGAATGGCATTTCCTGAAAAAGTTGAAAAACCGTTTTTGCAATATGGGCTTTTTCCGTCTGAATCTGTGAAAGATTTTTTTGTGCCGTCTGAAAGATAATAAGAATCATCTTTGCAATTAACAGGCATTATCATAGCATTAACATTATTTCCTTTGTAAATTCTTAAAGGAATTCTATCAAACCCAACTTTGTTTGCGGCTTTTTGCCCATTAATATCTATTACGATGTTTTTAAATTGATAATCAACCCCCTCTGGTCCAATCCATTTATTAGTTAAACCTTGGATTGTCATTCCATTAGTAAACATCATATTAACCTTTGTGTCGTTGGTTTTATCGTTTTCTTTATTTGTAATTGTGCAATCATAAGGAACTTTTAGGGTGTATAAATCGCCCATTTGAATACAAAACCATTCGTCGTTTGTATCGTTTGTGTTTCCTTTTGAATTATCTAGCGAGCTATATTTTGAATAAACGCTGTTTGCGCCAATTAAAAGATTTTTAACCGCTGCATAAGTATAAATTCTTGTTTCTTGAACATTTGGTTTAAAAACATTTATACCGATACCTGAAATTATAATTATAATTGTAATTGCTATAACCATTTCGGCAAAAGTCCAGCCGTTAAATTTTTTCATCTTTTTTCCTTTTTCTTTTACTTTTAGCTTATCTTTTCTAAAATCAAATATCATCATTTATTTAGGTTAAAATTTCTTAGAATTATTTAACTCAATTGAACAAGTATATTCATCATAACAAGATTGAAGCCAGTTGTATTGTCTTGCTTCGCAAAATCCGCCATCATTCATTAATTCACCCCCAAAGGCAATACAATCTGCCCTTAAAAAGGGAATGTTTCTATTTAAAAGTCTTGATTTTCCGCCTTTTCCGCCGATTTGAACAACATCAAAGCTAAATGGAACAGTTTGTGCTAAAAAATCAATGTCTGTTCTTCCTTGACAAATATCCGCATAAGGAATTTCATAATCTTTATAATCTTCCATTTTGCAATTAAGCGGAGTTAATCTTCCTGCTAAAACGCCTTTTGAATGAATCCTTAAAGGAATTCTATCTTCCCCTATGGCATTTGGCTCTTTTGAACCATTAACATCAAAGAAAAAATCTAAAACATATCCATCTAAAAGATGATATGGCTGTTTTTCAAGCCCATAAATTTCAATTCCTTTTATTTTAAAATTGTTTTTATAACCAACTAAGCTAGAAGAACAATCATAATCAGAAGTGAATTTTTTAGCTAAAGCAGAACAAAAATTACTCCCTTCCTCATCTTCTTTAAATAAATAGCCTTGCTCTTTATAAATATCTAAAATTGCTTTTTGAAAATTAAGATAGATATAGCTGCTTTTTTTAATAAGATTTTTTTGTTTTATGTTGTAGGTTTTAACAATTAAATAGCTAACCCATATCAAAATTAAAGATGAAATAACGATAAAAATCGTTTTAATAAACTGACCGATATCTATTTCTTCATCAAATTTAGTTCTTTTTTTAGACTCTTTAGACATAATTCATAACTATCAAAATGCTTGTAGGGTTCAATTTTTAATTTTTCTTTTGTAACATCTAAAACAGTATCGTTTTTAACAGTGATTAATTTTACACTAGAATTAAGACATGATAACACGCAAGAGCTTCCTAGGGCATCATACGGAACTATTAAATATTTAACATCATCTTTTGTAATAGCATTTTTATCATTAAAAGGTGTTATCTTAGGGGCAATTGAAAGCCCTTGCATAACGCAAGGAAGATATGTTGAACTTATCATTTCAGATGAAACCTTTGGATTTTCAATTTTTTCAGATATATCAACATCATAAAAAGCAGGTACGTGCGCCGAGGGGATTTTAAATTCTTTTGTAATTAAATGAGAAATAATTGCCTCAACTCCCCCAATTGGGTCAATTCCATTACCATTTGAATAATCTTCGTCTTCAGAATCTTCATTAAAATAACAAACAACACAAAGCGCCTCTACCCCTTTTTCAATTAGCTTTTTAGCTGAATTTAAAAGAGTTTTTGGGTTTTTTAAATTGCCATAAGAAATTTTATTTTCAACCACAATTTCAACCCCAACGGGTTCATTAGTATATTCAATTGCAAGGGTTTCAATTCCTTGAACCATTTTAAGAGCACTTAGGGTGTTAAGATGAACATTTAAAATGTTTTTTGGGATTTCACAATCGAAAATTACTCCGATTTTATTTGTTTCATAAGATTTTTTAGGAATTATACCAATTTCACCTTTAAAAAATTCATCAAATAAAAACCCTTCAAGATAACTCATATCATAATTAATAGCGCTTAAAATCCCGCCATTAACGGCATTTGGGTTAACAATAGCATGAAAATCTTTAGAAAATTCTCTTGCAAGATAGCCAAAGTCTCCAGCATATCCACCAATAGAAGCGCCAATTCCCGTTGGTATTGATAAAGCAACAATAGGTTTCATTTTTAATAACCCCTCGCTATTTTTAAAAGTAATGTATCTAAAATAATTCCATCTTGAATGTTAGACTGCGCTTGCTTTTGCGCCTCTGACACAAAATGAATATCATTTTTAATTTTTAAATATAAGCCATTATTTTGATTATTTGAATTTAAAATTTCAGAAAAATAATCTAAAATCATATCTAAAACCTTAACAATAGGAAGATAGTTTTCTTTAAGATATTGTTGAAGTTTAGATGAAATTTCAAGCGCTTCAACGTAATCTATTTTAGGATATTTTGAAAAAATTTGATTAATTAAATCATTTCTTTCTTTTAAAATTCTTTTACCCTCAAACTTAAAAATCAAACACCTCGAAGCAATTGTAGGAAGAATGTTTTCTCTTGAACTTGTTAAGAATATGAAAGTTGTGTTTTTAGGCGGTTCTTCAACAGATTTTAAAAGAGCATTAGGGCAGGCAGGGTGAAAAGTTTTAAAACTCAAAGGTTCAATTGCAAAGTTAATATCATCTGAATAAGATAATTCCCTAAATTCTTTTAATTCATCTTCTTGATATTCCTTTTTTAAAGAAGAAAAGAAGATATAAAACCTATGATAATCAGAGCCAAACATCAAATCGCTTTCAATTTTTTTAGCTTGAGCAACTGATATAACTTTTTTTGTTGAGTCGTCATCCCCTTTGTAATGAATTTGTGAAACATTTGAAACACAAGGATGTTGATGACTTCTAATCCAGCGGCAATTTGTGCAAGAACAATTTGTTTCTCCATTTTTTTGGCAATTTAAAACCCTTGCTAATTCAAGCGCAAAAAGATATTGTGAAACTGTATCTTGCCCTTCAAAAATCAATGCCTGCGGAAAATTTCTTTTTCCATTAATACAAAAATCTAAAAGTGTAGAAAAATAATTATAAACAAAAGGGAATTTTTCTTCAAAAAACGGATTTAACATACTTCCCCCACTTTATTAAAAAGCGCAAGTTCATAAGCGCAAAGCGCATCTTTTAACATGCCAGATTTAAGTTGATATTCTGCGTTTGTAAAATTAATTTTTAAATTAACTAAATCTTCAAGAGAAATTTTTGCAACTTTTTCAAGATTTTTTTCAACAATAAAAGGATGTACTCCAAGTTTTGCCGCTATATCAAATTTAGAAAGTTTACTTGAATAAATTTTTGTTTTAACAAGGCTTGATAAATTTGCTTGAACAAAAGCCAAAGAGGGCGCATATTCTTCTCTTTGCAAAATTTGCGCAATTAAATTAAGAGCTGTTGAATATTTTTTTTGTAAAACTAAATCCATAAAAATTGTTAAATCTTCTTTTGAAGTGGCAATTTCTTTAATCATTTCAGAAGTAACTGTATCTTTTGGATAAGCAAAAAGTTTCAATTTTTCAAGCTGATTATATAAATCTCTTAAGTAAGTTCCCGAGGTTCTAATTAAAGTTAAAATATCATTCGTTGAAATTTTAATTTTTAATTCATCCGCCATTTTTTTAACAAAAGGAAGAACTTTTGTTTCTTCATAGTTTCTAAAAGTTGAAAACTCTTGTGGAGTGGTGATTTTAATTAATTCTTTATATAATTTTTTCCTTGAATCGGGCTTTTTCTTCTCTCCTTTTGGAGTTTCACAAATTAAAATCAAATGAACCCTGTCAGATACATTTTTTAGGCCGTTAACAAGCTCAAGGGTTTCTTTTTCGTCGATTTTTTCTTTATCTTTTGTTTCTAAGAAAAAATTTGCACACTTAATTTGAATTACAACATCCCCAAACATCATAGCGTTAGTTCTGATTAATTCTGAAAAAAGCGAAAAAGACGGCTTGTCAACGGCTTTATAATTAAGCTCGTTGACATCGTCTTTTAAAACATCTTTCTTGATTTTTTTAACGGTTCTCTCGATTAAATAATCTTCGTCGCCCCATAAAAAATGTATCGGCACGATTTTTCCTTTAACTGTTGATTAATAAACTTGCGCCGATAACGCCCGCTGCGTTTGCAAGTTGCGCAGGAACAATCGCCACAGTATGCGCTTGGATTGGCATAGCTCTTTCAATAACTGTATTTCTGATTGGTTCAAGAAGAATTTCACCAGCGTCTGCAACACCGCCCCCGATGATTATTTTTTCAGGGTTTAACAGATTAATAACTGAAGATAAGCCTGTACCAATTATTTTACCCATTTGTTTGAAAATTTGAATTGAAACAGCGTCCCCTTGAAGTGCTGCTTGCGCCACTAAATAAGGAGTGATAATGCCATCTGCTGCCATTTCTTTATATTTTGCAGATTTTCCGCCTGAAATATATTCTTTTGCCATTGAAACAATAGATGGACCTGAAGCATAAGCCTCAAAGCAGCCATAATCGCCACAACCACATAATGGGCCACCATTTAAATCCATTTTAATATGACCGATTTCACCTGCTGCGTTGCTTGCGCCACGAACCAATTTTCCATTTAAAACAATTCCTGAGCCAATTCCTGTTCCAATTGTTATACAAATTAAATTTTCGCAACCTTTACCAGCGCCAAAGTTTAATTCACCTAATGCCGCACAACGAACATCATTATCTAATCTTGTAGGAATTGAAAATTCTTCTTCAATTATTTTTCCTAAAGGAATGTTAACCCACCCTGGGATATTAGGAAGATTTTTAACAACGCCCTCTTTATAATCAATTTGCCCTGGAAGTCCAAAACCAATCGCTTCAATTGTTTTAGAATCTTGATTAGTTTCTTGCATTAAATCTTTGATTGCTTGTTTAATGTTGTTAACCCCTGCTTCATAGCCCATTTCAGCCCTTGTTGGAGTTGTATTTGAATATATAATTTTTCCATCAAAATCAACCAAAGCGATTTTAATGTTTGTACCGCCAATATCTACACCTATTCTATACTTTTTCATTCACATCTCCTTTAAATCAGTATAGAAAAATTTTATCATAAAAAGAAATGTTTAATCAAAAACCGATTTAAGATTTTGTTTAAGGGGTTTAATTATGTCGTAAAAAATTTTTAATTCAATTTCAGAAGAATTTTCAATCAAACTAATTAAATCTTTATATGTTTGGCTTGAAGAATCTTTTGTTTCAGGGAAAAAGTCATCTATATTGATTTCTAAGATTTTAATTAATTTAACAAAAGTAGCATAAGTAGGATAATTTTGACCTGCTTCAATTCGAGAAATTTGTTTTTCATTTAAACCAACTTTTTCAGCTAATTGAAATTGGGTTAAGTTTTTAAGTTTTCTAAATTTTCTAAAATTTTCGCCTAAAGTTTTTTTATCAATATCTAATTGCATTAACGCACCCTTATTTCCCCTATATTAATATTTTAGGACATTTATATCACTAATTAAACAACATTTATGACCATTTTTTCTTGACAATAGGACATAAATATACTATTATCTAAACAAAATGTAATATTCTTGTCTGAATATATTGGTGTACTACACAAAATAAAGGAAAATACATGAAAAAGAAATTCCTGATGGGCTTTTCTTTAATTGAAGTGCTTGTCGCTTTAATTATTGTATCTGTTCTAATGGCAATAAGCGTTCCTATTCTAACTAAAAAAGCTCAAAATATAGCCGTTTTAGGCGGTGGTCAATCAGAAGAAATCAAAGCAGAGTGTTCAATTTTTGGTTCTGATTGTTCTTTATGTTATAGCTCAAAATGTATTGTTTGCAACAAAACTTGTCTTGAAACCCAATTTAAAGACATCGAAAATTGCAACTGCAAAAACTGTTCAAATGAAGATTTAGGGGGCGCAGGCTGTAAAAAATGTAACAAAACAACTTGCTTAGAATGTGACAGTTCAAAATTTTTAAATTCATCTAATAAATGTACCCCTTGCCCACAAAACGCAACCTGTAACGGCAAAGAGATGACTTGTAAATCAGGTTATTACAGAAAAGATGACACTTGTATAAAATGTACGGATAGCTTTGGCTCCGCTTGCACAGCCTGCGAGAAAGATGGTTGCACTTCTTGCTCATCAGGCTCTTATGCTACAGGGGGTAGTTGTGTTAGTTGCTCGATCTTTGACACAAATTGCACCTCTTGTAGCGCAAGCGGTTGCAGCGGATGTTCAAGTGGTTACGCTTTAAAAAATCAAAAATGCGAAAAAAATGTCACTTGCGATGTCAATTGCGCAAGCGGAAGTTGCGGTTCAGACGGTTGCACAAGCTGCAGAAGCGGATATTTCTTATCTGAAACCAATGTGTGTTTAAATTGCAATTATTTTGGTCCAAATTGTAGAACTTGCAATTCTGGTGGCTGCAAAAGGTGCAAAAGTGGATACAGTTTAATTAATTCTAAATGTTTGCGAGATTGTGCAAGCGACGAATATAGAGATTCAAGTTCAAACCAATGCAAAGGTTGCCCATTAGGATGTAATTCATGTTCATCCCAAACCTCATGTAACTCTTGCAATAATGGTTACGCATTATTTAATATATACACAAATGGTGTACTTCTTCGCTTATGCGGAACTTGCTATGAATATTACACAAACGCTTGTGTTGAATGTAATTCATCAGCTTGTACAAAATGTCTGCCAGGCTATAATCTCAAAAGTGGCAAATGTACAACTGATACATAGTGATTATTTTCATGTTATTTTTTGTGTTTGAGGGACTTTTCCCTCTTTTTTTAATGCGTAAGCCAGTGCGGAAATTGTCAAGCGTTGAGCAAAGGAACCCACGTACCATTCCTGCAATACGTCATCCTGAACTCGTTTCAGGATCTGATATGTATCAGTGTTTACAAGGGTTTTTTACCTTTGTGCTTTTGGCGATACTTGGTAAGATCCCGAGCGTCCTCGGGATGACGTATTGTTTGCATTAATTCCTACAATTCGTCATCCTGAACTTGAATGCGTGAGCCAGCAACGAAAATGATGAATTTTTTGCCGTTTGAGAAACCATACCCAAATCAAATAAATTCCATGCTATAAATCCATGCCCCAAAAAACCAAAAAATCGAAGTTAATTTTTAGAGTGTGTATTTTAGGGGTGTGTGGAGTAGGTGGAAAGGGTTGAGGGGTGGGGTTTTAGGGGTGTGTAAAAAAGTAAAAGTATAAATAGGTTTGATAATAGGTTTTTTAGAAAATATTAGACACCTGTTTAATATCTTTTAGGGCAATAAAGGGATATAATATATCTTAAATTAATTAATAACTTGATTAATAACTTAATTGTCAAAATGCAACGAAAGGGAAATTATGAGTTTAAGTGCAAGAGAAGAAGAAATTAAAAAGGAAATTAGAGAGGGAAATTTAAAGG
>CAKUXO010000037.1 GCA_934700385.1 uncultured Candidatus Melainabacteria bacterium
CCTTTAAATTTCCCTCTCTAATTTCCTTTTTAATTTCTTCTTCTCTTGCACTTAAACTCATAATTTCCCTTTCGTTGTTAATTAGACGCTGTTATATTATTTAACGTGGCAAACTTGCCTACGCCCACAAGCCGTTAGCAAAGAATGCGCCTTACGGCTTGGAAGTACCCTTGAGGTGCGTTTTGCTTTACTTGAGTTATTTTAAAACTCATTATACTCTTTTTTCATCCTAAAGGATATTAAACAGGTGTCTAATATTTTCTAAAAAACCTATTATCAAACATATTTATACTTTTACTTTTTTACACACCCTTCTAACCCCCACCCCTCAACGTTTTCTGTCTACTCTATACACCCCTAAAACACACACTCTAAAAATTAACTTCAAATTTTTGGTTTTTTGGGCATAGATTTAGGGCATGCTTTTGGCATGGAGTTTATTTGTTTTTTTACGGATTGGAAGTGCACTTGGGGTAGGTTCACTCGTTTAGGGTTTTCCGCCTGTGGGTATCTCGTTAGACTCACTATCGCTTACGCTGTCGTTCGTTAACTCGATTATCCTACGGCGGTCATCTAAGGACTTCGTAAAAGCCTTGTTCAACACAAGTCTTTTACTACGCACAGCAAGCCCTCGTTTTGCTCGTTAAGCCCAGTCGGGCTAAAACTCGCTTTACTCGGGTTAAAAAAAGACCCCGTGAGGGGTCAACTGTCTGGAATTAAGAATAGCTGGAAGTATGAAAAAGATTAATTATATATAACTACATATTAAGTTTAAAAACAATTAGCCAGGTGGCTAGTATTTTGTTAAGAATTGTAAAAGTTTAAATTTATTAAAATGATTTAATTTCTTTATTTTTAAATACTAGATAGTAAATAAATTTAAAACAATTAGACACATGGCTAATATCTTTTTAAAAAATATCTTAGTATAATCAACTTAGTATTAGTCTTCAAAAACCAAGCCCTCAAATGAGGGCTTTTCCTTTGAGTTTTGTTACATTTCTTCAAAAATGTATTTTATTCTAGCAATTAAATTTTTTATAGGCTTTATATAAGTGTAAGTTAAGAAAGTTACTGTATGCCATTAATTTCCCCAATAAATTTTACTAATAAAATTGAGCACCATAAAAAGAAAAAGGCTAAAAATAAAGGTTTTATTATCGCTCAAAATACTCATTCTTTAATTACAACGGCGGCGACTGTTGCTTGTATTCCTATCACAAAATTAGCAAAAAAGGCTTCTTTAATTTCTAAAGATGAATCTTTAGAGCTTTTAAATGCTGCGAATAAAGGATTAAAACAAACAGGTTTAGCTGATAAAAACGCAGAAATTTTTAAAATCCATGAAGTTCCCCTTGAAAAAGGTATTATTAAAAAATCTGTTAAAAATGTATTTAACCTAGTAAAAGCTGTTATTAAAAAAGATGAAAAATCGATTGATAAAATAAGTTCCGATTTTAAAAATCTTACTGAAAAATTGCTTACATATACAAAAGACGATCAAAAAGCACTTGGCGCAATTAATAATGAATTTAAAACAGCCTTGCTAAAAGGCGCAAAAGATGATGGCGCTTTTGAAATTCCTCAAATCTTAATTAATGCCTTGGCTTTTCCTGTTAAAAATGGCAGCAACGCTTTTTGTTTATCTAAAACTAATAAAATAATAATTCCTGATAAATCCCTTCAAACAACAGTTTTCCATGAAATGGGTCATGCACTTAATGCTAATAGCGGTGCAATTACAAAGGGATTACAAAAATGTCGAGGTTTATCAAAACAAATTCCTCAATTGATTTTATTGTTTTCTTTACTAAATAAAACAAAAACAACAGATGAAACAGATAAATCTGATTCTATATTTAAAAAAGGCTCTAATTTTATTAAAAGAAATGCTGGAAAACTTGCTTTTATAACTTCCTTGCCAACGGTTTTAGAGGAAGGAATTGCAAGTTTAAGAGGACAAAAAGTTGCAAAAAATCTTGTAAAAGAAGGAAATCTTTCAAAAGATTTATATAAAAAAGTTAAAATATCGAATTTAGCGGGCTTTTCAACCTATTTAATTGCAGCGCTTGCTTTTGGATGGGGTGTTAAAAAAGCGGTTGAAGTTAAAGATAAAATTCAAGAAAAAAATGAAAATGTATAGTGTTAGGTTAAGTTAGAAAAATTTTTTAGCTTTTAGATTAATTCTAAAAGCTTTTTTCTTAAACTTGACAAGCCCTTAAAATAAGGGCTATAATTAAGAAATATAAAGGTTTTAGCCTATTAATCAAAGGAGAAAATATAATGCATGAACAAATGCCATATAATGAACAAAATAATTATGATTTAATTGAGTTTGTTGAAAATCCACAACCAAGATGTCCATACATTATTCTTGTTGATTCTTCTGGGTCTATGGATGGCGAACCAATTAATGAATTAAATGAGGGCTTAAAACTTTTCAAAAAAGAATTAATGAAAAATGAACTTGCTTCAAAACGTGTTGAACTTGCGGTTATTTCATTTGATTCTGAAATTAAAAATTTAACAGATGGTTTTGTTTCTCCTAAAAATTTTCAACCTGTTGAAATTGAAGCAGGTGGAGTTACAAGAATGTGTGAAGCAATAAAACTTGCCCATTCTTTAATTGAAATCAGAAAACAACAATATAAAGATGGCGGTGTTCAATATTATAGACCTTGGATTGTTTTAATTACAGATGGTGTTCCAACTGACTCAGAGGGTTATGCGCTTGATTTTGATTCTCCTCAATTCACTGAAACCGCTAATATTGTTCGTCTTGGAAATGACGCTAAGAAGTTCTCTTTCTTTGCTATTGGCGTGGGAAGTGATGTTGATATGGATGCTTTAAGCAGAATTTCATCGACAAAAAGACCTCCTAAAAAACTTTCCGGTTTAAAATTTAAAGAATTATTCCAATGGCTTTCAGATTCTGCTTCAACTCGTTCAAGTTCTACTGTTGGAACAGCGGTTGCTCTTGCGCCAACAGATGGTTGGACAGAGGATTAAAATGAAATCTATTGAAGATTTTAAATATGCTTTTGCTAGTGAAATCGGAACATCTCATATAAATTCAAATACAGCTAAACAAGATTATTGCTTAGTTAAAGAATTTAGCAAAAATTCTTCAAAATATTTAATTTGTTGTGTGGCAGATGGCGCAGGAAGTGCTAAATATTCTGATTTATCTTCAAAATTTATTTCAAAATTATTTACTAAAAAGACAATTTCTTTTTTAAAAGAAAATGAAATTTCATCTTTAAACAAAGAAGTTATTTCTTCTTGGTTTTGTTATTTTCAAAAAGTGATTTTAAGGGCGGTAAGGTTTTATAAATTAAATTCTAAAAGAGATTTTGCTACAACCTTGTTATTCTGTGTTTTAAATTCTGAAACAAATATTTTTGTTCAAATTGGAGATGGCTTTATTTCAAGTGGTAATTTTGAAAAGTTAGACTGTATTTTTATCCCTCAAAACGGCGAATATCTTAATACGACTAATTTTGCAACAGATGATGATGTTTTAAATAAGTTTATGTATAAAAAAGATGATGAAAAATTTGAAAGATTAATTTTATCAACAGATGGAATAGAATTAATTTCTTTTGATTTTACAAATAATAAACCGCATTTAAAATTTTTCAACCCTTTTTTTGATATGCTTGAAAAAACTTCAACCTCTGGTTTTAATGCTGATGTTTCTAGGTTTATTTCCGGTTTTTTAAATTGTCAAAGGGTTAATCAAAACACTGATGATGATAAAACAATGTTGATTATTTCTAGAATTAAAAATTGTGAAAATGAGGCTTGTTAAAAATGGATGGCTTTGTTTTTCTTATTTTAATAGCTATAATCGCTTTATTTTCTTTAATATATAAATTATGCGCTGATTATTTAAAAGAAAATAGCCCTTGCATAAAAAATCTTTTATATGTAAATTCAATTCAAAATTTTAAAAATTTTAAAACAGTTGAAAATTATCATAAATATTGTAATTCTAAGTCGCAATTTGATAATTTTAATCGTGATAATTATATTATGGCAATTGTTGATGAAAATTATAATCGATATTCTTCATTGTTGAATGATTTACAATATAATCGTGAAAAATATTATTCTTATTTATCTGAAATAGGGGAATTTAAAAATAACTATAAAAGTAAATTTAATTTTTTCTTGAAAATGGTTGAATTTCTTGAATTTGAAAGGTTAAGATTAAATCCCCCAATTGAAATAACAGTAAAAATTTCTGTTTCATATACAAGCCCAAAAGGCAAAAACAGCTATTATAAAAGTTGTAAAATAAATTCTAATGACATAATTTATTATTGTGATGAATGTCAAAAAGCAAGGCAATACAAGCAATCTGCAAAATATCAACGCTCTTTAATGACAGATAAATTGCGTTATCAAGTTTTAAATCGTGACGGTTATAGGTGTGTTATTTGTGGCGCTTGTGCTAAAGATGGCGCAAAATTGCACGTTGATCATATTAAGCCTGTTTCAAAAGGCGGAAAAACAGAACTATCAAACTTAAGAACGCTTTGCGATAGGTGTAACCTTGGAAAAGGGGCTTATTATAACCCTAATGGGCTTAATTAAAAGGTGAAGTAATGATTTTATTTGATAAAGATAATAATAAAATTGAAACAATTGGAACGCCGATGTCTGGCGGCGAAGGGGATGTTTATGATATTAAAAATCATCCTGATTTAGTTGTAAAAATTTATAATGACAAAAAGCAAAGTAAAAAACAGGCTTTTAAAAAATTAATCGATAAAATTGAAACAATGTGTGAAATTTGTGATAATGATATCATTCAAAAAGCCGGTTGGCCTCATAAAATTGTTTATTTAAACGCTAAACCTGTTGGTTTTGTGATGAATAAAATTAAATATGCAAACCCAATTCATCAACTTTTTGATACTATTGATAGAAAAGAAAAATTTTTAGATAACAATTGGAAATATAATTTGTTTGTTGCAAGAAACCTTGCTTGCGCAGTTGATGTTTTGCATAGTAAAAATGTTGTTATTGGTGACATTAATGAAAGCAATTTTTTAATTGGAAATAGAACAAAAGCCCAAAACGATGGTGTTTACGATTTTCCAGATAACGGCATTGTTTATTCAATTGATTGTGATTCTTTTCAAATTATTTTAGGTAAAAAAGAATTTTTATCAACCGTAAAAAGACCTGAATATTTTCCGCCAGAATTATATGGCGTTGATTTACACACCACCATTAGAACAAAAAACCATGATAATTTTGGCTTAGCGGTGATGATTTTTCAACTTTTAATGCTTGGAAAACATCCTTATTCAGGTATCGGTGCCCCTGGGGATATTACTGAATCGATTTGTGGAGGGTATTTTTCTTATGGGCAAAACGCAATTAATAAAAATCTTATACCCCCAAAGCCATCTAGGGCTTATTCTTTAATTTATAATTCCCTAAATTCTGATATTAAAAATTTATTTGAAAGAGCTTTTAGTTCTGATAATAATGTTATTCGTCCTTATGCTTCCGAGTGGATTCTTGCTCTTGAAAAACAAATTTATGATTTAGCTCAATGTAATAATTCATCTCATTTTTATAATAAAAATTCTAAATGTATTTGGTGTGAAATTGAAAATGAATTTAAAATGAGGCCTTGGGTTTGCGAGGTTCAAATTAATAATAGGCAAATGGCATACAATTTTTCAAATAATGTTCAACAAAAACCGCAGCCACAACCGCAACCGCAACCAAAACCCCAGTCAAAATCAAACATCTCATTTAATTTTAAATTTAATAAAAAACCAAAACAAAAAGTCAATAAGCCTAAAATAAATTTATTAGCTAATTTGAAAACTAAAATAAATAATTTTGTTTCTCAATCAAAATTTCTTTCTAAAGCCGTTTCTATTTTTGAAAAAATTTATAGAAATTTCTTGCGTCAATATTTTGGTGCGTGGTTTATAGGGTTTTGCGCTTGTATTATTTTCTATCCAATAAAAGGGCGCCCAACTGATTTAGTGTGTGGCGTTTTATCTATAATTTTATTTATTTTAGAATATGTTTTACCAAGAAAAATAAAAATATTTTTTAAAATTTTAATTGCAACTTGCATTTTGTTTTTTGTATCTTTTTGTGTAAGTTTTTTTAAGTAAGGGGAAAATATGTCTTTTTTTAAAAACAACAGTTTTGAATTTAAACAAGGTTATGAAGACGGCTTCAAATGGGGAAAGTATGATTATTCAACCCCTCATAATAAAGAATATGATGCTGGATTTATGGCGGGATATTTTCAAAACACAGGGCGCACTTTTGATGGCAAAACTTCCTCTCAACTTGAAGAAGAAAGAAAAGCGCAGCAATATCAAAATAATAGCTACTATTCAAACCTGCTTTTTGGAACTTCAAACCCCTTTAGTGTTCAAGTTGTTGGTTTGTTAAAATCAATTATTGTTGCAGTTATTATCTTTTTATTGGTTTCAATTCATTCTTTGTTTAATAAAAAAGAAGTTAAACAACCGGAATTAAAATATTCTAATCAGCAAGAGCAATCTATTTCAAAAGAAAACGTTAATGAATTAAAATATTCACCTGAAGCAATAAAACCTGAAAAAAAAGAAACTGAAGAAATAAGTAAAGAAGAAGCCCTAAGTCAATTAAATAGATATGTAAGAGATGTTGAAAAAAGCATTTTAAAAAATTGGACCCCACCAAAACAAGATACAAAATATAGAATTATTGTTAATTTTACGATAAATAAACAAGGTCAATTAATTGATTATGAAATTAAAAAGTCATCAGGGAATTATAATTCTGATAAAGCGGCAATAAAAGCTCTTAAATTAACTCAACCTTTTAAACCGTTACCTGAATTTTATAAAAAAGATTCAATGGCAATTGAATTTACATTTGATTTAAATAGAACGTAAGCCGGTGTGACAATCGGCAAACATTGCGTTTGACGATTTAGCACTACGATAACGACGTGGAAATCTTTGATTTCCTCAGGAGTTTAATAAACCAAAAAATGAGGATGAATAATCTTGAAAAAAATAGTTTTTCTTATAGCTTTTATTTTTCTTTTTCTAAATAACGCTTTTGCATATCAAAATTTTTCAAGTTATGAAGAAAGAAACAAAGTTTTAAGCGAAAAAATTGTTGCAATTTATGATAAAAAAAGCCCTGCTTATGGCTATAGATATATTTTATATCCCCCAATTAAAACCTACGTTGGACATAGAAAAGTTATGCAAAACAGCATGAATGGTTTTCTAGAACCTATCCCAGAAGGTGGCGAAGGTAGCAGCGTTCCCTGTTTTAGAACAATCAAAGAAGCAAAACATTATTATTACCCACAATGGTATTGATTTTTAAAACTTATATCTTGCTTTTGCGTCTGTGTTTAATTTGATATTCAATTCCAAACTCATTAATCAAAAGCCTAATTGAATTATGAGATGTGTTAAAATATTCGCCGATTTCTTTTTTGGTTTTTTCGGGGTGTGCTTTAATATAACTTTCAAGTTCTTCTTTTGTAACGGTTATTTTTGGTTTACAAGTTTTATATTCAATGTTATTTTCTTTAATTGCAAGTCTGACTGTTTCTTTAGAAACTCCAAAATAATCTGCAATTTCTTTTTGGCTCATTTTTGGGTTTTCTTGAATAAAGTTTTTAAGTTCCTCTAGGGGCAATTTTGTTTTTTGCCTTTTTTGTTTAACATATTCAATTCCATTTTTATCAATAAAATTTTTAATTGTTGTTGAATCTACATTAAAATTTTTCCCAATTTGAGATAAATTATCGCTTGGGTGAGCTTTGATATAACTTTCAACCTCTTCTTTTGTTGTTTTTAGGGGAACAACTTTGGATTGATAATCAATTCCATATCTTTTAATTAAATTATGGATGGTTAATTTTGTAACGCCAAAATGTTTTGCTATTTGGGACTGGGTTTCATTTGGATTAGCTTTGATATATTCTTCTAAATCTTCCTTTGATACGCTTAATCTGCTTTTAAAGGAAATATTGCTTTTTGAAATATTAGATAACATATCATAATAGCGAAAATAATCACTTTCGCTATTTTTAATTTCATAATTTGAAGCACTTTTTGTTTTATTTTGGTTTTGAGCGTAGTTTCTTTTAAAGTTTATAAGATTGATTTTCATTATTACACCTTATTTAATACAATCTTATAAAACTTGTGAAGAAGATTTTTTGCCTTAAGATTAGATTTATTTACGGGTTTTTTGAGCGTTGAGTACACCTTGAACAAATATATCAACATTATCAACATATATATTTCTAATGTTTTTAACGGTTTCGTCATCAATTCCTTGAGGTTTTGGCAATTTTCCTTCTGATAATTTTTGCCAATAAGTGGCTTCACCGTTTCTTGCGCTAATTTCTGTTAAGTTTAAATAATATTTTGCATTATTATTTCCATGATAGTCTGTAAAAGCATTTACAATGCTATCAATAGTGTAGCCAAAATTTTTGATTTTACTGCCTTCTTGGGTATTTTCGACAAATTTTATTCCGCTATCATATAATTCATTTGGTTTATAGCTAAATAAGAATGGGTGTATTTTTCTTAAGTCTTCATCGGATATATTAGGAGAACTTTTCTTATATCCTTCTATCAATTTTTCAACGCCACCTTCTGCACTTAAAACACTTTGATATTGCTTAGCGTGAGTTAATTCATGGTATAAAACTGAACCTTTTAATGCCATGGCTTCACCTGCGGTTGCTTCTCTTAATTTTGTTTTATCGATTGAGCTAGCGTTACCATAAGCATATATAGTGTTTAATCTAAATTCTTTATCATTTACAAAACCATCTAAACTTGTTAAATCTTTTTTAAGGATAGGTTTTTTGCCTAAATATGATGTGTTTACTGTAACCGTGTTATTATTTGGCATATATTGTGCATCAATGCCTTTTTCAAGCTTTTTAAAGACTAATTCTGGCTTTTCAAAATTTAAATTTGTTTTCGAGGCATCTTGCGCTATTGAATCATAAATTTCATCATATAATGCAGTTATTTCTTTTTTGATTTTTTCAGTATTTTTTACTTTTGCAATTGCTAATCCGCCAAGAACAACAGCACCAGCTATAGCACCAAAAGTTAAAAGTTTCTTTTTATTAATTGGGCTTTTTTCTTTTTTTGTGGATAATTCAAGCGTGTCAGCTTCTGGTTGTGGTTTTAGTTTTGGTGCAGTACTATTATTCGTAACAGAAGTTGTGCTTTGTTGCGCTTGTAGATAATTTCTGTTAACGATATTTGAACTATAATCTGAAAAATTTATATTCTGCATAAGACCTCTAAATTAATTAGCCAATAGCCTGAAATGAGCCGATTTGATTTGGTTGGCATTTATACATTACTGCAAGTTGTTCTGGTGATAAATTTTGAATTAATGTATAATTACCATCTGCATTTTGTGATAATTTTGAATTTGTGTTATCAATTGCAACTGTTTGACCATTTACATTGTAAATGCTATGTGGAGTTGCTATGTTTGGATGAAGTGAGTTTGTAATGTTTGCTGTTCCAATTTGTTGCATATTTTTTCCTTTATGATTGTAGTAATCTTTCCTATAGTATATAAAAACCTAAATAATAAAATTATTGCTACAAACTTCTAGGAACAACTATGATTTTGCGCTTTAAATCAGCCATATTTTAAAATAAATTTTTTTACAAAACTTAATAATACTTTTTAGGTTGATTAGATATCGTGTTTCTTTTTAAGAAATTCTAAAAAGGCACTGCAACCTTTAGTGATATCATCATAAGTTTCATCAAAATTGCCGCTATACCAAGGGTCTTTTATGTTACGAGGTGTTGAAGTATAATCTAAAAGCCTTTTGATTTTATTATCTTTATCTTTACCTATAATGTTTTTAATATCGTTAATATTTTCTAGGTCCATAGCTAAAATATAATCATAATAATCATAATCTTGCTTTTTAATTTTACGAGAATAGTGTTCTTTAAAAGGTATTCCATTTTTTCTTAAAACTTCTTTTGTGCCAAAATGAATGCCGGCATGGCAACTTTCATTAAAACCTTCCGTTCCAGCTGAATCTATTTCAAAAATATTTTCCAATCCAAGCTCTTGAACCATATTTTCTAAAACAATCTGCCCCATCGGCGACCTGCAGATATTCCCAAGACATACAAATAAAACTTTTATCACGACTTTTCCTTTTGCTTTGCCTTAACAATTATAGCATTTTGAAAATTTATTTTATAGTAAAAACATAAATATTTAACTTTTGCTTAGTTAATATATTTGCACTCAAAAAGGCTTTCAGAAATCTCTAAAAGCCTTTATTTTACTTGGTTGCGGGAGCCTACTTTGAGTGTGTATGGAAAAATGAAAGCAAGGTTAGACGGACTTCTTCGGCAGATATTACCCCTGCCTTATACAAGCAAAAGGTCTTTTCTCGTAATTTCATGGAAAATACATTGGGTTTAACGACTGGGCAAGCCTACTGGTATATAAAACGACTACTTCATACGGGCATGATAAGGAAGCTTAAACGAACTGAATACGTTGGTAATAAAGGGAAACAACAAGCTTTGTATAAATTTATATTGAAATAACAACTAACTAATGTATTCATGCTATACTTAACTTATGACTGAGAAGTATATTAACAGCGTTATACAAAAATATAAAACTGGAAAAACTACTGAGCATAGTTTTAGGGGAGATTTACAAGAGTATATAGAAAGAGCTGTGCATGG
>CAKUXO010000038.1 GCA_934700385.1 uncultured Candidatus Melainabacteria bacterium
TTTTATTTTAATAGAGGATGAAGCGAGAGTAATTAAAATTTTACCTACCTTAAGTTATAAGGTAGGTTTATTATTATTTTAAATTCCTAAAAATTTTCTTGTATTTATGTTGTTGTTAATTTTAAGTAAGATAAATTTTGCTAAAAATAAGAAAGCAAAAGATGAAGCAGAAACCACTAAAAATCTTATTAAAACTAAAAATAACGTATAAAAATATCCATTAATTAAAGGCATAACCGTTGGCAAGTGAAAAATTTGATTATATAAAAAGAAAAAATACCAATGGATAAAAAATAATCCAAAGCTATATTTAGCAATAAAATCAAAGGTTTTATTGGTTTTTTTGTGGGATAAAATAAATTCATCATAATGTTTTAAATATCCCAAAACAAGCATTGTTAAAAATATTTTTGAACAAGTAAAGTTAGAAAAATTAAACTTAAATTGTAAAAATACATCTAAACTTGCAACTAAAACCATTGAAACAAAAATCAAAAAACGTTTATTATAAAAAACATCTATTATTTCTTTTTTAGATGAACAATACATTCCAAAAATATATAAAGATAAGAAATGAACAAAGTTTAATAAAATATATCTTACGTAAATAAAATATTTCATTGAATAAGATAAGCCTAAAGTGCTTTCATATTCAGCAACTCCACGAGGAACAAAAATTGTAATTAAAAATAATAAAGGTAAAAATTTATATAAAACTTTTTTATTTTCGAGTTTTAAAAATATCCAAGAAAAAATGAAAAATATAACAATCATTGGAATAAACCAAGTTGGAATGTTGTGCACTCTCCCGATTGTTAAATGTAAAGGGATTTGAAGAAAAGGATTTAATCCCATAAAAGAATTTTTATAAGCTAATGGGCAATATAAACAAAAAAATAGCCCTGGAATTGAAGTTATTAAATAAGGCATAATGACATTTTGCCATTTTTTAGATAAATAGTTTTTATATTCAAATTTATAAGAAAGATGTTGGAATAAAAAGCCTGAAATAAAGATAAAAAGCGCCGTTCCGCCACAAATCATCTCGCAATTGATAATTGAAAAAATGTTTTTTGCTTCTCCAAATTGCATAGTGTGCCCCATTATAATTAAAAGAATGGCAAGCCCACGAAAAACATTGATATAATTTAAAATTTTTGTTTTCTTAACTGTTTTTTCCATTTTAATTTGTCCTATAACTCTAGCCAAAGTGTTTGATATGGCGCTAATCTTAAATTCATAACGCTGTTTTGCAAAGAAACATTGACCTTAATATTATCGTTATTTACAAGGTTTTTAAGGCTTGTAATTTTTTTGCCTTTCTTTTTAATAATAATATCTTTAGGAAGATTAATTTGCGCTATTAGTTTCTCTTTTGAAAGATTATTTATAACAAGAATTGTTGAAGTTTTATTTTTTCTAATATAGCTAAAATTGCTTTTTGAAGCGGTTTTTAAAATTTCAAAATCTCCATCTGCCATAACAGGCAAACTTCTTCTTAATTCAATTAAATTTTTAACTTTTTTATAAACTTTTGAATTAAATTTGTAATAGCCTAAAGATGAGCCATAGAAAAGTTTTTGGGCGATATTTCCTCTGTGAATATCTCTTGAATCAAAATAAGATAACAATGATGAAGTTGAAGTTGTTTCTTCTTTTCTTAATTGAGCTGATTTTTTTGCATTTTGAAAATCGTTTGTAGCGCCTAATTCATCCCCATAATAAATAATCGGCACCCCAGGGAGAGAAAGTAAAATTGAAAACGCTTCTTCAATTCTATTTGGATTTTTATCTAAAAAATTAGCAAGGCGACCAGAAACCCCAAAGCCATTTCTAAAACTTGCGCCTTTAGAAATTAAATCATCAAAAATTATTTTTCTTATTTCAGGGCTAACCATTTCAAGAGTCAATTCATCATGAACTCTTAAGAAAATTCCCCAAGCGGCAGTTTTAGGAATTTGTGGAGTATTTTTATATGTTTCTATAAAATATTTTTTATCTTGAGTAATTAAAGTTGCCCAAAGAGCGTTCATATAAGGAAAATGATATGCAATTTGTGCTTGGTTTGTTCTTTTAAGTGGTCTTTTTGTAATACCATCTTTTGTTTTTAAGGTAAGTTCAAGTTCTCTATCTTTTCCAAAATATTGTAAAATATCTTTAGGCGGTTGGCACGCTTCAACTTGAATAACGCTTGAGGGGGCGCTTAGCTGAATATAGCTGCTTACAAGTTTAACAATGCTATGAGTTTTAGGGCGATTTTCTGCGTTTGTTCCTTTTTCTTTTGAAAGATAAGGAATTGCATCCATTCTAAAAATATCTACTCCAAGGTTTGCCCATTTTGAAATTGTATCAAGTTCATAATATAAAACTTCCGGATTTTCCCAATTTATATCTAATTGAAAGGGATAAAAAGTGTGATAAAGATAATAATCTTTATTATTCACCGTAACTTTTCTATAGTTATTTTCAGTGTTTTCAGGGAAAATTAATCTTCTTTTAGAAATTGTGCCGTCATCTTCTTTATATTCAACAACTGTTCCAAGGTTTTCATCAACATATTTCTTATATTCAGGCATTTTGTCTTTATAAATAAAATAATTTAAAACGCTCTCATCTCCATTTTCAAGCTTTTTAAACCATTCGTGGGTATCTGAAATGTGGTTTAAAACTAAATCTGCCTTAATTTTAAAATTTCTTTTTTTGGCTTGTTTAATGAAACTTTGAAATTCAACCATTCCCCCAAGGTCTTTTCTAACGTTTCTTGGGTTTTTAACGTCAAAACCTGCGTCTTTCATTGGGCTATCTGCAAAAGGAAGAATATAAAGGGTTGTAACCCCTAAATCTTCAAGATAATCAAGCATTTTTGTTATGTCTTTAAAGGTGTTCTTTTTTTCGTCTGAAACAACTCCAAATTGATCAACATAAAACATATAAATTATTTCATTTTTATACCATTCACTCGGGCGTGTTTCATCTTGTTCTAAAAGCTCTTGCGGGCGATTTTCAATTGCAGTTTTAGCATGAAGTAAAACATTATCATAAATTTCTTGTGTATTTTCTTTGCCATAAATTTCTTCAATAGCTTCTTTAAGCTCTTTTTTTAATTTGAAATTAGATAAAACAACAGCTTGTTCGTTTATATTTTGGTCAAGCTCGGCAGAAAATAAAGGTGTTGGAGTAATAAAAAAGGATAAAATAAGTAACGATACAAATATTTTTTTCATTTTAAACCCTCTTTTCAGGAAGTTATTTATTACAACATAAAAACAGATTATAAAAAAACAGGGTTTCTATGTCAAATGAAATTAATTAATATTTACAATATTTTTTGAATATCATATCTTGTAACTATGCCGATTATTTCATCTTTAGAATTTAAAACAATGGCTTTGTTTTGTTCATTAAAATGGAATTTTAACAAAAGAGAATATAAATCAAGCTCTTGATACACTTTCAAAATATTTGTATTCATAATATCTATTACTTTCAAGTTTTTATTATTTGAATTAATTAAACTATCTTCGATAGCGCTTTTTGTAATCGTTCCTAATGCCTTGTTTTCGTTGTTTTTTACGGGAAACAGATTATGGTTAATGTTTTGTATTGTTTTTTGCGCTAAATCTAAAGAAAGGTCATAATCAAGCGTAAAAACTTCCTTTTGAAAAATGTCTTTTACGTGTTTTGTTTTTAAAATTTTTATTTCCGGCGAATTTTTTATTTGTTTTAAAATTAATTCTGAATAAATTGAAATATGGTTAAGATTTTGCGCAACAATGTCGCTTATTGCACACACTAACATAATATATAAAATTAAATCGTATCTTCCTGTCATTTCAAAAACCATAACAGTAGCGCAAATTGGCGTTCTCGCAACTGAAGATAAAAAGCCTGCCATTCCAATTAAACTTGCTGCTGTTAAATTTACATCAAAACCAAATTGAGTGGAAAAATAGCCTATAATATATCCTAAATATGCCCCTAACATTAAAGTAGGCAGAAAAATCCCTCCGACTGCGCCAGAACCAAAGCAAAGAGGAGTTATTAAAAATTTAAAAATGAAAATTAAAATAATTAAAACAATTCCTAATTTTCCTTGAAGTAAAACATTAACTCCAGTGTTTCCACTTCCCATAATTAATGGCAAAAATATTCCGACCAAGCCTACTATAAAGCCACAAATGGCTGGTTTGAAATATGATTTTATTTTAATTTTTGAAAATAGATAGTTGTTGAAATGGATTAATTTTGAAAACAAAACTCCTAATATTCCACAAAAAATTCCCGTCATAATGCAGACTAAAAAGTTTATTTTAAAATCGTTTTCAATGTTTGGAATTAAAAAAGAAACATCGTTTCCAAGGATATTTCTTGCAATTGCACAGGCGCAAACGGTTGCAATTAAAACAGGAAATAAAGTTGAAGAATTGAATTTTTGTAATAATTCTTCTAATACAAAAATACAACCGGCAATTGGTGCATTAAAAGTGGCAGCAATTGCACTTCCTGCACCTGCTGAAATTAATTTATCTTTATTTGAGCCGTTTAATTTGAATATTTTTCCGATTAAAGCGCCTGCCCCTGCACCAAGTTGAACGCTTGGACCTTCTCTGCCTAAAGACATTCCACATCCGATTGAGGCTATGCCTCCAAAAAATTTTACAAAAATACTTCTTACCCTTGTTAAATTTCCTAAGTGCGCAAGCGTTGCTTTAACGTATGGTATTCCACTTCCTTTCGTTTCAGGCGCAAATTTATCGACTAAATATCCTGAAATTAAACCTCCAAGAGCACAAATAACAGGAAGTAAAAATATTTTTTCTTTTATATTAAATTGAATTGAGTTAAATAAATTGGTAATTGAAATTTTAAATAATACAACAAAAAAACCAGCAACAAGCCCAACAAGCGCTGCTTGAATTAATATTTCACCTTTGAAATTAAGCTTTATTTTCATAGGAATATTATACTTTGAAAATAAAGCTTTGATGTTAAAATCTTAAACTCACACGATTGGTTTTTTGCATAAAAAAAAGAACCCACGAGTGTGGATTCTTTTTATTAGCTGGGGAGAGACTCGAACTCTCGACCTCACGGGTATGAGCCGTACGCTCTAGCCAGCTGAGCTACCCAGCCATATAGGCTATTAAATTTTCTTTGTGGCTGGCTCTCGCATTACGCTCTAGGTTATCTAGCTCGCAACTTCGTCACTCGGTGAGCTACCCAGCCATATAGGCATTAAAGCCGTTGTAAAACTATTCTCTCATAAATAAAAATAAATTCAAGTATTTTTTTAAAGAACCCCTTTTGTGGATGGAATTTTATCGCAAACGATTTTAGTGGCTTCTTTTAAACACCTTGCAAACGCTTTAAAAGAAGCTTCTATAATGTGGTGAGTATCATAACCATCAAGCATTTTAATATGCAAACATAAACCCATATTATAACTCAAGCTATAAAAGAAATGTTCAAATAAAACAGTTTCAAAATCGTCTGTTTTTTCATCTTTTAAATCCGCCGTTAATTTGAAATATGGTCTTTGTGAAATATCAAGCGCACAAAGAATTAAAGCGTCATCCATAGGCAAAATAATATCTTGATAACGTTTTATTCCTTTTTTATCTTTTAGAGCGTCTTTTAAAGCTAAGCCAAGAGAAATTGCGCAATCTTCAATTAAATGATGAAAATTGCCATCAAGCGCTTTTGCTTCAAGAAAAATATCAATGTTTGAATGAGCGCTTAATTGCTCTAACATGTGGTTAAAAAAGCGGCAAGGGGTTTTAATTTCATATTTTCCTGTGCCATCAAGATTAACTTTAAGCTCGATATTTGTTTCATTTGTAGCTCTTGAAATTTCAGATATTCTTTGCATTTTCTTTTTCTATGTCCTCTAAAAAATATTCAAGTTTTTTAATGTCATCTAAAATATAATTCGCTCTTAAGTGTCTGAAATTATTAACCATAACATTAAAATCGGCCTCGGGTGAAATTACCCCAATAGTAGTAACTTCAGCAGAATTACCTGCAATTATGTCATCAACACTGTCGCCAATGTATTTAACGCTTAAATTAGGACAATGTTTTAAAATGTTTAAAACTCCTAAAGGATGTGGTTTTAGCTGATGTTTTGCAAGGTCATCACTTGTTACATAAAAATAAAAATATTTATCAATGTCATATTTTTTCAGTGAGTAAAGCGCTTCTTCTTTCAATCTTCCTGAAAAAATAACCATATCATATCTTTTAGATAATTTTTCAAACGTTTCTTTTGAAATCAAAAGTTCTTCTTTATCAATTAAATGAGTTTTTGTTTTGTCTTGCGGATTGAAAAATAAATCTTGAAAAACTTTAATAACTTCTTCAATTTCAATGTTGAAACCGTCATTTGAAAGTAATTTTTGAGTAGCGTCCCAATCGCAATTCATTCCCCCAAGGTTTTTAACTTCAAGGATTTTTTCTTTTGAAATATCTTTAGCACTAAAATGCTTGTAAGTTTGCGCAATTGCTTCCATGTAAGAATTATTTACATCAAAAATAACCCCATCCATATCAAAAATTAAAACATCTTTTTTCTTTAAAAGTTCTGCAATAAATTTAACCCCGCCCATAGTCGGAACAGTTATTCTAAGGCAAGTTGATATTGGTGAATTTTTAGGAAAATTTCTTACAATAACGCCATTTTTCTTCAATTTTTCATAATAAAAATCGGTGTGATTATAAAAATCACATAAAATAAAATTAGCTTGAGATGGATATGGATGATATCCTGCTTTTTTAAGTTCTTCTTCAAGAGCTTCTTTTGCTTTTAAATTAAGCTCTTTAACCTGTTCAAATTTATCGTCATTTAAAACGCTAAGCGCACAATGAAGTGCAATAGCATTAACATTATATGGCGAAGAAACTTTTTTTAAGTTAGATATAATTTCTTTGTCTGCCGCTATAAAACCAAGCCTTAACCCTGCAAGAGCGAAGTCTTTAGAAAAAGATTTCACAACAACAAGGTTTTTATAAGTTTTAATTAAATCAAGATAATCTTGAAAAGCAACATCTTGCGCAAAATTAATATACGTACAATCAACAATAAAAAGAACATCTTTCATTTGTTTTAATAAAATTTCAAGAATGGAAGCCTTTGTGAGTTCTCCTGTTGGATTATTTGGAGTTGCAAGATAGAAAATTTTTGTTTTATCTGTTTTAGAATTTAAAACTTTTTCATAGTTAAAAACAAATTTTTCATCATAATCAATGTGTTTAACAACTCCGCCCATAATTTTTGTATAAAGCGCAGGCATTGAAAAAGATGGATTAAAAGATAAAAATTCGTCATCGGGCTCAATATATGTGTTAATAATAATATTTAAGGCTTCATCGCAGCCATTAGTTAAAAGGATGTTTTCATCTTCTAAAAAATGTTTTTGTGCTAATTTATCAAGAAGTTTTCCATAACAAGGATAAAGTGAAATTTCTTTTTCATCAAAATTTTTAATAGCGCTTATTACACAAGGGCTTGCGCCATAAATATTTTCATTTGAATCAAGTTTTAAACGCCAATCGTAGTAATATTTATCTGTTTGATATGGGGTTATGTTTTCAATTGTTTTTCTAGGTTTAATCATAAAACGATTATACTATAAAATTTCAAAATCGTCATTTTTTGGTTTATTTAAAACTTGCATAAAAATCTTTCTTTCTTGTTTCAATTCTTAAATTAGCAAGCTCAATGTCATCATAGTCAACATATTCATGTTGAAATAAATTTTTACCTGTTTTAATAACAAGCTCATTTTCACTTTTAAGAATGTTTTTTGGAATAGGAATTTCTATGTTATCTCCATTAAGT
Organism: uncultured Candidatus Melainabacteria bacterium; assembly: GCA_934700385.1. Lineage (GTDB taxonomy): Bacteria > Cyanobacteriota > Vampirovibrionia > Gastranaerophilales > Gastranaerophilaceae > RUG14156. The sequence goes on from CAKUXO010000038.1 coordinate 7,838, forward strand.
TCAATGTTTGCAATTTTTTTACCATTAACAAAAACCTCAGTTGGGCTTGAATAAACCTGTGCTATTCTATTTTGTCCTAAGGTTTTTGCCTTTTTAGTGTCAAGTCCGATGATTGTTCCGATTTTGATAACAACTTCTTCTTTTGAACCAACACTTGGCGCCTTAAAGGTTTGAGATAAAAAATGTCCATTGGCATTTGTTCTAAATTCACTACTATTAGCGGAATTTGAAGAAAATAAATTATCTCCAAGATGAATTATATCTTTTGAAATTTGTAGATCATAAGGGCTTGATTCTTCAATCCCTAGTCTTAAAGGGTTTTTAATTACATTATTATCAACCGTTAAAGAAAAAACTTTATACCCTTCTTTTTCAACAAAAAGCACAGTTTGCTTACTTAAATCAATGTTTAATTTAAACAAACCGTTTTCATCAGAATATGTTGTATAATTCATTTCTGGAATTGTGATTTTTGCCTTGTCTAGGGGTCTTTTAGTTTTTTTATCAATGATTTTATTTTTATAATTTATATCGTCGTGGTTAATTTTTCCCACAATGGCACAATAAGAAAAATTAACATTTAAAAAACCAAATAGCAAAGCTAAGATGAATATTTTTTTCATTTTTTTACCTCTTAATAAATTTTTAAATTATTTTAAGAGGATTAAAAAGCGCTTTTGATTTATTATCGTTTTAACATAAAGTAGGTTGTTTTTCTAAAAATGGCTCACAATGAATTGTGATTAAGGTGTTTGGAAAAATAGATTTAATTTTAGTTTCGATTGAATCACAAATTTTATGACAAGATTTTAATGGCATATCTCCGTCACACAATAATGTTATATCAATATCCCTGTTAGGCCCTGTTTTTCTGCTTTTAAAATTCTTATAACCCTTAATTTCTTTACAATTTTTTAAAATTTCTTCAATTTTTTTAATGTCATCATCAGGTAAAGTTCCATCTACAAGATTATTTAAGGTTTCTTTTGTAATAGAAAAACCAGATTTTAGAATAATTAATGCTACAAAAATAGCAATAAGTGGATCTAATAAAGAAATTTCTGTTATTTTAATTAAAACTAAACCAATCAAAACCCCCAAAGAAGATAAAACATCTGTGCTAAGGTGCTTTGCGTCTGCTTTTAGGGCAGTTGAATCTGTTTTTTTAGAAACATAAAGTAAATAGCTGCTAACAACTAAGTTTAAGACAATCGCAATTGCCATAACAACAATCCCAAGGGTTGAATCAAATTCAGATGAACTATTTTCAATTATCTTTTTGCAGGCTTCCCAAATTATATAAAAAGAGGCTAAAATAATTAACACTCCTTCAATAAACCCTGCCATATCTTCATATCTTCCATGTCCAAAAGGATGATCTTTATCAGCCGGTTCTGATGAGCGCATTACTGCAAAATATGTTAAAACAGAAGCCAAAAAATCGCTCATTGAATGAATTGCCTCTGAAATTATACTAATACTTCCTGAAACAATCCCTGCTGCAAGTTTGAAAATAATAATTAAGCAGTTTGAAGCAATTGAAAGCCTTGCTGCAACTTTTTTTTCTGAATTTTGTTTCATAATACCTCTACTTTTATTATTCTAGCACGAAAAACTTTAAACAAATATTAAATTACTATAAATAACTTATTGCATGTAATAAAAAAATATGTTAAATTAACCTTGCACAAAAATAACATTATAGAAAGAATAACAGTTTATGAAAAAGACTGGTATGAGTTTTCTCGGTTTTCTAAACAAATCGTTTAGAAGATGTCGTAACAATACTATTTCATACCCGTTTGTAAAAAACGGGTTTTCTTTAATTGAGCTTTTAATAGCTATAATTATCATCTCTTTAATAACAGCGGCATTTGTCCCTGTTATAACTAAAAAAATCACCCTTTCATCCCTAGGTGTAGCTGGAAGTGGCGATGGCAGCGGCGGAACAAATCCGATTAATCCATCTGCAAATTATAAAGTTGCAGATTTTGACCCTGCAAGAGATTGTACAAGTGACTTTACAACAACAGATACAGAAATTCAAAACAGCAGACAATGTACTTATAAAGTTCCGGCTGGTGTTACTTCAATTAATGCCTTAATTCAATCTGCCGGTGGTGGAGGTGCAGGTGCTAATATCTACGCACCGTCATCTTCTTATGGACAAAGTTTAACAACATCAGGAACAAAATCAATTTTAATTGATATTAACACTAAATATGTTGAAATTGCTTATATCACTGGTGGTGGCGGTGGTGGTGGACAAGCTGCCTTTACCCAAGTTGGAGGTGGCGCCCCCACAAGTCAATCAGATTGTGATAATATTGCTTCAAACCTTTTATTTATCCCAAGTTCAAAAAACGCTGGTAAAGCTGTTTGCGCTACAAAAGCAAACGTTGGGGATAGTTATGTTGGTGGACCCGATTTAAGTAAAATTAAATCTGAAGCTGGTATCACAGTTGTTAACGCTAATTCATATTGTGGCTCAAGTTCCGATTATTCAAGTAAATGTTGTTGGCTAGGTAACAATGTTGGTACAACTTCTGGTTCTTGTGGCTCTAGCGGAAACGGCAATAGTACATATTCAGGTTGTAAAAGAACAGTTTGTACTTGGGCAGCAGCAAAAGCAGCGTGTAAAGCTTATGAACCAGATGGCTCTGGCACAAAAGGCAAATGGCGTTTACCCACTCAATCAGAGCTTTCTGCTTGGGGTAGCAACCTTTCAACAATACAAGTTAATAAAGGAAAAAATGGTTTAGAGCTGTGTGACTACAATTCCGGTTATGGGTCAGTTCTTTGTGAGCCTAACTACAGCGCTTGCCCTGGGGCTTACTATGA
>CAKUXO010000039.1 GCA_934700385.1 uncultured Candidatus Melainabacteria bacterium
CCGGCAGTATAGTATTCACCATTACCCACCCAACAGCAACCACCAGTGCAAACATTTTTTCGTCCATAGGCTGTAGCCGTTTGTGGGATTTTAATTGACAAAGGAATAGTTGGAACACCTTTTTCAAGTCCATTAGTGTCCCCAGCGTTATATTTAGTTACGCAAAGATTTTTACCGTATGCTCCATTAGCTTCTGCGGGGATAAATAAAGCGTTATATGGATCGCAATCTTTTTGACTATAAGGAATTTCTTCTTTATATTCATTTGTATCTTCTTCAATTTTTTCTTGTTCTTTTGTAATCATGCTATCTATTACACAACGAACAGAATGAGCATAAGATTTTTTCCTTTGAAGATAACCTTGCAAGTTTCCATTATCAAGATAGAAGAAATATACTAAAGAAGTATCATGTGGATAAACATCTTGAGACCAAAAATATGTTATTTCACAGTTGCCATATCTTGACCCAGGGCATTTACCCGAATTATCGTTACATTTAACAGAGCCATAAGAATCAGAATTTTTATCGCAGAATTGTAAACCATTTGTTCCAAGCCATTTTGCGATACCAGCTACTGCCATACTTGAATTAGTTACATTATTAATACCATTAGTTTGCCAGCCAAGTAGTTCTGAACGTTTAGGCAAGCGCCATTTACCAGTGGTTCCTTTTGGGCCATAAGAAGCACAGGCTTCATTAGCACCTTCCCAGTTACAAACTGTTCTAAAACAACCGGAATATGTACTATCTCCATTACCTTTTGCGCTACAATCGCTTGCAGTAACGTTTTCGCCATTACCAAGCCAACAGCATTTTGATGAAAAATCTTCACTTCCGCCACAATTTTGCCCAGGTTTTACAACTTTAACAGTTTCAGGTAGCGGAGGGCCGCCCATGTATTCATCACCTGCATTAAACTTAGTTACACAGATGTTTTTACCACCTTCACCATTTTTAGCTGCAGGGATAAATAACAATCCAGAGGCAATTTTATTACAATCGGCTTGAGAATTAATTGATGAAGGAAGTGAACCAGATTCACTGCCGCTTCCATCGCCATCTTCTCCACCGCTGCCGTCGCCACCGTCTTCATAATCACCTGCCATAGAGCCCACGACTGCAGCTGTCATGATTTGCAATTTACGAGAAATTGCAGGGATGAAAGCGGCTGTAATTACGCTCATTACAGTTAAAAATATTATTAATTCGACCAATGAAAAGCCACGTCTTTTTGAAGACTTTTCCCTCTTGGGTTCATCCATACGTGAACTACCGCAAAACAATGCGCTAATCAGTTTCATGTTATTTTTAATTCCTAAATACTATTTTCTCATGTTATTCATCAACAGAATATCAATATCGAAAGCTTTTGTCAAATAAAATAGGAAAGAAAATGTATTTATTAAAGATTGATTAATTCAACTTTTTCAACGTCAAAGAAAGTCTTTGCGCTTTTTTGAAATTCAGATGGATTACTTGAAACAAAAAATTCAACTTTACCAATTGATTTTTCATCATTATTATTAAAATAATTTTTAATAATTTGAGAAAGACATTTTGCAGGATTAAAATAATCTACATCAAAATATTTTCTAAAAATGTCGATTAAATAAGGGTAATGCGTGCAACCTAAAACAACCCTTTTTGCGTTTGTTTTTTTTACTTCTTCAATTTTTTCTTTAATTAATTCAAGAGATTTTTTATCTTCATAAAGCCTATTTTCAACGATTTCAACAAAACCCGTGCAATCAAAACCATAAACGTTAATTTTAGGATTAATTTTTGCAATTTCTTGATTATATTTTCTTGAATTAATTGTTGCTTTTGTAGCCAAAATCGCTAAATTATCTCCGTCATCCAAATTTTCAACAGCACTTTTTGCCACTGTTTGAATTAAAGGAAAAATTTTAAGCTCATTTTTGAAGATTTTTTCTAATTCATCATAAGCCACCGCAGAAGTTGTATTACAAGCAAAAACAACCGTTTTAACCCCTTTTTCAATAAAAAAGTTAAGGATTTGTTTTGTATAATTTAAAATTTCTTCCGGAGTTTTTGTGCCATAAGGCATATTTTTTGTGTCGCCAAAATATAAATAATTTTTTTCAGGTAATGCTTTAACTAATTCAGATAAAACACTTAAACCCCCGACGCCACTATCTAAAACCCCTATATATTCTTTTTTCATTTAACTTTTAAATACTCCAAAATACCCTTAACAATAGAATCAGCTATTTCTTCTTGTCTTGCTTTTTGTTGAAGCTTCGTTCTTTCAGCTAAATTTGAAATAAAACCGATTTCAATTAAAACGCTTGGTGCTTCTGTATGATTTATAACATAAAAACGAGATTTTATCACCCCTCTATCTTTTGTTTCCCATTTTTCAAGATTTTTTGAAGAAGCAAAAGAACTATGGATTGTTTTAGCTAATTCTAAGCTATCATCTTTAAAATAATGCGTTTCTAAGCCATAAGAAACTTCTTGCAAAGTTGAATTAGCGTGAATACTTACATAAATATCAGGGCTAATATCATTAGAATAATTAACTCTTTGTTCTAATGTTAAGGTTTCGTCCTTACTTCTTGTCATATAAACATAAACATTTTTCTTTTGAAGTTTCTCTTGAATTAATTTTGCAACTGCAAGATTAAGATTTTTCTCATAAACCAAACCGCCACCGATAGCACCACTATCAGACCCACCATGCCCAGGGTCTAAAACAACTTTTTTCATAGAGCTAATTGAAGGAGTTTCTTTTTTCTTTTTAGGTTTTTCAACCTTTAATTCGCTTTCTTTTGGAACATATATAACATTAATATTTTTCGTATCTTCTTTTTTAGATGTAGTTTTATCATTTGGTGCAACTTTGTTTGTCGGTTTAATAACGATTTCATCTTTTGGAAGGGGTGTGTAATTATTTTGATTATTTGAAGCAATAACAGGTTTTGGCTTATCTTTAAAACATAATTTCAAAGATTTTAAGTTACTTTCAATATTTCCATAAGAAAAATTCAAATTTTCCATAGGAATAATAAAGCGAGTTTTATCTTTTGATATTTTTAAAACCTGAATTTTTAAATCAGACGCTTTTATTGCCTTTTGAAATTCAAGGATATTATAATCTTCAAGATTATTTATATCTATATAAAGACTGTTGTTTAATTCAAAAACATCATAAGTAACAGGGCTTTCAAAAATAATATCAAAAATAGAATAGCCGTTAGCATTTTTAGTTAGGCTATAACTTTTTACTTTAGATAAATAAGAAGAAAAATTAGTGTTCACAACATTTGTTCTATGAGAAACAAAAATGCTTTGTCCATCCGGAGAAATAACAAAGCGATAATCTTTCAAACTTTGCCCTAGTAAAGTTAGTTTAATTTTTCTATCGTTAACTTTTTCTAAGGTTAAGGTTGTTTTTGTTTTAGATGGAACATTATACGTTTTATTTTCTAATTTAGAAGCAATATTAGCATTATCTATAATTACTTCTGCTTTTGTATTATCAGAATTATAAATTGTTTTTTGTAAAGATATCGCCCCAAGCCCTCTTAAAATAAGCCCTTGAGAAGTTTGCCCAACATTACTTAAATAATATTTTGTTTGAAGTCTTGGAGTTAAATCAAGCGTTTCATTGTTGTTATTATAACTTAAAGTAGCTGAAACATTTTGCGCTTTAATTGTTTTATCCATATCTCCTTGAAGGGTATAAAATTTATATTGAAGTGAATTATCTATTATTTGATTTTCATATTTAACAATGATGTTTGTGCCATCAGTATATGTTTTAAATTTAGATAAATCAGAGCTTTTAATTAAATAAAAAGAAACTCTAACCACTTCAGATGAAATTTGATTTAGCTCAATTTTAGATATTTTAGAAGAATTTTTAATCGTATATACCCTAGAACTTCCATCTAACTTAGCGCTTGGAATATCTATAACATATCTTGTTGGAGAAGTAATTGTAAAAGCATTAATATTACTAATTAAATTAATTGAATTGTTAACATTTTGATTTGGAATAGGGGCATAAATTATGTTTTTATTTTCTGTTTTAAATGAACCCTTACCTTGAATTAAAACCATTCTATCGGAATTATCAAGAATTAAGTCTTCAACTTTATATAAAGGAGCACAAAAAGCACTTCTTGATAAAAACAAAAACATAAATAATATTGTTAATATTCTAGCTAAAAACAATTCTTACCTCTTTTAATTTAATTTTATCATCAATGTTTTTAATATTAACTAAACTATATTGTTGAATTTTTATATAAAATAATATAGTATTTACTTATGGATTTAAAAAAGACAATTAGTGCATATTTTTTTCTTTTACCTGCTGGTATAATTCTTCTAATATTCTTTTTTATTCCTTTTTTCCAAACGATTTATTTAAGTTTTTTTGATTATTCAAAAGATATCTATCACCCTAATTTTGTTTTTTTGCAAAATTATTTTGAACTTATTAAATCTCCGATTTTTATTAAAACAATATTAAACACTTTTTATTTTTTATTGTTATGTGTACCTTTTTTGGTGATTTTTCCTTTATTTCTTGCAATTTTAATTAATCAAAAAATTGCTTGTAAAAACATTTATAAAGTAATTATTTATCTACCTGTTATTATTTCAATTGTCGTTGTGACAATTGCCTTTAAATGGCTTTATGCACCAATGGGGCTTTTAAACTTTTTCCTTGAAAAATTTAACATAGCGCCAATCGGCTGGTTATCTGATCCAAAATATGCAATGATTTCAGTTGCACTAGTAACCATTTTTAAAGGTGTTGGTTATTATATGATGATTTATTTAAGCGCCTTAATGAGTGTTCCAAAAGAACTTTATGAAGCAGCAGAAGTAGATGGCGCAGTTGGTTTTAGAAAACATCTTCTTGTAACAATTCCTCATATAATGCCAATTATAGCCCTTGTTAGCACAATAAGTTCAATTTCAGCCCTTAAGGTTTTTGTTGAAATTTATGTTATGACAAAAGGCGGGCCACTTAATTCTACTAAAACAATTGTTTATTATATCTATGAAAAAGCCTTTGAAAACCTTGACCTTGGCTTAGCTTCAGCAGGCGCTGTTATATTATTATTTATAGTTATGATATTTTCAATTTTAAATATTTTTGTTTTTGAAAAGGATAAATATAAAATATGATTTCAAAATTAAAAAATTTCAACCTAAAAAACATAAAACCAAAGAATGTATTTATCCATCTTATTTTAATTATAATATGTGTTCTTTCTTTAATTCCTTTTTTGTGGCTTTTATCAACCGCCCTAAAAGGAAGAATGGAGAATATTTTTTCTTACCCACCTGTTTTTTTACCTAAAAATCCAACATTAGAAAACTTTTTTGAAGTTTTAAAACTTGTTCCAATTGTAAAATATGTTATAAATAGCTTTATTGTTGCAGCTTCCACTGTTGTTTTAAATGTTATTTTATCAGCCCTAGCAGCATATCCTTTAGCAAGAATGGAATTTAAGGGTAAAAAGATAATGTTTTTTCTTGTTTTATCAACAATAATGGTGCCTTTTCAAACTATAATGCTACCAATTTATATAATTACTTTAAAATTAAGATTAGTTGACAGTTATTCAACTCTTTTTGGATATTTAGGTTTAATTTTACCTTTTGCAGTAAATGCTTTTGGAATTTTCCTTTTAAGACAAGCATTTTTAACTATTCCAAAAGAAATTGAAGAAAGTGCCGTTATAGATGGATGTAATTCTTTTCAAATTTTTTATAAAATTTTATTACCTATGATTAAACCATCTGTTGCGCTTTTAGCCATTTTCACTTTCATCGGTTCTTGGGGTGAATTTTTATGGCCAAGCATTGTTTTAACAAATGAAAATCTTTATACCCTGCCTGTTGGAATTAATAACCTTTCAAGCGCATTTTCAGCTAATTATAGGCTTGTTGCCGCAGGCTCAATTATTTCAATATTGCCTATAATTATCTTCTTTTTAGCTCTACAAAAATATTTCATTCAAGGTTCAACCGAAGGTGCTGTTAAAGGTTAATTTGTTTCAATTTTATAAATTCTTTTACAAAATTATTTTTTTGCGCTATTGTAGTAATAGAAAAAGTATTAATTGGGAGTAGGTTTAATCAATGGCTGATTTAAATACCGTTGTAATAGTTAGTAATAGACAAGAATTAATTAATCAAATTTCTCAAAAACTTGTTCTTTTAAGAAATTTAGATAAAATAAAATCTTGCTCAATTGAAGAAGCGCAAAATGTTTTTGATAGCTTATGCCCAAACGCTTTAATTCTTCATTGTAATAACAACGATGTTAATAGCATTAATCTAATCAAAAAAATTAAACAACAAGAACTATATAAAAACCTGCCAATCCTTTTAATTAATGAAAATTGTTCAAGAGAAGTTGTTATTGAAGCATTTGATAATGGCGTTACAGACATTTTATTTATGCCGATAATTGATTATGAACTTTTAATCAGGGTTATTTGGTGTTTACAAAAAAATGAATTAAATTTAAACCTTGAATCTAAAACAAATTTCTTAACAACTCTAGGAATTGTTCAACAAGATACAGGAGTTTATACTCAAAAATATTGTGATGATTTCTTAAAAAGTGAAATTGCTCAATCAAAAAAATACTCTCAAAGAGCTTGTATTCTTTTGATTTCGCCTGATAAAAAATATCCTAATTATAAAAATCCTAAAGAATTCATTGAAATAATTAAAAAATCAATCAGATTAAACGATTCAATTATAATTAAAGATGTTGACCAATTCTATATTTATCTTCAAAAAACAAAGCTAAATGGCGCTTACAGCGTTTTTGAAAGAATTAACACAAACCTTGGAATTGATTGTGGCGCAAACGCAGGAGTTGTTGAAGTTCAAAACCAAAGTTTTGAAGATATTAAAGAAGCTCTTGACGCAGCATTAAATAAAGCCGGTGAAAACACAAATTCTTTAATTGTTGCTTCTGATTTTTATACAGAAGATAAAAAACCTGCGCTTAATATTAGCCCAATTGTTGAAGAAGATATCATCGAACAAAATGAAAAACCTGCTAAAAAGCAAGAAAAAAGAGCACCCGAGGCTCAATCTGTTTTTGATAAAAATAGCATTAAATTATTTAACCAAGCATATCAAAGAAAATTAAAAGTTGTTATTGAACCTGTATTTAAAAAGTTTGAAAACATCTTGAAAATTAAAAAACAAGACTTTGCAATTAATTGCTACACTGGTACAAAATCTCTTTTCAGCGTATCAAGAGGAGATGTTAGCGCTTCAATGGCACTAGAATATAACGGCATTGAACACGTTTTAACCAGATTAACCATTATGGATAACGACCAAAAGAAACTATTTGAAACAGAAACAATTGATTTCACCATTCTTGACTATCGCAAAGTTTCTTTAATGCTATCTGAATTAATTGATAAATTTATTATTATTTTAAAGAAGAAATAAATATACTATTAAAGGTTGCACCTTGCCTCACCTAGAGCGCATTTTGCAACCTTAATATAAAATTCCGCCTTATTCTCTTCTAAAAAATTAATTATTGCTTACAAGCATAGCTCTAAAAGCAGCTAAGCCACGAGCTGAAATGCTTCTTGTTTCTTTTTGTTCTTGAGCAGTTTTGAAAACTTTTACAATTCTTTGAATTTCTTGTACATTTTTCAAAGTGTTGGTAGCATAAACATTATGTACTCTTTCAGGTGAAATGTTAAATAATGCGTTTAATTCTACTTCTGTCATCGCTTTTCTCTCAATTAACTATTTAAACTCTATACATATATAAAGTATTTAAGAGAATTCAAATTGCTAATTTAAAAGAAAAGTTTACAAATTTTAACAAAAGGTTAAATTTTACCTAAAATATTAAGTTTACAATCAAGCGCAACCTCTTCAGGACAAATTACAGGAATATCAAAGAATAGTTGCGAAACCAAAACAAATATAATTTGTCTGTATTGTTGTGAAACTAATAAAACGGCATTTTTTTCAAAAAGCTCATCTTTTGTTTCTTTTAAGATTTTCTTAAATTTTGAAAACTTAGAAAGATCGATTTTTATAGCGCCATCTTCAGGCTGCATTTGTTTTTCAAGAATTCTTATAGTTTCATCATCTAATTCATAAGCAAAAATTTCTTTGTCTTTATTTGAAATATTTTCACAAATTTGACGACTTAGCGCCATTCTTAATCTATCTAATAAATCAGATTTATTTGGATCGTCTGAAAAATCATTCAATTTTTCAAAAATATAGACGATATCTTTAATGCTAACTTTTTCACGAATTAATTGACAAAGCAAGCATTTAAGTTCTGAAACGCTGATATAATCACCTAAAATAGTGTCAACCAAAAGTGAATTTTGGTTAGAAACAAAATCAATATAGCGATTTAAGTCATTGTAATCAAAAATTTCATCAATGTGGAAAATTGAATAATAGCTTAAATAATTAGCTATATATGAAACAGGTTCAATTCCTTCAACCCAAAAATTTTCACATTCTTGTTTTTCAATCCAGATTAATTTTCTTTTTGTCATTGGATCTTTTGTTTTATAGGAATTTTTTGGCATTTTATCCATTGTTAATTCATCTTCAAAAAATGCAAGATGATTAGGGTAAGCCTTAGCGCTAACAACGCTTACGCCGTGGATATTAATTGTAAATTCAAATTCATCTAAGGAAGTATTTTCAATGAATTGAACCTTGGGAAGAATGTAGCCTAATTCTTTTGTTAAAGTTTGCCTTACTTTAACCACTTCAGATAATAAATTTCTTTCTTCTTTAATATCACAAATAGGATAAATTTCAGAAGAAAGATTAATTGAAAGCCTTTCTTCACCTAAAAAATTAGTCATTTTAGAGGGGATTAAAACTTCTTTTAAATCTCTTTTAAGGTCATTTAATTCATCAATATCTTTTTTAATTTCTTCGTTTAACAATTCTCTTTCAGAATCTTTTGAGGCTTCAAGAAATTGTTTAATTTTTTCAATTTTATCTTTCTTTTCTCGAATTTTTCTTTGCAGGTTTAAACATAATTCATAGGGTTCTTCTTTTGAATACATCATTTTTTCAACCGCAGAGCGGAAGTTTGAAATATCATCATCATTTTCAAGATTAGTGTTTTCAACTTCTTTTACAAAAATGCAGTTGTAAACAATTTTTGAGTTTTGTTCTGCCTCATAAATTGAATACAATTCCCAACCAGAGCTTGACATAGCATTAAGCGTATTTTCAAGCAACATTGTTTCATCTGTCGGGATAGATTTAATGGAAAATTCTTGTCTAAATTGTTTGTTCATATATATATTTTACCACATTTTAAAAACTATTTCATAAAATAATCAAAATATATAAACAAATTTAAAAAATTAAATCAAAATCTTCTAATAATATATCAACATTTTTTTCTTTAATTGCATTTTGAATTTTAGAATTGATTAATTCTAAGGTAGTAGCCTCTAATTTTTTAAGATTGTCAGGTAAAATAATTTGATTTGTGTTAGAACAGGCAACAAAACCTTTGTTAATAATTAAAAAGTTTTTATATGTTTCAAGAATTTTTAAATATTTTTCATTTACAGGGTAAATCTTGCTTTGATAATATTTAACATCTCTTGGCAATCTATTTTGAACAAAATCAATCAAAAAATTAATTTCATCAGTATATTCTTTTTCTTCGCATTCTTCGCCTAAAAGCTGATTACCAACCAATTCTTTGTTTTCAAATTGCTTAATATAACTTGCCCACATCAAGCAACCTAAATAAAAAGCAACATTTGTTTTTAAAAAGCGCTCAAATTTTTCAAGCATTGTTTTAAAATTTAAACGTTTTAATTTTACATCAGGAATGGCGCAAAAAACATAATAGTTATAGCCAACTTGCCCAAGGGCATTCATTACAATAGGCGCATACCCAGGGTCAAATAATATTTTATCTTCATTGTTATTCATAAAAGAATTTTACAACTAAAGAGAGAAAAATAAAAGAGGGGGGTAAAATAGGTTTTATTTTATCATATTTTTTTATCCCTAAAATCAAGGGTTTTCACCTAAGTCAAAATAATTATATTTTATCTATGAAAGCTATTAAAATTATCTATAAAAAACTAAAGTTTTTGTTCACTTTTTCTTTTTGTTCAATCGCCAACGCAAAAAGAAAAAG
>CAKUXO010000040.1 GCA_934700385.1 uncultured Candidatus Melainabacteria bacterium
CAAGATATTATAATACTATGATGGCTAAAATAAGTAGTGATGGTGCAGGCGCAGAATCGGCGGCATTAGATGTTATTGAAGCAGGAACAATTAATATAAGAGCTTCTGTTAATATGACATACTATCTAAAATAATTCCTTGCAATTTTGTTATGCTAATGTTATCTTATTAATGTTAGCACTTGATGGAGTTATTCATTTTTTATAGTGCACTCGTTTGGTCTTAAGTAGTTTACCACGGATAATTTGTGAAGTACACGTTTAACAATAAATACCTCAAAGATAATTCAAAACCCGGTTCTTTTAGACGGGGTTATGAAACATATCAAAAAGGTTTGGTTGAAGAAGTTAAATTCAACGAAAATATAGTTAGGGCAAAGGTTAAAGGGAATTTTAAATCTCATTATGAAACAGGGATTAAATTCACCAAAGCCGGCGCAAAACCAACTTGCAATTGTCCATTAGAAGAACCATGGTGTAAACATGCAATTGCACTTGGTTTTCATTCATTAAAAAATCATTTTTGGGAAGAATTTTTATACGAAAAATTTGATATAGAACCAAAACTTGAAGATGAAGAACTACCAATGAATGAAAATCCGCAAGGCGATTTCATCTTCCACTTTAACCCTAAAAGGCGACAAAATTTCTTTTCAATTTTAGTAATGAATCGCCACACAAAAAAGGTTATAAGGGATTTAGAAGCTGTTTTCAAGCAGATTTTAGCTAAACAAAAAGAAGAAGAAAACTTTGTTTTAAACAATTCTCAAAAACTTGAAGTATTAATGTTTAAAATGCTTTTAAGTCAATCAAGACTTGATAAAAAATCTGGCTGGTATGACGTTCAAATTAACAAATTTGATGAATTTTTCAAAATGTTATCTCGCCTTGATGACGTCATAGACGCCAAAACCCACAAAAAAATTCGTTTTTCAGATAGCATTTGGAATTTATGTTTAGATGTAAATGTTTCATTTGTCGGCAATATTCTTCTTAGCTTATACTGGAAAAGAAACGATACAGATGAAATTTATCCTTTTGAAGAAGTAAGATATTTTTCAAGACAATTAAAATGGGGAAGATATAAAGATGTTATTTTTCAATCTGACACACAAGTAAGTGTCATTCCCCAAAACCTTACCAAAGCCAGTTTTTCAGATATAAAAGACGCAGATGGCGGAAAATTTGTTTATGAGGAATTACCTAAACTTAAAGAATTAATGACAGTTAATATGTCAGAAGAAATGGAAAAACTGACATTTGAAAAACGTCCGCCAAAATGTATTGTTGAACTAGGAGTCGATTACGACCAATCCTTAAAAGCGTCTTTAGAATTTGAATATGACGGAGTTAGAGTCCCTTATCAAAAACAATATAAAAGCCCTTACGTTACAATTAAAGACCCTAAAAAAGATTTACTTTATTGGATTAAAAGGGATATGCAATTTGAACAATCTGCCTATCAAATGCTTTTAGCATGCAGATTTGCACCTGTTCAATCTAACAACTTAGCTCTTGATAAAGAATTTGCAATTGATTTTTATAACTATTACATTTCAAAAGCAGGAGATGGTTGGGAATTTATCGAAAAAGACGATTTATCTTTTTATAAATTAAACAAAAAAGGTTTGAAACTTGTTGCCGATATTGATTTTTCACCAGAAGGCACAGATAAATTTGAAATTCAATTAAAAGGTTTAGCGGACGATAAAGAAGTTGATTTTGAAAAAATAATCGATTTAACTTATGATGGTGCAAAATATTACAACATTCCGTCAGGCGGTCAGGTTTCAATTCCAACAGATGATGTTTTATCTTTATTAAAATCATTCAACACTTATGACGTTTATAAAAATGATAGCGATAAATATATCGTAAGAACATATCGTGCCGGCGTTGTTTCTGAAATGGAAAAAATGGGCATAACTCTTAAAATGAGCCGCAGTTTTTCAAGATTTTGGAAAGAAATTTCAACATTTTCAACTATGGATAACACTGCTCTACCTAAAAACCTAAAAGCCGATTTAAGAGAATATCAATTAAAAGGTTTTTCTTGGCTTTGGTTTTTATATAAATACGGGCTTAATGGTGTTTTAGCTGATGATATGGGGCTTGGTAAAACTGTTCAAACTTTGGCTTTGTTATTAAAAGCAAAAGAAAAAGATAATAAAGAGCCAAGCATTGTTATTTGCCCAACAAGTGTTGTATTTAACTGGGAAAAAGAAATTGAAAAATTTGCCCCAAATTTAAAATTTTTAACACTAGCGGGTTCAGATAGAAAAAATAAATTTAAAGATATTTCAAAATATGACGTTGTAATTACAAGTTATGCGTTAATTAGAAGGGATATTGAAGAACTTAAAAAAGAAAAATTCAGATATATTATTCTTGATGAATCTCAAAATATTAAAAACGCAAAAAGCCAAACTTCAATTGCAACAAAACAACTAAATTCGTCTCATAGACTTGCTCTTTCAGGTACACCAATTGAAAACAAACTTGAAGAATTGTGGTCTGTTTTTGATTTTCTAATGCCAGGGTTCTTATTTGACGCTAATGAGTTTAACCATAGATTCGTTAACCCGATTGTTGAAAATGAAGATACAGAGGTTCAAAAGCGCTTAAGATCACAAATTTTCCCATTCATTTTAAGAAGAATGAAAAGGGATGTTGCTAAAGATTTACCTGATAAAATTGAATCAGTTGCATATTGCGAACTTACACCCGAGCAAAAAGATTTATATTTACAAGTTCTTGATTCAACAAAAGAAGAATTATTCAAATCTATTGAAACAGTTGGGCTTGAAAAATCAAGAATGTCAATTTTTTCAGCGTTATTGCGCCTAAGACAAATTTGTTGTCACCCTCGCTTATATGATAAAGAAGGTCAATTAGGTATTAATGAATCTGGTAAATTTGAACATTTACAAGATATGCTTGAAGAAATTATTTCAGAAAAACATAGAATTCTATTGTTCTCTCAATTTGTTGGAATGTTAGATATAATTAAAAAATGGCTTGAAGAAAAAGGAATTAAGCACGAATATCTTTCAGGCAAAACTAAAGACCGTCAAGCAGTGGTTGATAAGTTTAACAACGACCCAACAATTCCGATTTTCTTGGTTTCCCTAAAAGCAGGTGGTACGGGCTTAAATTTAACAGGTGCCGATTATGTAATTCATTATGACCCTTGGTGGAATCCTGCTGTTGAAGACCAAGCAACAGATAGAGCCTATAGAATCGGTCAAACCAAGAAAGTATTTGTATATCGCTTGATTACTAAAAATACAGTTGAAGAAAAAATCCAAGCACTTAAATCTAAAAAACGCTCACTTGTTGATAGTGTAATTTCAATTGATAGAAATATCGTTAAATCCCTTACATATCAAGAAATTAAAGATATTTTTTCAGTGTAGTTAGTGTTAATATTTTTTAACAATTAATTTGAATTTAGCAATTATTTTTCTTTAGAAGCATTAGATATTTTGTCACTAATGTTAGAAAAAGGAGAAAGTATAATGACAAAAATTTCACCAAAAATAACTGAAACAATTACTTCAGGATTTAGTTCAGGAATTAGTTCAAAATTTAAAAATAAAAATATAGATAAAGCAGTTAAAAATGCACTTGATAGTCAAAAAGATTTAAGTTCATTTAAAAAAATAGATAATCAAAAAATAGCTGAAGCAACAAAGGCATTATTTTTAAGTACAACAGATACACCTAAAGGCTTTAAGTCAATGGAAGATGCTCTTTTAGCTTCTGGTTATAATGTTAAAATTGACGACACAATTGCCAATGCCCCAAAAGCTTTAACACACTCTGAAGCAGTTGCAAAATTTACCAAAAAAATCGTTTAATTATTAGCCGACATCTGCTTCGGCTAATTTTTCCAATTTTAATTTTTGGTCGTATTCAATTAGCATATTAATTAATTTATCTAAATTTCCCTCAATAACTTCTCTAACATCAAGATTTTGACCGATTCTATGGTCAGTTAATCTTCCTTGAGGGAAATTATATGTTCTAATTCTTTCAGATCTATCCCCAGTTCCGACTTGAGAACGTCTTAAGTCGGTAACTTCTTTCATTTGTTTTTGAACTTCCATATCATAAAGTTTTGCTTTTAAAATTTGTAAAGCTCTTTCTTTATTTTGAAGTTGAGATCGTTCTTCTGTACAGAAAATCATAATTCCAGTAGGTTTGTGAAATACACGAGCCGCTGTTTCAACTTTATTAACGTTTTGACCACCTGCACCACCTGAACGAGCAGTTGAAATTTCAATATCATTCATATTAAGTTCAACTTCAACATCATCTACTTCAGGCATAACGGCAACTGTTGCAGTTGATGTGTGGACTCTACCTTGAGATTCAGTTTGCGGAACCCTTTGAACCCTGTGAACACCAGATTCATATTTCAATTGAGAGTAAATATTTTCGCCACCTTTAATTGAAATAACAACTTCTGATACGCCACCGGCTTCACATTCATTAATTGATAAAATTTTTGTTTGCCAACCTTTAGATTGAGCATATCTTAAATACATTCTCATAAGATCGCCCGCAAAAATGTTAGCTTCATCACCACCAGCAGAACCTCTTATTTCAAGCATAATATCTTTATCATCCATCGGGTCTTTAGGTAATAAAAGAACTTTTAAGCGATGTTCAAAATCTTCAATTTTCTTTTCATTTGAATCAATTTCAGCATTTAAAAATTCTCTCATAGAAGAATCTTTTTCTGAATGCAACATTTCTTTTGCTTCATTAATTGCTTGAATTGTATCTTTATATTGATAATAGATGTTAACTGTTTCTTCCATGGTTTTTCTTTGCTTAGATAAATCACGGAATTTTTCATAATCTTGAATAACTTCGGGTTTTGAAAGAGTTACACCGAGTTCTTGATATTTCTTTTCAATTTGTTCAACTTTTTCAAACATTGAATTATCCATTTTTGGTTTTCATCCTTCCGCATGATTTGTCTTCGTCGCAATAACCAAGTCTTTCGCATTTTGGTACGAGATGTTCTTTAAGCCAAGGCTCTTTTTCAACCACAAGTTCACACATTTTATTAACAATTTGTCTGATTTCATATTGTGCTCTTGTACATAATCTTAAATTTGCTAAGTGGATTAATTCACGAAGATTTAAACTTGTAACTAATGAACTTGCCGCTGCGTTTGGTAAAATAGAGCGAGCGTCTTCAGCTTTTATGCCGTTATCAGTAAATTCAGAATATAACTTAGCGCACTGAGCCATGAAATCTTCAAATTTAGCCAAAAGAACAGGGTCTTTTTCAATAGCTTTTGGAATAATATAATCAAATTCGCCTTTTTCTTTAACATATCTTTGAGATTTTTGGGAAAAGCTCATGTGTCTATGGCGAACTAATTGATGTGAAGCAGCTCTTGAGATGTTATTAATTGCAAAAGATAATTGAATGTGCTCAATTGTGGAATAATGCCCAGAAGAAATAACTCTTTTAATGAGATTTAATTTCTTTTCTTTATCTTGTGTAATATTATCAAAAATCTCAACAGCGCCATCGGGACTATAACAAGTTCTACACGCAGTATAAATAACATCTACCAAGTTATTTGGTATTGAAATTAGTTTTACTTGCGCCTCTTTTTTTGCCATATTAATCCTACACTATCTTTTTATAAATTAGGCTGGTATTAAGCCAGCCAATTGAAAATTTATTTTTAAATTGTTACTCTTATTTTTTTTCGTAACGTTTTTTGAATCTTTCAACTCTACCTTCAGAGTCTAAAATCTTTTGGTTGCCAGTATAGAATGGGTGGCAAGCATTACAAATTTCAACAGTGATGTTATCTTCAACAGAACCTGTTTCAATTTCATTACCACATACGCATTTTATAGTTGTTTTTTTGTAATTAGGATGAATGTCTTTTTTCATTTATTTTCCCTTTTTAGTGATGATTAACTATTATCATTTTACGTTGCTAAAAAAAATTTTTCAAGCATGAATTAATTTATATTTTTTTTCATGATACAATAAAAACTATGAAAAAACTTGAACACATTAGAAATTTTAGCATAATAGCTCACATTGACCACGGAAAATCCACACTTGCGGATAGACTTTTAGAAAAAACAAACACAATTTCTAAAAGGGAAATGCAAGACCAATTAATGGATACAATGGATATTGAAAGAGAACGTGGAATTACCATTAAACTTAATGCCGCAAAAATGAATTACAAAGCTAAAAACGGCAAAGAATATATTTTAAATTTAATTGATACCCCAGGCCACGTTGATTTTTCTTATGAAGTATCTCGCTCGCTTGCTGCTTGCGAGGGCGCTTTATTAATTGTTGACGCAACCCAAGGTGTTGAAGCTCAAACATTAGCAAACGTTTATCTTGCTATGGAGCAAAATCTTGAAATTATCCCAATTATCAATAAAATAGACCTTCCATCGGCTGATGTTGAAAGAGTTAAAAAAGAAATTGAAGATGTACTTGGAATTGACGCCAGTATGGCAATTCCTGTTAGCGCTAAAACAGGTGTTGGTATAGAAGATGTTTTAGAAGCAATTGTTGAATATATACCTTCTCCTATAGACACATCAGATAAGCCACTTAGAGCTTTGGTTTTTGATAGTGCTTATGACGCTTATTTAGGGACAATTTGCTTTTTTAAAGTTGTTGATGGCTCAATAAAATTAGGCGATAAAATTAAATTTATGGCAACAGGGCGAGAATTTGAGGTTGTTGAACTCGGATTTTTAAATCCGCACAGAAATCAGGTTCAAGAGCTTAAAACCGGTGAAGTTGGCTATTTTGCAGGGTCTATTAAAGAAATTACAAGATTTGTGGGTGACACAATAACCCATGTTGAACAGCCTGCTAAAGAACCTCTTGAAGGCTATAAAGAAGCTAAACCAATGGTATTTTCAGGGTTGTATCCAGTTAACAATGAAGATTATCAAGAATTAAAAGAAGCTCTTGAAAAATTAAAACTTTCAGATAGCTCAATTACTTATGAACCTGAAACTTCTAATGCCTTAGGTTTTGGCTTTAGATGTGGTTTTTTAGGCATGTTGCACATGGAAATCGCCCAAGAAAGATTAGAGCGTGAATATAATCTTTCTTTAATTACAACAGCGCCCTCTGTAATTTATCGAGTTTATAAAACAGACGGAACAATGGTTGAAATTGATAACCCTGCTGAATTACCACAAGCACAATATAGAGAATATATTGAAGAACCTTATGTTCGAGTTAATATTTTCACTCCAAACGATTATGTTGGAACATTAATGGAACTATGCCAAGATAAACGTGGTATTTTTATAAATATGCAATATATTGATGATATAAGGGTTAATCTTGAATATCAATTGCCACTTTCAGAAGTAATTACCGATTTTTATGACCAACTTAAATCTCGTTCAAAGGGTTACGCTTCTTTAGACTATGAATTTTGTGATTATAAAAAATCAGACCTTGTTAAAATGGATATCTTGCTTGCAAACGAAGTAGTGGACGCACTTTCAGTTATTTGTCATAAAGATAGCGCTTATAATATCGGTCAAAAATTAACAAATAAACTAAAAGAAATTATCCCAAGACAGCTTTTTGAAGTTGCAATTCAAGCGGCAGTTGGTGGCAGAGTAATTGCCAGAACAAACATCAAAGCACTTAGAAAATCTGTTTTAGATAAGTGTTATGGTGGGGATATTTCAAGAAAAAGAAAACTTTTAGAAAAACAAAAACGTGGTAAAAAACGTATGAAATCTGTGGGTAAGGTTGAAATTCCACAAGAAGCATTTATGGCGGTTTTATCATTAAATGAAGAATAAAAAAGGTTGCATTTTGCAACCTTTTATCTTTTTTATACTTTATTACCTTTAGAGTCATAAGTATATTTTGTTTTCTTACCGCTTGAATCAACAATAACGCAGGTGAACTTCTTAGTTGAAGAATTATATTGAACGCTTTGAATTGATCCAGATTTTGAATTAACCATGTTTGCAAGTTGTGAATTAGCAGGAACTTTTGATTGACAAACATATTTATAAGTCTTTTCATTATCTTTATCATTTGTTTTATTTGATATATGAGTGAAACTTACAAGGTTTCCGCTCTTATCATAGATGAAGTTCTTTTGACCATAATATGTGCCATCAGCCCTTGTTGTAACAAATGATTTTAATTTAGTTCCGTTGAATTCTGTTTCAGCTGTTTGTTTTAGTGAACCATCTTCATTGTAATATGTGATTTTTGTAGCGTTTCCATTAGAATCATAAGTATATGTTTTCTTTTTAGCGCCATTAGGATAATATGTTGTTGCATTTTTAGCACTGCCGTCATCATTATAATTTACCGTTTTTGTTTTAATCATGCCGGTTGAATCATAAAATTCGCTTGATAATTTTCTATTTCTTGAATAAGAATAATTATCGTGTCTTAAAGTTACACCGTCTTTTTCATAATAAACTTCACGAGGTCTGTTAGCTGTATCCCAAGCCTTACCTGAAGTTACAACTCTTGTTGTAACACCTGAACCCAAATCAGGTTCTTTATATTGTAAGCCTGTATCTTTTAAGATTGCAGCACCATTTGAACTACTTACAACTTTTGTTGTATCAGTTTTATCGGTTGAAGTTTTATCACTATCGGTTTTCTTATCGTTATCCGTATTTGTTTTATTGTCTGTTTTAGTAGTATCTTTTGTTTTATCGGTGTCTTTTGTTTTATCTTTGTCCTTAGTTTTATCGGTATCTTTTGTTTTATCTTTATCCTTAGTTTTATCAGTATTTTTAGTTTTGTCTTTATCTTTAGTTTTATCAGTATTTTTAACTTCTTTAGTTTCAAAAACCAATTTGCCGTTTTTATCCCTTACAGGATTACCATTTTTATCTTTTTTACAAATAGGTATTTTAAGAACATCACCATCATAGATTACATCCGGATTTTGAGGTTTACCATTATTTAATTTTCTAATTGCCGCAACAACCTGATCAGTATCGCTATAATATGATATTGACATGTGGTTTTCAACAATTCTTGATAAGCAATCGTCGCCCCCTGATCCCCAAGGTTGAACAGTTACTTTGTTATATTTTAATTCTGTTTTAGCGTTATTTTTTGTTGTATCTGTTTTTGTAGCATTTGTTTTGGTTGTATTTGTTTTTTTAGTATCTGTTTTAGTTGTGTTTGTTTTTGTTGTGCTTGTTGTAGTGGTTTTTGTTGTATCTGTTTTTGTTTTGGTTGTGTCTGTTTCAGTTGTACTAGTTGATTTAGTAGTTGTTTTGGTAGTTGTTTTTGTTGTAGTGGTTTTAGCGGCACCAAGAGC
>CAKUXO010000041.1 GCA_934700385.1 uncultured Candidatus Melainabacteria bacterium
GATTAATGTGTTAGCGCATAAACTTACTACATATTTCATTTTCGTATGAGTTAAATTTTGAAACTGCTTGTGGACACCATTCGAGTATGGTTTCAAAATGATATATTGCTAATTTAAATATAAAACACGTACTTTTAAATAACAGGTGCTTGCAAAGGACACTTCATAAGTTAAAATTAAGAAATGAAAAAGCATACAATCGGCATTATTAATAGCGCCTTAGCTGCAATTAGCTATGGTACAAATCCTCTTTTTGCCCTACCGATGTTTGGTTTTGGGCTTGGGGTAAATTCTGTTTTATTTTACAGATATTTTTTCGCTGTAATTATTTATTTCTTTTGGCTTAAATTTTTCAAGAAAGTTTCATTAAAAATAACAAAAGAGCAAGGCTTTTTCTTATTTATTCTGTCGGCATTTTTTTCTTTATCTTCCCTGCTTCTATTTATGGCATTTAAATATATGCCCTCGGGGCTTGCTTGCACAATTCTTTTTATTTACCCCGTTTTAGTTGCATTAATATCTTTCATCTTTTTTAAGGAAAAAATCACACTTCAAACCCTTTTAGCGATTACTTTTACGATTTTAGGGATTTTTCAGCTTTATAGCGGTGAAATTTCTTTTAATTTTAAAGGAATTTTTCTTGTTTTAATGTCAGGGCTTTGTTATGCACTTTATATGGTTTTTATTAGGCAAATTAAGTCTGTTAAAACGATGAAAAGTGAGGTTTTGAGCTTTTATGTTATGCTTTTTGGTTTAAGTGTTTATATTTTCAACCTTAAATTTTGCATTAATTTAGAACCCTTGCCTAACTTTTTATCTTTCTTGTGCGCCCTTGGTTTAGCAGTTATTCCGACGATTATTTCTCTTGAAACAATAACTATTGGGATTAAATTAATCGGCTCAACTAAAACCGCTGTACTTGGCGCCCTAGAACCAATTACAGCGCTGTTTTTTGGAATTATAGTATTCAATGAAGTTTTAACTTTTAAAATTTTTATAGGAATTATTTTGATTTTTATCGGTGTTAATATGATTATTTTAAAAAAATCTAAATAAACATTTTTCCGACAAAATTAACCAAAAATGCCACAA
The DNA here is from genome assembly GCA_934700385.1 of uncultured Candidatus Melainabacteria bacterium. Taxonomy (GTDB): domain Bacteria; phylum Cyanobacteriota; class Vampirovibrionia; order Gastranaerophilales; family Gastranaerophilaceae; genus RUG14156. The sequence continues at coordinate 1,093 of CAKUXO010000041.1, forward strand.
TCCAAGCGATTGAACATTGTAAAAACACAACTAAAACCGCATATCTTTTTCCAAGTTCTTTTCTAACTGTTGCAATTGTTGCAACGCAAGGAGTGTATAACAAAGAAAAAACAAGGAAAACAAAGGCGCTTAGAGGAGTGAAAAGGGTTGAAAGTTTTTCTGCCTCGCCATCTAATAAAACAGTAAGTGTACTAACTACACTTTCTTTTGCCATAAAACCTGTTAAAAAGGCGGTAGATATTCGCCAATCGCTAATTCCAAGGGGTTTAAAAATTGGAGTAATAACATTTCCTAAAAGCGCAAGCAAACTTTGAGAAGAATTTGAAGTTAAATTCAATTGATAATCAAAATTTTCCAAAAACCAAATTAAAATAGTTGCCCAAAAGATAATCGTGAATGCTTTTGTAACAAAATCTTTTGCTTTTGTATAGATTAATCTATAAATATTTTTTGCGCTTGGAATTCGATAATTTGGTAATTCCATAACAAATGGCACAGGTTCACCTTTGAAAAATGTGTATTTCATTATGAAAGCAAAAATTATTCCAACAATTATCCCGATTAAATATAGGCTAAAAATCACAAGGGCTTTATCTTTTATAAAAAATGCCGCGGTAAAAAGTGCATAAATTGGAAGTTTAGCTGAGCAACTCATAAAAGGAGTAAGAAAAATTGTCATCTTTCTATCTCGCTCTGATGGCAAGGTTCTTGTTGCCATAATTGCAGGAACAGAACACCCAAAACCGATTAACATCGGAACAAAACTTCTTCCTGATAAGCCGATTTTTCTTAAAATTTTATCTGCAACAAATGCAATTCTTGCCATATAGCCGCTGTCTTCTAATAGTGATAAAAAGAAAAACAAAACAACAATTATAGGTAAGAAACTTAAAACGCTTCCAACCCCAGCAAAAACACCATCTATTATTAATGAATGTATTGTTTTATTAAGCCCCCAAAGATTAAGCGCATTATCAGTTAAAACAGTAAAATAATCTATCCCTTTTTCCATTAACATTGAAAGAAAATTTCCAAAAAAGCCAAAAGTGCAATAGAAAATAAATGCCATAATCATAAAAAATGCAGGAATGGCGGTATAGGTGCCTGTTAAAACCTTATCAACATTTTTAGATAATTTATCCCCGATTGTTTCTTGAGGTCTAAAAACAAATTTATCAGACAATTCTTCGATAAAAGAAAAACACATGTCAATCAAAGCAGCCTGTCTATCAAGCCCTCGTTCTTTTTCCATTTGTTCAATTATTTTATTAATGGCACGGGTGTCATTTTCATCTAAATTAAGCGCTTTTTGAATTAATTCATCCCCTTGAGTTAGTTTTGTTGCTGCAAAGCGCAAAGGAATATCGGCGTTTTTAGCATGGTTTTCAATTAAATGACAAATTGAATGGATACAACGATGAATTGGCGCAGTTTTATCTGACTTTGAACTACAAAAATCAACTCGCCCAGGGAGTTCTTGATACATCGCAACATTAATCGCATGTTCAACAAGTTCTTCAATACCTTGATTTTTTGAAGCAGATATAGGAATAACAGGTACACCAAGGGTATTTTCTAAGCCATTTAAGTCAATAGTTTCACCATTTTTATTCACCTCATCCATCATATTAAGCGCAATAACCATAGGCACTTCAAGCTCTATTAATTGCATTGTTAAAAGCAAATTGCGCTCAATGTTTGTTGCGTCAACTATGTTAATAATTCCATCAGGTTTTTCATTTAAAATAAAATTTCTTGTGATTATTTCTTCTTTTGTATAAGGTGAAAGTGAATATATCCCAGGTAAATCAGTTATTTTAACCTCTTTATGGTTTTTTAAAATACCGTCAGTTTTATCAACCGTCACCCCAGGGAAATTTCCAACGTGTTGATTAGAACCCGTTAAACGGTTAAAAAGAGTTGTTTTTCCACAATTTTGATTACCAACAAGCGCAAAAGAAAGTTTTGATTTTGGTTTAACGATGTTTGATTTTCTTGTTAAATAAATTTGTTCTTCGCCCTTTTGAGAATGCTCTGTTTCAATAAATTCTTTTGTTTTTTTAGGGCAAGAATCGGCATCATGGATATCTTTTATAACGATTTTAGCTGCGTCATCTTTTCTTAAAGTTAATTCATATCCTCGAACTCTAAGTTCTAATGGATCGCCCATTGGCGCAGTTTTAACAAGTTTAACTTCAACTTCTGGAGTTAAACCCATATTTAAAATGTGTTGCCTTAGCGCCTTATCTTCACAATTTATTGCTTCAATATAGGCTTCTTTGCCGATTGTTAGATTATCAAGTGTGATTTTTTTATTCATGGTTTTATTATAGCATAGAAGTAGAAAGCCATAAGGCTAAAAGCATTTAAAAATTATCTATAAAAAACTAAAGTTTTTGTTCACTTTTTCTTTTTGTTTAATCGCCAACGCAAAAAGAAAAAGTGAACCGAAAAAGAAAAACGCGGCTCGCACCCTTTCGAGTGTCAACATTTCAAAATTTAACTCTTGAATGAAATAAATTGTAGTAAGTTTAGCACCTGCAACAAAGGGTGTGTTAATACTATAGATTAATGTGTTAGCGCATAAACTTACTACATATTTCATTTTCGTATGAGTTAAATTTTGAAACTGCGAAATGAAACACGTGCAACCTTAAATCATTAACCTAAAATCACTATAGGTTACCTACTTAAATAATAAATTAAGAAAAAAGATAATATTTTCATCGTCCTATCTACACGCAAAAAGACCCACAAGGTGGGTCTTTTGATAAAATCTTTTTAGTTGATTAATTAATTATGCTTCTTCTTTTTGAGCTTTTTTAATATCAACGATGTGTTTAATAGCAGCAGCGCCAGCAGCAACTAAAGCAGCACCTGCAGCAGCTAAACCGATTTTTTTACCTTTGCTTAGGTTTTTAACAGAAGAAACTAAGTTTTTAATACCTTCTTTTAATACAGATGATTTTTCAGTAGCTGCTTCAAAAGGTACACCAGCAGCCATATCTGCTTTAACTTTTTCGCCTAATTGATTAGCATAGTTTGCTCTTGCTTTATTAGACATTACATTAAATGGAACTTTATTTTGTAAATTATTTCTAACGGGACTAATAGACATATTTCTCACCTTTCTTATTAACAAGCTATCTATAAGTATTAAAACATGAGATGAATTTTTTTTGCCAAAATATTCACCAATTGTTAAGTTTTGTTAAGTCAAAATTAGTTTATTCTAAAATCAGTTCTTTGTCAATAAAATCTCTTAGTTCGAGAGTTTTTTTAAAATTCAAAGATATAATTTGAGAAAACCTAAGCCCTATTGTGCAAGATGGGCATGCGCTTAGAATTAAATCTGCTTTTGTTTTTTTAATTTCAAGGGCTTTTTTTAAGTTGATTTTAAGAGCAATTATCGGATGAAAAAGAAAATAACTTCCCCCAAAACCACAACATAAATCAGGGTTTTCAAGTTTTTTATAGTTCAAATTTTCAATGTTTGATAAAAAATTTTCGATGTTTTCAAATTTATTTTTATCAAGATGACAAGGCTTATGAAAAGTTATTGTTTTATTAAAATATTTTGAATTTTTCTTCAATTTGAATTTTTTATCTTTCGCCTTTTGAAAAATATAATCGTCTATAAAAATCAATTTTTTAAGGTTTAAATCATCTTCTAAAAAATAATCTTTAACTGCTGAAAGGCAAGTGGCACAATCAAAAACAACTGTATCTGCTTTTTTAATTAATTCAATATTTTTTTCTTTTGCTTTTTTATAACTTTCAAGGTCGCCCCCTAAAAAATATGGCAAACCACAGCAAGAAAAATCAGGCACAGCAAGGTTTTCATCTAAAAAAGTTGTTTTATGTTGAGAATTTGCAACGCAACCTTTGAAATAAATTTCTTTTTGATTTTTAGTTTTTAAAGTTTTTCTTTTTTTCTTAAAAAAGTTGAAAAAATAAAGAATTTTTAAAGGAAGCAATTTAAGCCCAAGAAAAATTTTTTGGTTTAATTTTGATGGATAAAAAACCGCATTTTTATAGGCAAAAATGTTTGTTGTGTTGATTTTAGAGGGGCAATTAAGTTTACATTTTCCGCAACCAAGACAAATTTTTAAGTCTTTTTTTATTTCTTTTTTAGATAAAATGTTTTGTTCAAAACCTGCAAGTTTTCTGATTAAACCCCTACAAGTTGAATTTTCATCTTTTTTAATTTGAAAAATCGGGCAACTTTGAAAACAAAGAGCACACCTTGAACATTTATTAATTTCTTTTTTAATTTCTTCGTCCAGCATATTTTAAGTATAGCCTAAAAATAAATTAAAAAGCGGTTTACTAAAGTTTATTTTAATAGTAGAATTGCGATATGCTTAGAATATTTAACACATTATCAAATAAAATCGAAGATTTTACACCAATTGAAGAAAATAAAGTTAAGATGTATGTTTGCGGTCCAACCGTTTATGATAACGCACACCTTGGACATGCCCGTTGTTACATCACTTGGGATGTTTTATATCGCTATTTAAAATTTAGAGGATATGACGTTACCTATTGCAGAAATGTAACAGATGTTGATGATAAAATCTTGAAAAAAGCTGATGCACAAGGGGTTGAACCCGAAGTTATCACAAAAAAATATTATGACTCTTTTATTAATTCAATGAATGGTTTAAATGTTTTAAAACCAGATATTGAACCTCGTGCCACAAAAACGCTTGGCGAGATGATTTCAATGATTAAAAATCTTGAAAAAAATGGCTTTGCTTATGCTGTTGATGGAGATGTTTACTTTAGAGTTGAAAAATATTCAAAATATGGTGAACTTTCTTCTCAACCGATTAAAGACCTTTTAAACGGCGCAAGGGTTGAAACTTCTGATAAAAAAGAAAGTCCGCTTGACTTTGCTCTTTGGAAAAAAGATGAAATCCATGGTTATAATTCTCCTTGGGGAAAAGGGCGCCCAGGGTGGCACATTGAATGTTCTGCCATGAATAAAAAACATCTTGGAGAAACAATTGATATCCACGCAGGCGGCGCAGATTTAATGTTTCCACATCATGAAAATGAAAGAGCGCAATCAGAATGTGCTAATGGCTGTATGTTTTCAAAATATTGGATGCACAACGGCTTTGTAACAATTAACAAAGAAAAAATGTCTAAATCTTTAAATAACTTTTTAACGATTGATGACGTTTTAAAAAAATATGACACAAACGCAATTCGTTTGTTTATTTTAACTAATCATTATAGAATGCCTGTTGAATTTAATGATGAAGCGCTTAGCGCAGCTCAAAACGGGGCTAAAAGATTAATTAATTCAATCGCAGGAATTGAAACAAATGAAACTTATGATAATGAATCTGTTGAAAAATTCATTCAGGCGATGGATGAAGATTTAAACACATCAAAGGCTTTAGCTGTTCTATTTTCATTGGTTGATAAAATTAAAAAAGAAGAAAATAAAACGCTTTACGCTAGCACTCTTAAATATTTAGGCTCTGTTTTGGGTTTTGATTTTAATCTTAGTGAAAAAGTTGTTTCAGATGAAGAACTTTTCAAATTAATTCAACCTTTATATAAAGAATTTAATTTTGATGAAAATGAAAATCCTAAAGATGTTATTGAAAAAGTAATTGAACTTAGAAAAAAAGCAAGAGAAGAAAAAGATTGGGCAAAATCTGATAAAATAAGAGATTTGTTTGCTTTATGTAAAATTCAATTAAAAGATTCAAAAGAAGGTACAACTTGGCAAGTTCTTTAAATGGGCAACTTTACATCGTTGCAACTCCTATCGGAAATTTTAAAGATATTACCTTAAGAGCGCTTGAAACCTTGAAAAGTGTTGATTTTATTGCAGCAGAGGACACAAGAAACACAAGCAATCTTTTAAATCATTATGAAATAAATAAAAAGTTAATCAGCTGTCATAAATTTTCTGAAAGCTCTAGAATTGAGCTATTTTCAAACTATTTAAAAGACGGTTTATCAATCGCTCTTGTGTCTGATGCTGGTACGCCTTTGATTTCAGACCCTGGGAATGTTGTTGTTAAGGCATTAATTGAGCAAGGTTTTAAGGTTATTCCTGTTGTTGGCGCAAGTGCTGTTATTGCGCTTTTAAGTGCAACCTATAGAAAAGATGAAGATTTTAAATTCATCGGCTTTTTACCAAGGGTTAAAAATCAAATTAAAGAAACGATAATTCAAAATAATTATGAAAATCTTGTTTTTTATGAAAGCCCAAACAGAATTTTAGAAACCTTAGAAATAATTAAAGAAACTTATCCTGATAAAAAGGTTACTCTTGGGCGAGAATTAACAAAAAAATTTGAAGAAATAATTAGTTTAAATGTTCAAGATTTGATTGAATATTACAATAAAAACACCCTCAAAGGGGAAATTGTTGTTCTTTTACATAAATCAGAAAAAGTTGAAGAATTTGATTTTGATGAAAAAATTAAAAAATTAAAAGCTCTTAAATTAAAAGATAAAGAAATATCTTCAATTTTATCAGAGCTTTATAATTGTAATAAAAATATGATTTATAAAAGATGTTTAGCGCTTTAATTAAGCTCTAACAGCTTCTTTTTGTTCAATGTACATTTTTAAACATTGAGCTAATTGATCAGGACAGCTTGTTCCTTTGCCGTTGCAGTCAATTCCTTGAAGTTTTGAAATAACATCGTTTATGTTTTGACCTTCAACAAGTTTTGAAATGCCTTGCAAGTTGCCGCTGCAACCGCCAATAAATTCAACGTGTTTAATTGTATTATCTTCAATTATAAGATTGATTTGCTTTGAGCAAGTGCCTTTTGTTTGATAACTGATTGCTTCTTGTGTCATAATTAACCTTCTTTTGTAATGATTTTATCAATTAAGCCGTATTCAAGCGCTTCTTGAGCAGACATGAAATTATCTCTTTCAGTGTCTTTTTTAATTGTTTCAAGTTTTTGACCTGTGTGTTCAGCTAACAAGCCATTTAACATTGATTTCATTCTTAAGATTTCTTTTGCTTCGATTTCGATATCTGTTGCTTGACCTTTTGCGCCGCCTAAAGGTTGGTGAATCATAATTCTTGCATTAGGTAGGGCTAAACGTTTGCCTTTTTCGCCACCTGAAAGTAAAAATGCACCCATTGAAGCAGCGTCACCAAGACAGATTGTTGAAACAGGCGCTTTAATTAATTTCATTGTGTCATAAATTGCCATGCCGGCAGTAATAACGCCCCCTGGGGAATTAATGTAAAGCATGATATCTTTTTCAGGATTTTCACTATCAAGAAGTAAAAGTTGCGCAACAATTGAATTTGCAACATCATCATCAATTTCAGAACCAAGGAAGATAATTCTTTCTCTTAATAGTCTTGAAAAAATATCAAAACTGCGCTCACCCCTGCTTGAAGCTTCAATTACAGTAGGAACGTAGTCTAAAATTTTATATTCATTTATTCCATACATTGGGTTTTTTCCTTTTATATCGTAAACTTAATAGTATTATATTACAAAATTTTTTATTTATGGGGTTTTGGGGAAATTTTCGTTTATTTTGTGGATACAAGGAAGAAAAATTAAAATTTATTTTTTTAATTAATTAATATCAAATTAAATAATTTACAACTAAACAAAAACAATTAAAATTTATCTATAAAAAACTAAAGCTTTTGTTCACTTTTTCTTTTTGTTCAATCGCCAACGCAAAAAGAAAAAGTGAACCGAAAAAGAAAAACGTGGCTCGC
>CAKUXO010000042.1 GCA_934700385.1 uncultured Candidatus Melainabacteria bacterium
TGTTCAATATATTTCAGATGATGTGAATATTCTATTTCATACGCAGATAATTCTTGTTTAAGAACAGATAATTCCTTTTGCTGTTCTAACTTTTCTTGCAAGTTTTTATATCTTTGTTTTAAAGATTTTTGAATTTCTTTAATTATAGAGTTCTCAAGTTTCCAATTTATCATTTGAGGCACTACTGTTTGCGATTTAATAAACTCTTCTTTGTTTTCTGTATTGCCTAAATACGCAGAAATAAAATCGACCTCATATTTTTTTAATTTGTCAATAATATTTTTTGTCGCAGAATTATTACTTGAAACAACAGCAATACTCTCACCTCGTATAACTGCATTTGCGATTATATTTAAAATAGTTTGTGTTTTTCCAGTTCCTGGAGGGCCTTCAATAACAGAGATATCATTATCTAACGCATTATCTACTGCTTGCTTCTGACTAATATTAAATCCAAAAGGAAATATTGTAAATTCTTTTTCTTCACTTTTAATTATTTTTATTATCTTAAAAAAGTCACCAATACAACTTTCTTGCTTCTTTTCTTTATTTGGAAGTTCTCCTTTTAAAAAATAATATAAAATACTTTTAGGACTTACTTTTTCTATTAAATTATAGTTTTTAAGTAATATGTTGAAGTTTAATCCATTGCTTGTTGTGTGCTCTAATCCAATTTTGTCTGCAATGTTCTTAAAATAATCTAAACGACTTTCAATAAAAAGTTCTTCTTTACTTGGTTCAATTATTTTTACATCAAAATAGTTGTAAGTATAGGTTTTATGATTTTTAAAGGTGATTTTGTAAAATTTTCCACTTCTTACACAACTTACAATGTCATTTGTCCGTTTTTTACCTTTTAAAAATATTTCTTTACGTATATTGCTCATTGTAATAATATAATAGCATAAATAACTTTTATCATTTTCTATTTCTATTCTTTTCTTTCGGTATTTGTGTTTTTAGGCATTAGCCAAATTTCGCCCTATTTAAACGCACATTTAATTCTGCTTTCTGCACAATAAATCTGCACACGTATTATAAACCACTATTTTTCAATTAAACATTACTTTATAGTTTACAGTTATTAATATTTAAACTTGTAAAGTGAATATATTTCAAAAGAATAATCGTAGTGTTTGCTAAAAAGCATATTTTTAAATTCGGACTAAATTTAACAGTGAAAAGATAAAACTCTCGGCACTATTAAGTATTAGTAATTACTTAGTTCGAATCTGTTTCACGTTACCTCAAACTAATTGTTAAAAGAAATCAAACTGCAAGTTTTTATACAGTGTAAAAAATATTCTGGGTGTAATTGGTTTAAGATTAGCAAGCTAACCCTTAAATATAATCTAACAATGAAGCGCTGGATAGGACGGTTGTGCCGACTTGATAGCTTGCTTGCAAGTTAGTCATAGCGTTAGATAAATCTGTAGCTAATTTTATGATATCAATTTCTTCTAAATCGGCTTTGTCGCCTGTTAGGGTGTTAATTGTATCAGAATTGATATTTAAGGTTGTATCAAGTTTTGAAACCTTAGCAGAGTATGTTCCTTGGGTATTAATAACGTTACTTCTTGTTTTATCAACAATATCAAGCTTTTCTCTGATTTTTGTATAATCTAGCTTATCTTGGTCTAATAATTCTGTTAATTCTTTCATTTGTGAAAAGAAACTATCTGCGCCATCTTCACCTAAAATTGACTCACCTGTTTGATTATATGTAAAAGTTGTGCCTTCTGAAATTGTTAAATTTCTAGCGCCATCTTTTGTGGGGCTTCCATTATAGCTAATTGTGCCGTCGTCATTAATCACATAGGCTTGATGTTCTGTGAATGTTCCTGAAAAAATATAGTTATCCATATATTTTGAATTCATTTTATCAACAATTGTTTCAAGTTTAGATTGAATACTTGTTTTAATTGCTTTTGCTGATTCAGGAGTGGTTGAAGCGTTTGAAGCCTCTAAAATTAATGAATCTATGTCGTTTAGTTGTTCTGTAATATCCCCTAAGACGTCATAAGCAAGGTTCATTTCATTTGTTGCAGCTTTAATGTTATCTTGATAATCGTTTAATTTGTTTAATTGATTATCTAATTTCAAAACTTTTGTTGCGTCTGGAACATTTTGCGAAACTTTTGTGAAATTTTTTCCAGAATTAATTTTATTCAAAACATCTAAATATTTTGAATAAGAATTTGAAATTGATCCTGTTGCCATTGAATTAATTGTAGAGGTTGAAACACGCATAAAAAATTCCTTTTTTTATTAAACCATTGAGATAATTGTTTCCATAAGTCCATTTATTGTTGAAAACAATTTTGCTGAAGCCTCATAAGCTCTTTGAAATTTTATCATATCTGATAGTTCTTCATCAACATTCACACCGACGATATTTGAAAAATTTGTGCCGGCAGCGTCTGCTATATCTTGATATGTTGAAGCTTTTTTCTCGATGTTTTTAACATCAAGACCTGTTTTTGCTGCATTATTAATCAAAAATTGAGATAATGTTGCGTTGTTTTGTCCGCCTCCCATAGAACATATTTTTTTGTTTTGTAAATTAGTAATTTCAACTGCATTATCTGAATTACCGATTGCTTTTTCCCAATCATTAGGGGTTGAGCCGTCTGGATTGTATTTAATTCTTGAAGCAGCAACAAGATATGCGTTGTTAACTATTTCAGAATTAACTTTAATGTTTCCGGCATTTACCTCTCCACCGTCAGAAGAAACAAGCATGTTAACTGTTGATTTTTCTAAGATAAAGTTGCCGTTTGCATCTGTTGACATAGAGGCCGCAAAGCCATCTTGACCATCATAAGTTTGAATTTTATTTAATTCTGTTGCAAACGCTTTTGCTGCACTATTAATAGCGACTTTATAATCGTTTAAGTTTGCAAAACTTTCATTTGTGCCATTTAAAAAGTCAAGAGTTGCCCTTAAAGAACCTGATTTAAAAGAATCATTTACCCCTTTTTCAATTATATAATTTTCATTATCAACCGATTTTAAGCTGAATTTTAGTGGGCTATTTTGGTCTGTTGTTTTTTCATATTGCAAAGTATAAAGTTGCTTAGAACCCGAAACAACCTCAATTCCACTTATATAAAGGTTATAAGTGCCATTAGAATTTTGGTCATAAGAAACATCCATATAATTTGAAAGTTCTTGCAAAATATTATTAATTTGATTTTGAGTTTCCGACGTTTGACCGTTTTTAACGTGTTCTTGGTTTATTTTTGCAAGGTCAGAAATAAGCCCGTTAATTGTATCAACATCATAAGCAATATTGTCAAATTTTTCTTGTTCAATATTGTCATATTTTTTTGAAATATCGTTAAATTTTTCACAAACATTCTGCGCAGCCATAACATATTGTTGTCTTATAGATAAATCAGAGGGGAATTGTTCTAGTTTTGAACTTGCACTAAAAAAATCGCCTAAAAGTTTATTTAAGCCGTCATCCCCTAAATCGTTTGCAATATCTTCAAGTCCGCCTAGTGCGTCAGCTAAAGAATTATAATAATTTGCGTCAGAATTAGAATTAATTAAGTCATCAAAAACGCCTTTGTCAATAAAATCAGAAAGTTTTGAAACAGAAGCGCCATTCATTCCTTTTATTGTTTGAATAACGTTTTCGCAATCTGTAGTATAGCGATTTGTAGTAAATTCAACTCTTTGTCTATGATATCCTTCAACGTTTAAATTGGCAATATTTTGAGCTACAACAGTAAGGGCATACTGATTGTTTTTCATAGAGCCAAGCGAGATATTCATGCTTTGATTTAATGACATAAAAAATCCTTTTTTATTTATGCTTCTTCCGTGATTGATGAAATATTTAAACTTTCATCACTAACGCAACCAACCCCTTGAGAATTATAAGAGTTTTTATCCTGTGTTGCTATATTTACAATGCCAGATAATAGGTTATTCATAACATTTAATGAATGTTTTATTAATATTTCGTTATTATTATTTAATTCTTTAACTTCGGCTGAAACTTTTTTAAGACTTTCTTTTTCTTCAGGCGAAAATTTATCTTCTTTAATTTCTTGTTGAAATTTATCCATATAATTACAAAGGGCTAGAATGTTCTCATCAATTGAACCTAGCTTATCAACATCTCTTTTAATAAGCGCTTCCCTTTTTTCTTTTAAACAATCTCTTAATTGAATATATTTTTCAAGAATTTCTTCAAAAGCCATTTTTATTTCCTTTAAACACAATAATCTGCGATTACACTTCTGCCATAAGTTAAACCATAATTAATGTCTTCATTTGTAATGGTTTCACCAAGGGCTTGGGCGTATTTTTTAATTTCTTCAACATCAATTTTATTTGAGGGCGCTTTTTCAATTAGCTTTGTATCTTCTTCTTTAGCGCTTAAAGTGTCTTCTAAAAGGATATCTTCACTTTTAGGGGTTTCATTTTGCGCCTGCACTTGATTATTTATCAAATTTAACTTTGATAAAGATGAGATAACTTGGCTTGAAATATTAGTATTATTATTTATTTCCATATAACTTTTACCTTAATTTTAATCCGGACCAACTGTTTTTTCTAATTGAGAATATAATTGTTTTGCAATTCCTAAACTTGTTTGCGGATTATTTGAAATGTTCCTTGCAATATCATTATACATAAATGATTTTAAATTATCTAAATATTTAGATTCTTGAAACAAAGAACCCTCTTTATCAACTGTTTTATCAAGTTCATTTAACATTTTTGCAACAAAAATTGATTCAAATTCTTTTGAAACTTTTTCAAGTTGTTCTTTTTTAGTTTTAGAACCTCTTTTAATAGATTCAATTTCTGCTAAATCAGAACTGTTTTGCATGTAGTTTGTGCCTATAGAACCAACATAATTTTCCATTATATCACCTCTAATTCTGCTTGTAGGCTGCCTGCGCTTGCAAGAGCTTGTAATATTGCAATTAAATCAAGAGGAGTTACCCCTATGTCATTTAAGGCGCCAACTAAGTCAGATAAACTTGAATTAGCTTCCATTTGAATTAAAGAGCCTTGTTTTTCACTAATTTGAATGGCTGCATTTTGTTGAAGTGCTGTTTGACCGCCAGCAAACGCATTAGGCTGAACCACCTCATTATTTACTTGAATAGTAACAGTTATACCGCCATGGGCAACGGCTGCAGGCATGAGTTTTGTATTTCCGCCAACAACAATCGTTCCCGTTCTTTCATTAACAATTACTTTTGCTTTTTGTGAAACTGCGCCCACAATTTGATTTTCAATTATAGAAAGAAAAGTTACTCTATCGTTTCTATATTTTTGAGGAATTGTTACTTGAACAGCACCGCCATCAAGCGCTTTTGCGGGGGCTACTCTTGTTGTAATTGTTTTTGAAATTCTTGAAGCCATTGTATAATCGGCTTTATCTAAAAGCAGTGTTAAAGTGGTTTCATCCCCTATTGTAGATAAAATATCTCTTTCAATTATACCGCCATTAGGCACTCTGCCTGTTGTTGTAACACCTTTAGATGAACTTGAACCGCCCTGAGAAGCCTTAATTCCCCCAACGCTAACGGGTCCTTGGGCTACGGCAATTACTTCGCCATTTGGCGCTCTTAATTGGGTTTGAACTAAAACACCCCCCGTTAAACTTTTAGCGTCTGCCATAGCTGAAACTGTTACGTCAATTTTATCTCCCTCTTTTGCAAAAGGAGGAATTGTGGCGGTTACAATAACGGCTGCTGATGTACCTTTTTGGATATAGTTTGATTGGTCAATTATTGTTCCTAAGGCAGATAGCATTTGTTGGCTTGTCATTTGAGTATGACGAGAATTATCCCCTGTGTTTTGTAAGCCAACAACAAGCCCATAACCCACAACTTGGTTTTCTCTAATTCCTTTAACGTGGGTAATATCTTTAATTCTAAGGGTTTGTTCTGAAATAGCCAACGCTTCAGTTATTAAAAGCATTAAACTTAAAAATATTATTGAAATTATGTTTAATTTTTTTCTCATTTATTGTCATCCTAATAGTTTAAAAAACTGTTCTTATTGCTTTATTTAAAATGCCTTCATTTTGACCTCTTGAAACAGTACCTGCGCCACTCATCGCAAATTGTAAATTAGCAACTTGGCTTGAATTAATTTTACCTGATTGATTAATCCATTTTGGGTCAACAATGCCTGAAATAAGCATATCTAATCTTTCATTTTGATTTACTAAACTTTTTTTACCTTGAACTAAAAGATTGCCATTTGGTAAAACTTGAACAACTTGAGCAACAACAACATCTGAAAGTTGAAGATTACGAACTAATTGCGTTCCGCCTGAAACATTTAAGTTGCCGTTTGTGCCATCCAGCGCACCTTTTAATTTTGTTTTAAAAATTGTATTAATTGCTTTTGTAAAGTTTTCTGCTAATGAGCTTTGTTTTTGAGCTGAATATGTCCCTGAATCAGTCATATTTGGCGCTTCATCAATAACAATTGAAACTAAATCTCCCACACCTCTTGCTCTAACAGAAGAAAACAAAGGACGAGGCTCAATTGTTGACCTTTGAGAAGCATTCAAAGAAAAAAGACTTTCAGCGTTTGCGCTTAGTGTAATTGATATTAAAGTTATTAATAAAAATATTTTTTTCATTTTAAATCCTTACTAAAACCTCATTTCCTGAGCTAATTGTTGCAGAATATGTTTTATTATATTTTGTTGAACGAACTAAAATCGTTTCTCCTAAAGCGCCGTCGTTAAGCGCTTTTCCTTGGAGTTTAATTGTTAAACCTTTACTTGAAAGAAAAATAATATCAACTGTTGAATTTTTTAAAATTAAAGATTTTGATTTTAAATCAGAAGATAAAATACAATCGTTTTTTTGATAATTTTTCTTTGTAATAAAGCCATTTTTATATGTTTGAATTGTGTTATTCAAATTTTTTGAAACTTCTTTTCTTTCTAATTTTGTGTTTAAGTTTGTTAATTCAGAATTGAAAGAAATTGGCATTGTTGCAATTAAAACATCTTTATAAACCTTTGTTTGAATTGAAATTGGAAATGCTTTAACTATATTATTTTTGCTATCTTTAATTAAAACCCTTCTATATGAAATAGCTTGAAAAATGTTTGAAGATGAAGTTAGTTCTATTTTAGGGCTTATATTTTCATTTGTTTTAATTTCATTAAATGGCAAGTTTGAAATTTCAACTTTAATTTCTTTAATATCTTTATCGTTTTTCAGAATTTCTTTTGTTTCTTTTAAAACTTCGTTTTTTAAATAAGATGAAATTTGATTGCTGCTAAGAGTGTAGCAAAAAGCACTTCTTGAAAAGCAAAGAAGAATTAATAATATTAAAATTTTAATTTGTTTTTTCATCTTATTGTCATCACCAATTTTTTATTTATACAATTTGATTTGTTTGTTGCAAGATATTAGAACCTGCTGTAATTACCTTTGAATTAGATTCATAAGCTCTTTCTGTTTTAATTAAGCCGATTAATTCTTCAACTGTTTGAACATTTGAACCCTCAATAAAACATTGTTCAATTGTTCCATAGCCTTCTTCCCCTGCCGTACCTTGAAGTGGTGTTCCTGAGGCTTGTGTTTCACGATATAAATTATGACCTATTGCAAGTAAACCAGAGGGGTTTTGAAACTTAACAAGCTGAATTTGACCAAGTTGAGTTTGTTCTGAGTTTGTTCCTGTTGTACAAGAAACAATCCCCGCTTGAGAAACAGTGATGTCTTTAGCGTTAACAGGAATTGTTATAGGTGGTTGAAGTTGATAACCGTCTGAAGTTACTAAAGAACCGTTTGAATCCATTTGCCAAGAGCCATCACGAGTGTATGCAAGAGAACCGTCATCCATTGTAATTTGAAAAAAGCCATCTCCGGCTATTGCCATATCAAGCTGTCTATCTGTTGATTGTAGTGTTCCTGTTGTAAAAATTCTTGTTGTAGAAGAAGTTTTTACCCCTAAACCAACTTCAAGCCCAACCGGTTGATAAGTACCCTGACCCATTTGAGCCCCTGGGGTTCTATAAACTTGTGTAAGTAAATCTTGAAATTCTGCTCTTACTTTTTTATAACCATAGGTTGATAAATTGGCGATGTTATTA
>CAKUXO010000043.1 GCA_934700385.1 uncultured Candidatus Melainabacteria bacterium
CCCTTGGCGAAGAATGAGCCTTAGGGAAACGGACACAGAGTGCAAAGTGAACAAAAACTTTAGTTTTTTATAGACAATTTTTTAATCATTTTTGTTTGATTGGCAAATCTGACTTATTTGTGAAAAATTGAATATTATTTACGCTTTTAGCTTGCCTTCTTTAGTCGAATAAGCAACATTATTACTATAACCTATAATCTTAAAGAACCCGTCTGCGGCGGAAACAGATTTAATTTTTTCTCTTTCGTCTGAGGCTATGTCCTTATGATAAATGCTG
The DNA here is from genome assembly GCA_934700385.1 of uncultured Candidatus Melainabacteria bacterium. Lineage (GTDB taxonomy): Bacteria > Cyanobacteriota > Vampirovibrionia > Gastranaerophilales > Gastranaerophilaceae > RUG14156. The sequence goes on from CAKUXO010000043.1 coordinate 278, forward strand.
GCAACAAATTGTTGTTGCGATTTATCTTTATCAGGAAGAAAACATCTTGAATAAAATACATCATAACTTGGCGTAGTGCCACTTCCAGAGGTTCTATTATATTTTTTTTGAATTGTTAAATTATCAAAATTATTTTTAATTGCATTTCTATAAGTTTTTGTATAGATTTCCTTATCGTCATCTAAAGACTTTGCTGTGCTTGATTTTAGCACGCCGTCTTCATATTTAATTGTATATTTATGATTGCCGATGTGTTCAAATTCACCTGTGAATTTTTCATCTGTTCCTTTTAAATATGCAATTTTATTTCTAAATTCAAGGTCATTCGAGGTGATTTTATCACTTTTTGTTGTTGTTGCTTGTGGAATTGGGATGATTTTTTTCTCATCTGTTTTTGTTTGAATTGGATGAGGTGTTTTTTGTTGAACAGGAATTTTATCATTAAAAGCGATAGTGCCATTAGCCGCTATACTGTCACTTTTCACGGTTTTTTGAGTTTGAGAAAGTTCACTTAGCGCTTTTGTTTTTGTTTCTTCAATTGCATTTTGAGCGCTTTTAGCTGCATTTAACGAAGTTTGATTAATTGTTTCAACGCTTTGAGAAGTGATTTCATCGCTTGCTTTAACTAAAGTTTCCACTCCTTTTAAAATCATTTCATCATTGGTTTCTTGAAGAACATCAGCGCTTTTTGAAGTCACATTTTCACAAGTTCCTTTTAGGGCTGAATTTGCGTTTTCAACAAGGTTATCAAGCGCTTTGTTCATTTCTTCAAGAGCACTTTGATTTAATTCTTGGGCAGTTTGACCAAGTTTTTCAGTTGTTTTAGATGTAACTTCATCACCTACTTTTGAAATTTTTTCGCTTGCAACTTTAGAAATATGAAAACCTGTGTTATTAACAACACTTTGGCTGGTATCTGTTATTTCTTTAGCAGCGTTTTGAAGGATTGTTTCACTTGATTTAACGCTATCTTGAAGTGCGCTAACTCCTGATTGAACAATGCTTTCTGATGTTGAGCGTATTGCTAAATTAAGGGTATCTTTTAATTCTTGAGTTGTTTTAGTTAATTCTTGTTGTAAATTTTGCGAAGTTTCGGCGGTCAATTTTTCATTTTGAGATGTAATAATTGAAATAATTTCATCTAGTTTTGCTGTAAGTTGAGCTAAATTAGCCGCTTGGTCTTGATAAGTTTTTTCATTTAGATTACTTGCAACGGTTGAAATTTTATCTAATGCGCCGCCATAAGCCTTTTCAAGATTTTCAGTTTTAACAATGTTTCTTTGAGCTTGATTAGTAACTAATTCTTGTAAACCTTGAACAGCTTTTTGTAGGCTCGAAATGTCATCACTTAATTTTTCAAGTGCTTTTTGGGCAACTGCGCTATTTTCAACCTTTTCAGTAATTTGCTCAGCAGTGTTTTCCACTATTTTTTGCGCTTCATCAGGTGCTTTTTTACCTGACATTATCATAACACCCGCACAACCTACTGCCCCAAGGGCTAAAAGGCTTCTTGAAAGTTTTTTAGGTTGCTCAACTGTTTGAGGTGCGCTAACGGTTTGAGGCGCTTTTTGGCTTGCAGCGTCATTTTTAGAGGAAAGCAAAGATTGAATATAATTTACATTAGCATTTGATATATTTTGTGAAGACATAGCCTAACCACTCCTAGTTTTATTAATCTTTTAAAAAAGAAAAGATTGATAAAATTGCCATGAAGTTTTGAGAAAAATTAAACATGTTTACAAAATTTTACAAAAATAATTAAGATAATAAAAAACGCCGATTTAATCGGCGTTTAGTTTAAGCAATTTCTTCTCTATGTTTTGTCGGTAATTGAACCACCTCTGCTTGAGGCTGGAGCTGCTTTTTTTCAACCATCTCCTTAGTAACCGTGAATTCTTTGATATCTTCTTTTGATGGTACATCATACATAATATCAAGCATGATTTCTTCAACAATTGATCTTAGAGCACGAGCGCCTGTTTTACGTTTAAGCGCTTCTTTTGCAATTAAATCAATCGCTTCATCTTCAAATTTTAACTCAACACCATCCATACCCATTAAACAAGCATATTGTTTAACAATGGCATTTTTTGGTTTTGTTAAAATCATTTTCAAAGTTTTTTCATCTAGCGGATCAAGAACTGTATAAATTGGAATTCTTCCTATAAATTCAGGAATTAAACCGAATTTAAGAAGATCATCCGGTTGAAGTTTTTTAAGAATTTTTGCGCTTTCTCTTTCTTTTTCTTCAACTGACATTGAAGCAGAGCCAAAGCCGATTGAGCTTGTTGAGCCTGCCCTTCTTTCAACGATTTTTTCAAGTCCAACAAATGCACCACCCACAATAAACAGAATGTTATTTGTGTTGATTTGGATAAATTCTTGATGAGGGTGTTTTCTTCCGCCTTGTGGAGGAACATTTGCAACTGTGCCTTCAATCATTTTTAATAATGCTTGTTGAACACCTTCGCCTGAAACATCTCTTGTAATAGATGGATTTTCAGATTTTCTTGCAATTTTATCGATTTCATCGATGTAAATTATTCCTCTTTCGGCTTTTTTAGCGTCATAGTCGGCACTTTGATAAAGTCTTAATAAGATATTTTCAACGTCATCACCAACATAGCCGGCTTCTGTTAAAGTTGTAGCGTCTGCCACGGCAAAAGGAACATTTAACATTTTTGCCAAAGTTTGCGCTAAAAGAGTTTTACCAGAACCCGTTGGACCCACTAATAAGATATTGCTTTTTTGAATTTCAATATCAGATTCAGGGTTTTCCATGTTGTGTGCAATTCTTTTATAATGATTATAAACAGCAACTGCAAGAACCTTTTTAGCGTCATCTTGACCAACGATGTGCTCATCAAGATATGCTTTAATTTCTTGAGGTTTTGGAATTGACTCTTTTGTGATTTCTTGTTCTTGCTCTTTTTCTTCCTGTTTGAAATTAAAGAGCTCTTCATCTAAAATTTCGTTGCAAAGCTCGATACATTCATCACAAATACAAACATCAGGACCTGCAATTAGTTTTTTAACCTGATCTTGCGTTTTGCCGCAAAATGAACATTTCAAATTAGGATCTGTAGGTTTAGCCATTTTATACCCTTTTTACTATTTATTTTCGTCTAGTGTGATAACTTTGTCTATCATGCCATATTCAACAGCTTCTTCAGCTGTCATGATATAATCTCTATCTGTATCTTTTTCGATTTTTTTCAATGGTTGCCCTGTATTTGAAGCTAAAATTGAATTTAGAGATTTTTTAATTCTAATGATTTCATTAGCTTGAATTTCGATATCTGTTGCTTGACCTTGAGCACCGCCTAAAGGTTGGTGGATTAAAACTCTTGAATGTGGAAGGGCTAATCTTTTTCCTTTTGCGCCTGAAGATAACAAGAATGCGCCCATTGAAGCAGCTTGACCTAAACAAATTGTAGAAACATCTGCTCTAATGTGTTGCATTGTGTCATAAATCGCAAAGCCCGCAGTAACAGAACCCCCTGGGGAATTGATATAAAGCATAATATCTTTTTCAGGATTTTCGCTATCTAATAATAACATTTGCGCAACGATTAAATTTGCAACCATATCATCAATCGGAGTGCCAAGAAAGATAATTCTTTCTCTTAATAATCTTGAGAAAATATCAAAAGATCTTTCTCCACGAGATGATTGTTCTATAACTACAGGAACGAAACTCATATATTTATATCCTTTCAACTATATTCTATTTAGCTATGAATTTATTGTTTTCTAGTAAAAACTCGTTTACTTTGTTTGCGCTAACTTGTTGAGAAATAGCGGCAAAAGAATCTGGAGTTTTTCTTAGTTGTTCAAATAATTGAACAGGTGCCATGCCATACATCGCAGCCATTTGGTTGATGTGGTTCATAACGTCTTTTTGTTCAATTTTTAAATCGATTTCACGAGCAATTGTTTCAACAATTAAAGAATTTTTAATTCTTCTTTCTGCTTCATCACGGAAACGTGCTTCAACTTTATCTTTGCCTTCCATTTCAACTAACTTATCAAAATTAGCACCTTGTTGGCTTGCTGTCATTTTTGCTTCATCCATAATTGCTTGATATTCTCTATCTAGCATTGTATCTTGGATTTTGATTTCAGTTGTTTCAATGATTTTGTTGAAAATTGCGTCAGATTTTAATCTATCGTTTTGATTTTTAGCAGTTGTTTCAAGATAGTTTTTAATATCTTCTTTTAGAGCGTCAAGAGTATCTTTTCCGGCTTTTTTAGCTAATTCATCATTAAGTTCAGGTAAAATTCTTTCTTTAACTTCTGAAAGTTTAATTTTGAATTGCGCTTTTGCGCCTTTAAGTTTTTCTTCGTGATATTCTTCAGGGAAAGTTACATCAATTGTAAATTCTTCACCGGCTGAATGACCAACTAAACCTTCAGCAAACCCTGGGATGAAGTTTGAATTAGCAAGGTCTAAAGAATAGTTTTTGCCTTCGCCGTGTTCGATTTTTTCATCACCAACAAAGCCTTCAAAATCAAATACAACAGTATCTTTATCTGTTGCAGCTCTGTCAACTTTTTCAAGTTTTGAAAATCTTCTTTGAGTCATTTCAAGTTCTTTTTCAAGAGCATTTTCTGGGTTTTTGAATTCTTGATATTCAACTTCTACATCTTTATAAGCACCCATTTTAACTTCGGGTTTTAATTCAACAGTTGCTTTTAGTTTAAGATCTTGACCTACTTCAAATTCCATTGATTCAATTGCAGGACGAAAAGCGATGTTAAGTTTGTTTTCATCGATTGCTTTTTGAAATTCCATTGGGAAAAGTCTATCAACAACTTCGGCTTTAATTCTGTCTTTGCCTACATATTTTTCAACAACGTTGTTTGGGGCTTTGCCTTTTCTAAAGCCTGCGATGTTAACATGCGCACCATAAGCTCTAAGAGCTTTGTCATAAGCGTCTTTTGCAACATCTGAAGCGATTGTCATATCTATTGTTGCGATGTTTTTATCATCAATTGTAACTGTATTTGTCATGGCACCTCTCAATTATAATATATTACTGTTAATATATTATAAACTAAAAATAAAAATCATGGTCAATATAGAGTATATTTAGTTTATAAATTTATTGCTAAAATTTAAAAAATAAATTATAATCGTTTAAAAAATAAGGAGAAAAAAATGGCAAAATTTGAATGTAAAGTTTGCGGATACGTATATGACGAAGAAACAGGCGATTTAGACCACGATATTAAAGCAGGCACAAAATTTGACGAATTACCTCAAGATTGGGAATGTCCAATTTGTTTAGTTGGTAAAGATGAGTTTGTTCAAATTTAGACTTGATATTTATTTTTGTTTAAAGTATGTTTATGGCATAAGCTGAATTTATTTTGGCTTATGCCTTGCTTGTAGCTCAGTTGGGCGTTTGATATTTTACGTAAGTAAAATTCAAACAAATAGAGAAAACGACACTCTACCCAACGTCACTGCAAGATAAAAATTGAATATGTGCGCTTGTAGCTCAGTTGGATAGAGTGTTTGGCTACGAACCAAAAGGTCGGGGGTTCGAATCCCTCCAAGCGCGTATAATACATTAAAGCCTAGTTTATAGGCTTTTTTTATTGCGCTTGTTCGGGATGCAATCGCTTCGCTTTTGCCCTCTCAAAAAATGCTCAACGGTTCGCATTTTTTTCGGCAGAGTCTCCAAGCGCGTATTATAGTCCCTCTTATTGAGGGACTATAATTTTATATAAGGGATTCAAACCCCCTCGGGGGTTCTCCCCTCCAAAATACGCCAATAAATTGGCTACAAAGAGTACGGCTCATAAATTCGCCTACTC
>CAKUXO010000044.1 GCA_934700385.1 uncultured Candidatus Melainabacteria bacterium
CCGTAGCACAACCAGTTAAACTCATTCCCATAACTTCAGTTAAACAAGCTAGGGTGTTTGCCGTATATAAACCTTGGCAAGAACCAATTGTTGGGCAAGCATAATGTTCCATTTCGCAAAGTTTTTCTTTTGTAATTTCACCAATTCTATATCTTCCAACTGCTTCAGATGAACCTCTAATAAATGTTAAAGTTTCACCTTTACAATGCCCCTCTAAAGATGGTCCAGCCGTAACTATAATAGATGGAATATTAAGGCGAAGTGCCGCTATCAACATCCCAGGGGTAATTTTATCGCAATTTGTTAATAAAACAAGTCCATCTAATTGATGAGCGCTTGCAACCGTTTCAACACAATCTGCTATTAAATCTCTGCTTGGAAGTGAATATCTCATTCCACAATGACCCATAGCAAGCCCGTCACAAACGGCAGGAACACCAAAAATAAAAGATTGACCGCCGCCAGAATGAATACCTTTTTCAATTTGGCGCTCTAAATCTCTCATGCCCGCATGCCCTGGGACAAGGTCAGAAAAAGAGCTTGCAATACCGATAAATGGCTTTTTAATGTTATTATCAGAAATGCCGCCTGCATAAAGCAAAGCCCTATGGGGTGCGTGTTCTACTCCTGTTTTTAAAATATCACTTCTCATTTTCTTTCCTTTATTTTAATTGTTAACTTTATTAAAACATTTTTTTTAGTTTATTGCAAAAAAACTTTTTTAAAATTTATCTTAACATTTCTTAATTTACAACTAATTATTTTTTTCAAATATGTTAATATCCTTTTTGCTGATATGAAAAAACTAATTATCATACTTTTAATATTCCTTTTTCCTCTTGAAGCAAGGTCAGAAATTAAAAGAATAACCTCGCTTGAAGCGGTTAATATTGCCCTAGAAAACAATCTTGAACTTCAAGCAAAAAAGAAAGATGTTGAAATTAAATATCAAGAAATTAAAATGGCAAACGCTCTTAAAAATCCTCAATTTCAATCTAACTTTTTAATGGGAAAAGTTACAAGGGGCAATTCAAGCCAATTTGGCGGAAGTTTGCCGATTGAATTATTCAAAAGAAAACCAAGAAAAGAAGCAGAAATTGCAAAATTAAGAATAATTGAAGAAGAAATTTCAACCTTTGAACATCAAATTAAAATCAATGTTCTAAAAGCATATTTTAATGTTTTATATGCAAAATCTATTTTAAAAATCTCACAAGAAAGAGAAAAGATTTTTAAAATCATTGAAGATATTTCAAAACAAAAAACTAAAAGCATTAGCTATGAAGCAGATGTTTTGCAATCTAGCATTAAACACAACAGACAACTTGTTTTTATAAATAGAGCTCAAGCAAAGGTTCAAATTGCTCAACTGGCTTTTAACGACGCTTTTAATTTAAAAGATGATGAAATTATGTATGACACAATTGAAGATTCATTATTTGATGATAATGTTGAAATTTTAGATATTTCATTACCCGATTATCCTTTAATTGAAAAAATTGCTCTTAAATATAGTCATAACTTAAAAATTGCCGATTTAAACACGGAATTATCTAAAAAAGATTTAAAAATTCAAGAAAGAAAAATAATTCCCGATGTTTCTATTGGGGGCGGAACAGCTTATCAAACAGCACACCAATCTAAAACAGAAGCCTTCCCAGGGGCTTATGTAGGCGTTTATGTTGATATTCCTTTATTATATCAATATCAACCTGAAATAAATCGTGCTAAAAAACAAATTGAAAAATCAAAAATTAATAAAGAATCTTATGAAAGCCATTTAAAATATGCCCTTAAAGAAGATTATAATAAATATAAATACGCAAAAATTAATATGGATCATTACCAACAAATTTTAAAAGATTCAGATAAAGTTTTAGATATTTATACAAAAAAATATAAACAAGGACAAGCAACCCTTTTAAACGTTGTTCAAATTGAAAATGCACACAAAGAAACCATAGTTGATTACCTTTTTGCTATGGAAAACTTTTACAGCGCATATTTAGATTTAATGTTCAACATAGGGCATGATATCTTGCTTGATGATGATGCACTTTAATTTTATACAGAAACTTTTTCTAAATTTTCTTTTAATATTTCATCTAAGATTTTAGAGCAATCATAAACCATATTAACACAATGTTCTTTTCTTTCTTTTGAATGAAAATCTTTAAAATCTTTTGTTAAAACCTTGCAGCAAGTTACTTTGTGAATTGAAGTAAATCGTTTATAAAAATCAGAAGCTAAACTTCTTGCGGTGTTTGTTTTAAATTTACCAAAAAGCAAACCTATAACTATCATTGAACCAGAAACTGCGCCACACAAGCAACCATTACCCATTCCGCCAGAAAAACTTGTTGCAGCTGAAACCATTTCTTTTGTAGCTAAACCAAGCTCAACAGCTGCCATTAAAATTGATTCAGAACAAGAATAGCCTTCTTCTAGAAAATATTTAGGTGCTAATTCAACAAATCTTCTTTCCATTTTCACACTCTCCTAATTAATAAGTTAAAGTATAACATATTTTTATGATATCATTAAATTATGTCTGAACTTAAAAGATCACTCTCCCTAAAAGACGCAATTTCAATTGTAGCAGGCTCTATGATTGGAAGTGGCATTTTTATTGTATCTTCGCATATTGCAAGAGATACAAATAGCGCCATACTTCTTATTATAACTTGGTGTATCGCAGGTATAATAACTCTTTTAGGCGCATTATGTTATGGAGAATTATCTTCAACAATTCCATCTGAGGGCGGGCAATACATCTATCTTAAAAAAATATTTAATGAAAAAATTGCTTTTATTTATGGCTGGACTCTTTTTTTAGTAATTCAAACAGGGACTCTTGCCGCTGTAAATATCGCTATGGCAAAGTTTATGGGGCTGGTTTTCCCTTTTATAAGCTCATCTAATATTCTTTTTCATATTTCAAATTTTTCAATTTCAACCCAGCAAATTTTTGCAATTATTGCGGTTTTAATTTTGACATTCATAAATTCAAAAGGGGTAAAAGCCGGCGTTATTGTTCAAAATATTTTCACATTAACTAAAGTTTTATCAATTCTTATAATTATTTTTTGTGGCATATTTTTAGGCTTTGATAAAAATGTAGTTATTTCAAATTTTTCATTAGCAAATAATGACATAGCTTTTGATTTTAATACATTTAAAGCCATTTTCACAAGTCTTGTTGGCGCTCTTTTTGCTTCAATTACTTGGAATAACGTTACTTTTATATCTTCTGAAATCAAAAAACCGGAAAAAAACATTAAAATTGCTTTAACAATAGGCACTTTGCTTGTTATTTCTTTATATTTTCTTTTAAATATGATTTATTTAACTTCGCTGCCTTTAGATTTAATTAAAACTTCACCTGAAGATATTGTTGTTGCTCAACTAATGCACACTATTTTTGGGCACAAAACCCTTGTAATAATTGCAATTGTAATTGTTATTTCTGCCCTTGGTTGCGCTAATGGTATGATTTTAACAGGTTCAAGAGTTTATTACAAAATGGCTAAAGATAGAATTTTCTTTAGAAGTTTAGCTTATATTGAAAGAAAAACAAAAGTTCCAAAAAATTCTTTGTGGCTTCAATGTTTTTGGATATGCGTTTTAATTTTATGGGGAAATTACGCACAACTATTAGATTATGTACTTTATTCTTCTATAATTTTCTATGTAATAACAATTTTTGGCATTTTTAAAATGAGAAAAAAATTCCCAAGAAACGAAAAAACTTTCAAAGTGCCAAATTTTATCCCTATAACTTTTATTGTTTTAACTTCAATTTTAATTGTTGTTTTAACGCTATATAAGCCACTTTACACCGTCCCAGGGCTATTTATAAGTTTACTTGGAATTCCTGTTTATCATTTGTGGAAAAGAAAACCTAATAAATTATAATATAGGTTTAATTTAAATCGGCCTCTAAAAGCAACTTTTCAACTCTTTCAATTTCATTTTGGTTTGAAATTTTAAGTGCATTTTTCAAGCGCTTTTTTTTGATTAAATTTTTAATACATTCTTTTGACTTACAAACATAGGCACTTCTGCCTAAATCTTTTTCAGATGGGTTTATTTTTAAAACATCATCAGATAATTTTGTAATTTTAATGAAATTGTTTCTATCTTTTAAAGTAGCGCAAACGCAGCATTTTCTTATTATTTCACGAGTCATAGATTAATTTTAAGTCAAAAATAAATTTTAATTGTAACGAATTGTTAAAATATTACTTTAAATCCTAAAGTTTTAATTAAAGCCTGCCGATATTCATTATGTAAGAACAATAAAGTTAAATAAAAACAATAAGGAGATAATAATGGATATTAATCAAGTAAGGTTTGGAAACTATACAATCGGTAATCCAAACGCAGGGACTAAAAAAAGCAGTGCAAAACAAGAAAAAGAAACAACTCAAACACCAGTACAAGAACAAAATAAAACATTAAATTCAAACGAAGTATTTGACGCAATGAACCTAGTTGGTATTCAAAATAAACAACAAATCAACTTTGCGCCTAAAAAAGAAATTAATCCTTTGGATTATTTATCTCAAGATAGAATCAACGACATCGAAGCCATGATGGGTAATTTTGATAACGGAGTTAATAACATCGCTTCAACAATTGAACAAGAATTCCCTCAAATGTTCAGTGAAGCGCAAAAAAATTCTCTTGCAGCAGGTATTTTTGCAAGAGAATAAAAGAGAAGTTTTCCTTATTCTCCTCTATTGTTTAATTTTTAGTGCCGCATAAGTTTAAGCTTTGCGGCTTTATTTTTGCTTATTTTTTAATATAATAAATTTATGGAAAAACTTGAACTTTTAGCCCCCGCACAAAACTATTCTTGCGCTATTAATGCAATTAACCATGGCGCTGACGCTATCTATATCGGTGCAAGCGATTTTGGCGCAAGACAAAGCGCAAAAAATTCTCTTGAAGATATTAAAAAAATAATTGACTACGCTCATATTTTTAATGTTAAGGTTTATGTAACCTTAAACACGATTTTAGATGATGATGAGCTTGAAAAATGTAAAAATTTAATTCAACAACTTTATGAAATTAATACAGACGCTATTATTATTCAAGATATGGGGATTTTAGAATTATCAAGAGAAAATCTCCTTCCCCCTATTGTGCTTCATATAAGCACACAATGCGACAATCGAACCCTTGAAAAAGTTAAATTTTTTGAAAAAATCGGAATTAAAAGAGTTATTTTAGCAAGAGAACTTTCTATTGAACAAATCGAAAAAATAAGAAAAAACACCTCTCTTGAACTTGAACATTTTGTTTATGGCGCACTTTGCGTTAGCTATTCAGGTCAATGTTATATGT
>CAKUXO010000045.1 GCA_934700385.1 uncultured Candidatus Melainabacteria bacterium
TTAGCACAACGCTTGCGTGATGAAGGTTCTGAGCAAACGGTGACAAATTGTCACCAGTTGAAATTACAAGCTGATGATGGGAAAATGCGTAAAACTGATGTTGCTGATATCAAGACAATTTTTCGTATAATCCAATCTATTCCGTCAAAGAAAGCTGAACCTATTAAACAATGGTTGGCTAAAGTCGGTCAAGAGCGTGTTCAAGAAATGGCAGACCCATCAAAAGCTATTGATAGAGCAAGAGAAACTTATCAGAAGCTTGGTCGTTCTGAAAAGTGGATTCAGCAACGAATGACAGGTCAAGAAACCAGAAATAAATTGACTGATTACTGGAAAGACCATGAAATCACAGAGGGTGAAGAATATGCAATTCTTACTAATATTATCCACCAAGAATGGTCTGGGTTATCTGTAAAAGAACACAAAAATTTGAAAGGGTTAAAATCACAAAATCTTAGAGACCACATGTCTGAGGCAGAATTGATTTTTACAGCTTTAGCAGAATTATCTACAAGACAAATTGCGGAATCTGAAAACGCAACTGGCATGGAAGAAAACAAAAAATCTGCAAAACGTGGCGGTAAGATTGCTAAAGAAGCAAAAGAAAAGTTGGAATTAGAAACTGGTAAAAAAGTTGTAACTGATAGCAATTTTCTTCCGCATAAGCAACATAAACAAATTAAGGGAAAAGATTAATTACATTTATTTAAAAGAAATATCTAACAGTGGCAACAAAATGGTAAGGAAAAAGTTCACATAAATTAACCATGTAAAGTCAGTATAAAAATGTTGATTAATTGTGTTAAATCGGTAAAATTTTCAACCCAAATAATGCCTAAAAAAGGGACAAATGCGACCCTTTCACGGTGTAGACAGCGATTCGAATTCGCTTGGGGGTACCATAAAAAAGACCATATAAAGTGGTCTTTTTTATTGTCTAATTTTTCGAAATATATATTATATTCATAAAGGCTCATTGTGTTGTTCAATTTTCTCAAGCATAATATCTTCTTCTATAATGCTTATTGATTACAAATACACAAATCATTTTGATAAGGACAAAAAGTGCAAGAATTTTTGCTTGGTGTCGGGTCAAAATTATGCTCTTTAATACCTTTTATAGCTTTAGTGTATTTATCAAGAATTTTTTTAATGTCTTCATCTGTGTATTCAACAACGCAAGGCTTTCTAAAATCTTGTGGAAATACAAAAGTTGTTGCTTCAACTTTTTTACCTGTAGTTTTTTCTAAGAAATATTTATATAAACCCATTTGAATATAATAATCTTCGTGTCCACCTAAACTGTCATCTTCAAGCGTTGTTAGACAAATTTCTTTTTTATCTTTAGCACGTCCTGTTTTATAGTCAAAAATTCTAAATTTATCATTAACAAGGTTTATTCTATCTGGCAGTCCCTTAAACATAACGCCTTCAAACTCGGTTATAATATCATTTTCCACGTTATAAATCGTACTGATATCAGTCAAACTTAAATCTTTTTCATAAAACTCTTTAATAGTAGTTTCAGCAATTGTTTTATATTGCTCTCTTTGCGTAAAAGATGAAAAAGCAAATTTATCTATCTGTTTTTTAACTTCTTCAACAAAAATTTCACTTTCCCAAAACTTACCTTTATTTTGTGCTGATTTAACCGCATTTTCGCACGCTTTATGAACAGCTGAACCAAAATTTAAAGAATCTGGAATTGAAGTTTTAGGTGAACTAAGTTGAAGGATTTTATCGAAGAAAAACATTCTTGGACATTTGATATAAGGGTTAATCAATGATGGTGAATAATAATTGATTTTATTTAATTCTACATCAATTATTGATTTAAAATCACGCTCGTAGTCGTAATCTTCAACAGTAAACGCTTTTGCCCACTTATAAATTTGTGGTTCTTTTTTATCTTTTACAAATGAATTTATTTCTAAAAGTTCTGGTGAAATTTCACTTACTCTAAGTAATGCTGAATGTCCTTCACAACTGTCACCACCAACATAAGAAAGTCTTAAGGTGTGTTTTGCTCTTGTCATACCAACGTACATTTTATTGATTTTATCCGCTCTTTTATAAGTTTTCCAAGTAGCTTCATCTCTTTCATCTTCTTTAGATAATGGAATTGACGGTTTAATTATCGGTTTAGAGCTGCTTTCCCATTTTTTAGGTTTAAGTGTTGGCATATAAACGTATGTATATTCTAAACCTTTTGAGCTTTGATAAGTCGTAAGCTGAATTGCATTACTTTTTTCATCTTCTTTTTCGATTTTTAGTGCAATTTTTTCGTTTTGAAGCATATCTAAATATTCTACAAAATCTTCTAAATTAACTTCTTTGTATTGACTTGAATATGTGTAAGCTTCATCTAAAAATCTTTTTAGAGCTTGGATGTTTTCTAATTTGTTCGTTTCACAATTAAAGAAGAAATCCAAAATTCCTGTTTTTGCAGCACATTGAGAAACAACTCTGTAAACTGTTTCACCTTGTAACATTGTTGTTTTAAGATTTTTGTAAACAGAAAGAAAATGTTTGATATCCTCTGGCGCATTCTCATCTTGTATAATTCGATCCATCGCATTAATAAAATTCGTACATCTTGAATTTTCTTCATATAATTTTGTAAAAGATTCAGCTGAAATATTAAATGGTGGTAATAACAGAAGTCTAAAAAGTTTATCTGAATTAGCATTTGGATTTACAAGAGTTTGCAAATAATAATATAAAACAATTGCAGACTTAATTTCAAAAATATTTTTACCCTCTTTTAATTCGTAAGGAATATTTCTGTTGTGCAATAATTTTGCAAAATTAGCCAATTCATCATTACTTGTAGAAAGAATTGCTATTTCAGATAAATCTTTTTCTTTTGTGTCTTTATTTATCGGACATTCAGCAGAATTTATAAGTTCATCAATTTCTTTAACAATGTCGTTTGCTTGTTGTTCTTCGTCATAATAAACATTTAATCGGACTTTTTTCTCGTGTTCTAAAACTTTTTCATTAACTGCTTTTAAGTTAATTTCTTTATCAAGGAGTTCTGTATTTAATTCTTCAACTGTTTTTGCAACGTCAAGAATAGTTTGAGTTGAACGTCTGTTTTCAACAAACTTTATCGGCTCACCTATTTCTTTACCATATTTCTCCCAAAAAGTTTGAATATTATCAATTCTTGAACCTTGTGCGGCGTTAATAATTTGTTTATCATCACCAACAACAAAGACATTACCCTTAGCAGAATTATCAACAAGGTGAAAAATCAATTCATTTTGTGCTTTATTTGTGTCTTGATATTCATCAATAATAATATAATCATATTGATTAGAAATTTTTTCGGCAAAATCGGGGGCGTTTTCAAATTTTTCTAAGATATAGTTAATCATATCATCATAATCAATATATCCGCCAAGTTCCATTTTTTCTCGATATAAGTTGAAAAACCTATAAAGCTCTCTAACTTTTTCGATTTTATCTTCTATTTTTTGTATGTTGTTTGCATAATTTTTTCTTTTATTTGGTTTGTTATCACGCTCATATTCTAAGGCTTTAATTGCAGGCAGCCATTCTAAATCGCTTTTAATATTAGCTTCTAGGGTTTCACCTTTTTTATCTAAAATTCTGAATTTTTTTAAATATTCTATTCCATCTTTAATTGACCCATAACATACATATTTATTGGCTTTTTCGCTTTTATAATAAACTGCATCGTCGATTTCATCAATACATTCTTTTAAAAGAGAAATTTTAATGCTATCGGGAATTAGTTTCACACTAGCAGGAACATCGAATTCTTCTGCGTATTCTCCGATAATTTTGTTACAAAAGCTGTGGAAAGTGTGGATTTCTACGTTGTTATTATTTTCATCTAATTCTTCTAGTACACGCTTTTTCATCTCACTTGCACCGGCTCTAGAATAAGTCATACACAAAATTCTTTCAGGATTAACGCCTTGTAAAATCATAGCTTGTAATCTTTTAATTACGGTATAAGTTTTTCCTGTCCCAGGGCCAGCTAGAACAAGAAATTTTCCATCAATATTTTCAACACACTTTTTCTGCTCGTTATTAAGACTTTTTATAATTTTATCTAATTTTTCCACAACCTTTTGCATTATCACCCCTAAATCTTTTGTGCCTCAAGTATAGCATATATCTGACTAAAAGCCTACTGAATTTTGCAAGGTTTTAGATTTCTATGTACGAACTTTTTATTAACTTATATCACTTGACTTTGTGGCAAGAATGTGGCAAAATAGTGGCAAAAATAAGGAACTAATATGGCAAAATTTGAACCTAAATATGAGATTACAAATTCTATCGCTAATAATCTTATTCAAATTGAAAGGGTTAAAGAAGGTATTAAAAATTTACCAATAAATCCAAAACTTCTTACTTCCCTTAGAGAAACTGCTAAAATGACAACTATTCACTATTCTACTCAAATAGAGGGAAACAGGCTTTCTCAAGAAGAAGTTTATAATGTTTTAAAAAATCCAAACAAAATAATTTCTAACACAGGACGAATTAGAGATGAAAAAGAAATCAAAGGATATTATATTGCCTTAGATTATATAGAAAAATTGATTAAAGAAAAAGCAACTATTACCGAAAAGTACATAAAGCAAATTCATGCACTTGTAGATGGTGGTGGAAATAAAAAGGTAAAACCAACTGAATATCGTGAGGGGCAAAATGTAATAACGGATTCTTTGTCTGGAAATATTGTATATATGCCTCCAGAGGCAAAAGACGTACCTCTATTAATGAAAGAATTTGTAAACTGGATAAATACAACAAATGATATTCCAGTACCAATTAAAGCTGCAATTATTCATTATCAATTTGTTACAATTCACCCATATTTTGATGGAAATGGAAGAACTGCAAGGCTTTTAACTACATTAGCTCTGCACAAAGGAGGATATGACCTAAAAGGGATTTATTCATTAGAAGAATATTATGCAAAAGATTTACAAGGCTATTATGATGCTATAACTATTGGAAAATCTCATAACTATTACTTA
>CAKUXO010000046.1 GCA_934700385.1 uncultured Candidatus Melainabacteria bacterium
AACACATTAATCTATAGTATTAACACACCCTTTGTTGCAGGTGCTAAACTTACTACAATTTATTTCATTCAAGAGTTTAATTTTGAAATGTTGACGCCCACGAAAGACAAAGCCTGAGTTTTCTTCTTTTTGGTTTCGTTTTTCTTCTTTTGCATTTCGGCGTTTGAGAGCAAAAGAAGAAAAATGAACAAAAACTTTAGTTTTTTATAGATAATTTTAATTGTTTTTGTTGGGCAGGTATGCCCAACTTACAATGTTGACGCACCTTTTGTCTGTTGCAACTTGGTAAAACTTAATGCTTTTATAATTTTTCGTCCCAAAATGGTACGAAAATTAAAAAAACATGGTGTGAATGTAATTAAAATGCCAATGCAAAAAGCATTGGCATTTATTATATTAACGTTAAATTAGCTTAAACAGAGGCTCTTTCTTCATCTGTTAAACCTTTAATTGTTAGGTTAACACGTCCTTTGTCGTCGATTTTTTGAACTTTAACAACAACTTCTTGACCAATTGTTAAATGTGGTTCAATTGTTTCAATTCTTTCTTGACAAATTTGTGAAATATGAACCATACCGTCTTTTCCTGGGGCAAGTTCTACAAAAGCGCCGATTGGAATAATTCTAACAACTTTACCTTTGCAAATCATACCAACCGTAGGTTTAAAGGTTAGGTCGTTAATCATTTTCTTAGCTAATTCTGCGCCTTCTTTGTCGTTTGAAGTGATTGTCACTTTGCCGTCATCTTGAATATCAATTTCAGCACCAGTAGCGTCAATAATACTTCTAATCATTTTACCACCAGGTCCGATAACTGTTCCAATGTCTTCTTGGGCAATTGTCATTGATAATAAGCGTGGTGCATTTGGTGAAATTTCAGCACGTGGTGCGCTAATTGCTTCACACATGCAATCCATAATATATAATCTGCCGTCTTTAGCTTGACCTAGGGCACGTCTTAGAGTGGCATTTGAAATACCTTTAATTTTCATATCCATTTGAAGTGCGGTGATACCTTCTCTGTTACCTGTAACTTTGAAGTCCATATCCCCTAAGAAATCTTCAATTCCTTGAATATCTGTTAAAACGATGTCGCCATCTTCTTCATGGATTAAGCCCATTGCAACTCCGCCAATCATACATTTAACAGGAACACCTGCGTCCATTAAAGCCATTGAGCTTGCGCAAGTTGAACCCATTGAAGTAGAACCGTTTGATTCTAGTACATCTGAAGTTACTCTAATTGCATAAGGGAATTCATCTTTTGATGGAAGTGCTGGAACATTAGCACGTTCAGCAAGATTACCATGACCAACTTCACGACGTCCTGGGCCACGAAGTGGTTTAACTTCACCTACTGAGAATCCTGGGAAGATGTATTTGTGCATATAATCTTTTGTTTTAACAGGGTCAACGCCATCAAGCTCTTGAGCCATTCCAGGGCCTGCTAGGGTAGCAACTGAAAGGATTTGAGTTTGTCCACGAGTGAACACGGCAGAACCATGAACTCTTGGAAGAACTCCAACTTCACACCAGATTGGGCGAACTTCCCAAACTTTTCTTCCGTCGGCTCTGATGCCTTCGTTTTTAATCATCGCTCTCATGATTTTCTTTTCAAGAGCTTTGAATTCTTCTGCAACGAAATCAATTCCTGTTTCTTCAATCATTTTAGCGATAGGATGTTCTTCGCCTAGAGCTTCAATTTTTTCTTTAACAGTTGCTTTAATAGCGTCTAATTTTGCGCTTCTTTCATCTCTATCAAAAGTGTGATAAGCGTCAACAACTGTGTCATAAGCAGTTTCTTTGATTATTGAAGCAAGTTCAGAAGTATCATAAGGATTAACAAATTCTTTTCTTTCAACTCCACATTCAGCGGCAAAAGCAAGTTGAGCTTCGCATTGTTTTCTTATTTCAACTTGAGCAAATTCAACTGCTGCCATGATATCATCTTCTGTAACAAATTTACAGCCTGCTTCAACCATAATAACTGAATCATGAGTACCTGCAATAACGATATTCATATCTGATTTTAAATCTTGTGAATGAGTTGGGTTAGCGATGAATTGACCGTCAATTCTGCCAACTCTTACTGCGCCAACAGGACCTTCAAAAGGTGCGCCTGAAAGCATTAAGGCAGTTGAAGCACCGATGATTGATAAGATATCTGGTTGTTCTTCTTCATCATAAGCAAATAATTGTGAAACAATTTGAACATCGTTTCTATATCCTTTAGGCCAAAGTGGTCTGATTGGTCTATCGATTAATCTTGAAATTAAAATAGCTTTTTCAGAACTTCTTCCTTCTGTTCTTGTATATCCCCCAGGGATTTTACCGACTGCAGACATTCTTTCTTCGTAGTCGATTAATAAAGGGAAGAAATCTATCCCTACACGAGGTTCTTTTGAAACCGTTGCGTGGACAAAAAGCATTGTATCGCCACATCTTACTGTAACAGAAGAAGTTGCTTGTTTTGCATACTTTCCTGTTTCAACTTCAACGGTTTTCCCACCAACCGTTAGTACCATTTTTTTTGTTTCAGGTTTGTTTGACATTTTTTTCTTCTTTCTTTTTTACTTTTGTCAAAAATATTTTATAATAAACCATTGACGCATGCAATAAAAAAAGACTGTAAAATTGCTTTTACAGTCTTTTAGTTTAATTTTTGAAAATTAGTCGTTAATTAGTCGTCTAAGGCGTCAACACCAGGAAGAACTTTGCCTTCAATGAATTCTAATGAAGCGCCGCCACCAGTTGAAACGTGTGTAAATTCTTCTGCTTTTTGGAATTTTTTAGCAGCAGAAACAGAATCGCCACCGCCGATTACTGAAGTTGCGCCATTTTTAGTTGCTTCAACAACTGCTTTTAAAACAGCTTTTGTACCTTCAGCAAATTTTGGATTTTCAAATGCGCCTACAGGACCATTCATTAAGATTGTTTTAGAAGATAAAATAACATCTCTGAATGCTTTTTGTGTTTCAGGACCAGCATCCACACCTTCAAAGCCATCTGGAATGTTTTTAACATCTACAACTTTATTTGTGCCGTTACCTGAAAAATCATCAGTAACAAGAACATCTGTTGCAAGAACAAGTTTAACACCTTTTTCTTTAGCTTTTGCTTCAATTGCTTTTGCTGTTTCTAGTTGATCATCTTCACAAATTGAATTACCGATTTTGCCGCCATTAGCTTTTACGAAAGTATAAGCCATACCGCCACCGATAATCATATTATCAACTTTGTCTAATAGGTTTTCTAAAACACCGATTTTAGTTGAAACTTTTGCACCGCCAACAATAGCAGTAAATGGATGTGTTGGGTTGTTAAGAGCTTCGCCTAAACATCTTAATTCTTTTTCCATTAAAAGACCTGAAACTGCAGGTTTTAAAACTTGCGCTAATTTAGCAGTTGAAGTGTGACGTCTGTGAGCTGCGCCGAAAGCGTCGTTAACATAGAAATCGCCAAGTTTAGCTAATTCTTTTGCAAAAGTCATATCGTCATCTTTTGCTTCTTCAGCTTTATAGAAACGGATGTTTTCAAGTAATGCAACTTGACCGTCTTTTAGGCTTTCAAGTTCTTTATCAGCGCCTTCGCCAACTAAAGATTTAACAAAAAGAACATCTTCGCCTAAAATTTTAGATAAATATTTTGCAACAGGTTCAAGAGAAAATTCAGGTTTAACTTCTCCTTTTGGTCTGCCTAAGTGTGCCATTAAAATAACTTTAGCACCTTTTTCAGTTAAAAATTTAACAGTTGGAAGAATTGCTTGAATTCTTGTGTCGTCTGTTACATTATTGTTTTCATCAAGAGGCACATTAACATCTACACGAACTAGAGCACGTTTACCTTTAATGTCGCCTAAATCTTTAATAGATTTTTTCATTGGTTCAACTCCTTATTCACTACATCTTGATACAAGGAATTTTAAAACAAATAAAGATATTGTTCAATCTTTTTCATGAAAAAAGAGATTTTAGCCAATTAAGAAAGTCTAAAAAAAGATTTTTTAAGATTGTTAGAAAACTTTGCTCTTGAATTTCGTCAATTACTTCTTCTGCTTTTTCAAAGGAATCTTCGGGGTAGTCTTTTGTTTTTTTAAAGTTGAATTCTTCATCTTCTTCTTCACGCTTGAAATAGCCGGTGTTTCCCCCGCCACCTTGAGTAGTTTTAGAGCTTGCTTGAACGTTAGATAAATTTCCTATGGGGTTGAAATCAAAAGACATTTTGCTACTTCCTTTTTCTACTATAATTATAGCACAAAATGGAATTTTTTACAAGGGGGGTGAGGGTTTGGGGGGGATTATAAATTTGATAAAAATAATTAAAATTTGTCTATAAAAAACTTTAATTTTTTTTGTTGGGCAAGTATGCCCAACCTACATTTTCAATGGGCGAAAAGTGCGCTAATACTGCAAGTTGGGGAACTTACCCAATAGAAATTTAACAATGTATCAATACCTGAAAAGTTGTGTCATCACTGTAGGTTGGGCATACCTAATCTGCCCCCTTAAAAAGATACAATACTTGTAGGCAATAAAATGTTTCCTTTGGTTTTT
>CAKUXO010000047.1 GCA_934700385.1 uncultured Candidatus Melainabacteria bacterium
ATTAAGACCCGCAACAAGAGGGGAATTAGCAAGATTTATATTCAATATGATGGAAGCTGTTAAAACAATTCCAAGTGACAAAATTAAAGATGAAATTCAACCACAAGAACCTCAAGAACCACAAAAACCTGCTGTGGCAGAACCTAAAAAAGCAGATGGTTTCATTTTAGATAACGTTTATTATGATGAAGAATATGCAGTTATTCCAGAAGGTACAATTCTTCCTTTAACTGTTGATAGATGTTTAAATGCTAAAAAAGTTAAAGAAGGTGAAAGCTTCATCGCAAGAACTCCATTCAACTTTGTAACAAGAGAAAAATATGTTGTTATTCCAATCGGTGTTCAAATTGATGGTAAAGTTCATAAAGTTACAAGACCATTCAGATTTGTAAATAATGGATATATGGCATTAACCACTTCAAACGTTATTGATTCAAAAGATTTTCCTGAAATGAAAATCGTAGCCGGTTTAGGTGAACGTGATGCCGATATGAGAATAATCAGAAATGACCCATATTTAACAAGAACAAGATACAACGTTGTTAAAGGTCAAAATGAATATATCCATAAAGGTCAAAGAGTTAACTTTATCTTACTTGAACCTTTAAGAGTTAAAATCTTTAACAGAGATGAAATATAATAAAATATAAAATACAAATAAACCCTTTCAAAATTGAAAGGGTTTATTTTTTTATCGATTTAAAAAATTTTCCTATTTTACCAATTGTTTTAGCGCTACAAGCTAAACCAATTCCAACCAAAGCAACTGAAACAAAATTTTGAAATTTAACGCCTGAAGGATATTTTGTTGTTGAAAGTTTATAAACTTTTCTTGGGTTTTCTTGTTTTTTAATGTAAACATCATCACAATATTTAACCCCAATATCTTTTTGAGATGAAACCACCCCAACATAAGGGCGATTAATCTTTCTTTTTTCTTTTGTTTCAGAAAGATTATTTTCCTCTTTTTGATTTTTTTTAGCACTTTTAGAACCAAGGATATTTGGTTCAGGTTGTCTAAGCGCAAGATTTGCTTGAGAATTAAATTTTTCAAAAGGTGAATTAATCATTTTTGTTCCTAAAGTAATAAAAACAAAAATCTAAAAATAATTGCCTAATTTGCCTTATTTTTTTCAGGTTTTTGAACGCTGAAAGATTTATTTTCGCTTATTTCAACTCTTGCAGATTTAATTTTATCTTTTACTTCATCAGAAACACCTGCGCCCATAACAAGTCTATCTATGAAAGAGTTGTTTAATTTCACAGCTTTATGTAATGCGCCGATTTCTTCTAAAACATCTTTAATTTGAGCAAAGTCATAAGAAAAAGTTTTTTTGTGGTTATATGTTAAAATTTCGCCTGAATTAGATTGAATTTCGCTTCCGCCTCTTTCAAAATAAATTTTAAAAATAGAACGTAAATCTTGAATTTCAGATTGCATTGTACTAATTGCAGATTGAAGTCTTAAATATCTTTCAAAAAGATATTCAACATGATCTATTTGAGATAATTGCCAGTTGTATTTTTGAAAATAAAGGGATTTTAACTTTGGATAACATTGAGCTAATGCCATAGCGTCGCCCATAGCTCTGTGGCGCTTTTTGTTGCTTTTACCAAAGATATTAACTAGACTATCTAAACCACAAGATTCAAGTTGCGGATAAACTTCTTTGAACATCATTTGAGTATCAACATAATTGTTTTCAAGAGGCTTATCATATAATCTTTTTGAAGCACGATTTAAAAAACTAAAATCAAAAATTGCATTATGAGCAACTAATGTTGCACCTTCTATAAATTTAAAGATTTCAGGGTAAATTTCTTCTTCTTCAGGTGCATCAATTAAATCTTCTTCTGAAATTCCATGAACAGCTTGAGATGATTTTCTTATGTGTTGATGTGGATTAATTAAAGTTTCAAATTTTTCTTTAACCTTGCCGTTGATAAGTTTAACACCTGCAAACTCAATGATTTTTTCTCTTGTATAGTCAAGCCCCGTAGTTTCAACATCAACTACTACTTCAATTTCTTTTGGTTTTGATTGTCTTGGCATTTTAAATTTCCCTTCAAGAAAATCATAACATAAAAACTACTTTTTTATAAATTTGTTAATTTTATCTATGTTTTCTTCTGTTTGTTTTATTTTTTCTTGAGCGCTTATTTCTTTATTTTGAATTTCTTTTGATTTCTTACTTATATTATTTTGCATTTGATGAAAATTATCTTGCGTTTCAATTAATTTATCATCTTTTACATCTTTAACAACCTTTAAAAATCTTTGCATGCCTGCCTTATCAAGCCCTTTAACATATTTTTCAATTTCTTCTATTATATCAACTAAGCCCGTTGCTTCTTGAACAACATCATTAATTCTTATTGTATAATCTGTTAAAATTCCAACATCACAAGAACCATCAGGCGGCATAAGTTCGATTGATTTTGAACCGCCAAGCCCATAAAATTCTACTCTTGCAACCGTTCCATTTGGAATTTTCATATCTTTTCTTGTAACAATAATTTGAACATCAATATGTTTAGATTTAGAGGTTAAACTCCTTACATAACCGACATTCATCCCCATAAAACGGACAGGCGAGCCTTTTGTAATTCCGTCGATATCTTTAAATTCAATTGTATAGATATTTGGTTCAACAAAAAGTTTTGAATATGCAAAAATAACAACAGTGAAAACTATTGCTAAAATTGCACTCCAGACGGCTATTTCTATTAATATCGGTTTTTTCATAAGCCTTTATTGAGCAATTGCCCCTTTGTTTGCCTGTGAAACACTTCTTTGATATTTAGATAAATATCCTTTTGGAACTTCATTTACGTAAGGTTTAAAGTTTTCTTTTCTTTTTTGAAGAGTTGCTTCATCAACTAAAAGGTCAATTGTTCTTTTATTAATATCGATTTTGATTTTATCTCCATCTTCAATTAAACCAATAACTCCGCCTTGGCTTGCTTCTGGGCAGATATGACCAATGCAAAGACCTCTTGTTCCGCCTGAAAATCTACCGTCTGTTATAAGGGCGCATTTTTTGCCTAAGCCTTTACCTACTAATAAAGAAGTTGGCGCAAGCATTTCTCTCATCCCTGGGCCGCCTTTTGGTCCTTCATAGCGGATAACAACAACGTCGCCTTCTTTAACAATATCATCTTCAATTGCTTTCATAGCATCTTCTTCGTGGTTATATACTTTTGCTACTCCGCAAAATTCAAAAACATCTTTATCCACCCCTGAAATTTTAACAACTGCGCCATCGGGTGCAAGGTTGCCATGTAAAATTGCAAGCCCAGGGTTAGATGTAATTGGGTTGTTAAATGGTTTAATAACGTTATTATCTGCCCAAGCAGCCTCTGCAATTTCTGAAACACTTATTCCTAAAAGATTTTTTGTGTTTTTTAATTCAGGAGTTTGTCCATATATTGTTTTAAATACGCCTGAAATACCCCCTGCATTATCAAGGTCAGTCATTGTTAGAGTACTTGAGGGGTCAAGTTTAATTATTTGAGGAATTTTTGAACTTAATTCTTCAAAATCTTCTAAAGTTAAATTAATTCCTGCACTTTGGGCTATTGCTAGAAGATGTAAAATAGAATTTGTTGAACCGCCTAAAGCAAGGTCAACCACAATAGCATTTCTTAATGAGTCATAAGTTACAATATCTCTTGGAAGAACATTATTTTTAATTAATTCACAAATTGCAAGACCTGAATCAAAAGCAATTCTTCTTTTTTTAGATGAAACAGCAGCAGCCGTAGCACAACCAGTT
>CAKUXO010000048.1 GCA_934700385.1 uncultured Candidatus Melainabacteria bacterium
AAGCACGCCGCCAGCGTTCGTCCTGAGCCAGGATCAAACTCTCCATTGTCAGAAAGTTTATGTCCATTATGTATTAACATTAGTTAATACACGCTCGAACTTCATTTTTTGTTGTCCATCATTCTTTGCGAATTAACAAGTTTATTCGTCTTCAGCTATTCTGTTTTCAAGGTTCAATTATTTGGCTTTCGCCTTCAAATCTATTTAAAATTTTCTTACTTTTTGATGCTATTTATATAAGTAAAAAGGTTTTAATCTGTGCTGACCTTTCGATTACTCAATTCCTCGAATTGCGCCTTGCGCTTTGTCTGCACTGGAGGTTTCCTCTCCGAACATTTCCTATCTTAACTCATCAATTTCTTTTGTCAACCAGTTTGTTTTTTGCTATTTACATTTCTTTACATTTGATTTACTTTCGTAAATTTTGTTTTCAAAAGAAATTTATTTGAGTTTTCAAAGTGCTATATCTTATTTCGGCTTATCCCTATAAAAGGACAAAGTGTAAATCACTTTCTTTAGCAGTTACTTGAACTTTGCTTTCGCTTTGTTTCGTTCACCGCGTTCCTTCATTGTAATCTGAAAAAATTTTAAAATCAAGTGTTTATTTTACAACCATTTACAAAACTTAATATTTTAAATTAAAAGCCTAATCCTATTGGGTTATAAGATTTTTAGAAATTTTAAATTTTCTTATTTTATAAAATCATTTAGAAAATATTACATGTAACATGACCTGATTTTACATGTAGTAATTAACATGCAAAATTATTTTTCTAAAAAAAAGAGCCAAAATGGCTCTATGGAATTAAGAATAGCTGGAAGTATGAAAAAGATTTAATATACTTGTATTAAACTCCAATATTTATTCTCATGCTATTAGCTAGGTTGGCGATTTATTATAAACAATAAAAGTAAAGGGCATGCTCCTTGCTACCTAATATTCATAATACCCTCTCATGGAGAAGGGCACTAAAGATACTCAAACACCTTTTATTAAATAAAACGATTTCTAGCCCAATTTAGGACCATTGTATTTATTATATAAAGCCATGACATCATCTGGAATTTTTTCACCACGCACCATTTTTGCATAAGTTTCAGCTATAAATTCACCTATGCTTGTTTGCGCATAGCTTGAAACTTTTCCAGCACTTTGTTGATAATCTTGATTAGTTAAAAATTCATACAAATCTGGATATTGTTTCTTGAATTTTTCTGGTTCATTTTCAAATTTTCCTTTATAACCTTTATAGGTCAAACCGCCCCAACGATTATCCACATGACGAATATCAACATTTTTTGAACTATTCCAAAATTCTTTCCAACTTGGAAACTCAAATTGTTTTATGTCCATATTCTTTAAATTTTTGGCAAAATCTTGTAAATGCCCCATCTCATGATAAATAGTCTTTTCTGGTTTTAAATAAGGAATTTTTAAAACTAACTTTATGCCTTTATTCTGAATTTCTAAGAAATACTCATTTAATTTTTTACTTTGTTCTTTCGTAGACAATTTAGCAAAACTGTCAACATCTACCTTAATTCCATTATTTTCAAATGTTTTTAAATTATTTTTTAATGATGATAATGGAGCTAAAGACAAGACTGAAGTTTGAACATTACCAGCATTACATAATGTGTAATACAAATCTCTTTTTTCAGAAATTGTTAAACTATTTTGATCAGTTTGGAATTTTTTAAGCAGACCTTTAATTCTATCATCTAGTCTACATTCTGGTCTAAATTCAGTCTTTTTAGCAGGTTTTGGAGATGAATTTGGCGATGCTTTTGAAGTGTTTTTAGGTTTACTTGCGCCTAGCCATTTGTTGATTTCATTATTCAAATCAGCATCTTTGAAGAACTTCTTATTAACAACTAATTGTCCAAAATTTGGCGAATTTATATCATTTATTACATAAGCCATTGCATTATCAAGGGTTTTGCAACCAATTTTTTTTGGCATGAACAAATGTCCTTTATTAGCATTACTTACATCTACAAGCCCCTTGTTTGCATAATTTATAGCATCAAGAGTAAAATTATTGTCGACCTCACCAATTTTCAATACTTCTTTAGCAAATTTTATACCTTCTTCTAGAGTTTTAGCCTCTTTAAAATCTATTTTTTCTGGAAGATTTACAAATTGCATCTTTTCTTTATAAAGTTTAGAAAGCTTATTGACCTGATGTTTCTTAAATGCTACTGCAAAAGCAACAACACCCGTTAATACACCACCCACACCTAAAGCAATTTTTTCTGTTTTAGAGAGTTTGCTCTTTGCATTACTTTTACTTTTGCCAGAAATTTCTACTACATCTGTTTGTAAATTATTAATTGGTTTTATTTTTTCATCAGAATTTGGGAGCGATACTTGCTTTTTATTAACAATATCTGTTCCACGAAAAATTGGTACATTATAATTTGTAATTAGTGGCATGTAAAATTCCTACAATTTAACCTTATATATATAAAGTATAAAAGAAAAATAAAATTGCCTAATCTAAAAAAAATACTTAATAAAACTTTATAATGGAGTTGACATGGTTTTTTGAGCATGGTATAAATTGAAAGTAATCGCAGACAGTTAGTATCCAAAGTTAGGATTTAAACACAAAAGGCTAGCCTAGATTATCCTAAAACAACATAAATAGCATTTATTTAAAGATTTGTATTGGATTTTGCGATTAAAAAAAAGATTGCGAAATCTTTTTAGTTTAACAGGTCGAACGGAATAATCCGAAAATAATATAAAAAGGAGCAAAAAATGTCAACAAAAGCTTTCAAAAATGATAAGGTAGCTCTTATCAAAGAAAAAGTTGATAAAGCACAAGTTGCTATTGTTACCGAATACAAGGGTTTAAGCGTAGAAGAAATTACTAACCTTAGACGTGCTATCCAAAAAGATGGTGGCGACTACATGGTTACTAAAAATACTCTTGCAAAAATCGCTATCAAGGGCACTCCTTACGAAGTGTTAGCTGAAACTTTAAAAGGACCAATCGCTATTGCATTTGGTTTTACAGATCAGGTAGCACCTGCTAAGGCTTTATCAAAATTCATCAAAGATACTAAAAAAGGTGAAATCATTGCAGCTGCAATGGACGGACAATTAATGTCTGCAGAAGAAGCAAAAGCACTTGCAAATCTTCCATCAAGAGAAGAACTTTATGCAAAAATGCTTGGTTGCATCAACTCACCAGCATCTGGTATCGCAAACTCTGTCAACGCTGTTATGTCATCTCTTGTTAGAGCTGTTGCAGCTGTTAGAGATCAAAAATCTGCTTAGGCAGTACAAGGTAATATTTACCTAAAAAATTTAAAACGTATAACAACTCAAATAGAATAAAAGGAGAAACAAAATGAGTATTGAAGCAATTTTAGAATCTATCGAAAAATTAACTTTATTAGAAGCTGCTGAATTAGTAAAAGCTATGGAAGAAAAATTCGGCGTATCTGCTGCTGCACCTGTTGCTGTTGCTGCTGCTCCTGCTGCCGCTGCTGCACCTGCTGATGATGCTGATGCTGAAGTAAACGTAATCTTAGCTTCTGTTCCAGCTGATAAGAAAATCGCTGTTCTTAAAGAAGTTAGAGGTATCACTGGTCTTGGCTTGAAAGAAGCTAAAGATTTAGTTGATGGCGCTCCAAAAGCTGTTAAAGAAGGC
>CAKUXO010000049.1 GCA_934700385.1 uncultured Candidatus Melainabacteria bacterium
CAACGAAAGGGAAATTATGAGTTTAAGTGCAAGAGAAGAAGAAATTAAAAAGGAAATTAGAGAGGGAAATTTAAAGGAATGCAGAGAATGCAAAGAGCACAAAGAAAAGAAACCCTCGCCATTACTTGAAGCCCTAATGAATCAGGCTTGTGAAATTATCACAATTAAAGATAGAAATTATCGATATTTAGATTGCAACAGGGCGTTTTTAAATCATCTTAAACTCAAAAATCGAAAAGAAATTATTAATAAGACAATATTTGAAATATTACCCGAAGAAAATTCCAGTCTAATTAAAAAGAAGATAGATGAAATAATTGAAAATAAAGAGTCTCAATCGTACATTTTTGAAATAATAAAAGGGGGAGAAAGGAAGGTTGTTAAACAGACATCAACTCCGATAATAATAGATAATGAAATACAATATATTCTGATGATATCAACAGACATCACCAAAGACATTAAAATTAAAGAAGAATTATCAACAAGAAACAACCAAATTAAAGCATTACTTGAACATCTTCCTGTTTTAGTTTACATGAAAGATAAAAACAAAAACTTTTTAATTGGTTCAAAATATGCAAAAGATTTCATTTATGATGGATATGACAGACATCAGAATAATTTAAAACTAGATATTAAAAATTTAAAAGATTTAACAGATGAAGAAGATGATTTTGTTTTAAAAAACAAAAAACTCTTAATTAAAGAAAAAGAGGCGTTTGATTTTTCAAATGGAAGTCATTTTTACAAAATAGTAAAAGCGCCGATTTTTAAAGAAGACGGGGATGTTGATGGTTTAATTACCATTACAAGGAATATTGATATTCAAAAGCAACTTGAAAATCAAAAAGATATGTTTATTGCAACTTTAGTTCATGACCTTAAAAATCCTCTTTTAGCGCAGATTAGCTGTCTTGAATTAATGTATAAAAATGTTTTTGGGAAATTAAACGAAGTTCAAGAAGAAATGCTTGAAACAACGCTTGAATCTGCAAAATATATGAAAGAAATGCTTTTTACGATGATTAATACGTATAAGTATGATAAAGGGGCGATTGAGCTTCAAAAAGAAAAAATGAAGTTTAGTTCTTTGGTTGATACTTGTATTAAAGAACATAAATCTTTAGCGCAATCAAGAGGAATTGAAATTATTTATGAAAAAGAAGAAAATGATGAAATTTCTATTGATAAAAGGCAGATAAGAAGGGTTATTACTAATCTTTTGAATAATGGGATTAATTATGCAGATGAGAATACGAAATTTGAAATTAAAGAAAAAATTAATGGTGATGTTTTAGAAATTTCATTCAAGAATAAAGGAACGCCGATTGATGAAGATACAAAGAAACATCTTTTTGAAAAATATATCTCTAACGCTTCAAAGTATAAGAAAATTGGGTTTGGCTTGGGGATGTATTTATCTAAAAAAGTTTTAGAAGCACACAACGGGAAAATTGGATTTAAAGAAGTTGACGGGAAAAATGTTTTCAGTATTTACCTTCCACTAGAACAATCCACCACAGGCAGAGTCGAATTTCTAGATGCGTGAAGCAAGTGAACCTAGTGCGACTGCACTTGGTGAACGAAGCTTCACGCCATGGTGTGTGACGAGAACGGCGAAAACTTTATGCTTTTCGCCGTTTGAGAAACCTTACCACTCCGCCGTTGCGACCGAAGCGCAGCGCAGGGTAGCGAAGAAATCTTTGATTTCACAGGCGGTTTACCTGAAGCAAGTGAATCTTACACATTCCACAACACCATTATAGAACTCGTCATCCCGAACCTGAAAGCGTGAGCCGGTGCGACAATCGGCAAACGTAAAGTTTGACGATTTAGCACTACGGCTGTGACGTGGGGCGTAAGTCCCTCAGGAACTGTTTCGGGATCTTACCAAGTATCAATGAACGCAAAAAACATTTAAACATCGATTTACTAATCCAACAAGAGCAACAAAATGAAAACAACAAAACCACTAGAAATAATAAAATATAATCTTAGGGTTATTAAAACAATTGACGATAGAATTCAAGCTAATAACCCTATTTCTTTTGCTAAAGATTTAAGGGAAGAATTGAAAATATTATTGCATTCAAAATTTAAGTAATGGTTTAAATTATTCATCTAAGAACGATTCAAACATTGAATCATAATCATCAAAACTATTAAAGAACTCTTTTAAACCTGCTTGGTCAAGTTTATCTGTTTTTCCATCATAATATTTTGAAATAACGTCACCAAATTTAATTAATTTAGCACATTCATCATTCAATCTAGAGTGTTCAATAATTAATTCATCTCCATCAAGATTATCACTTTCGGGGTAATGTTCTTCTCTTAAAGTTTTAAGGGCTTTAGCATCTTCAAGAGCATGTTCTAACATTTCTTTTTGTTCAAGATAATCTTTAGCGTATGAAGTTAATTCTTTTTCATTTGATTTAGATAATGCGTTTTCATAGATAATATGAGATGTTTCATCTAATCCAAGGTTGCCATACATTATTTCAGTTGCTAAGAATAAGAGGTTGTTGTTTTCAACAGAAATTTCATCAAAATTAGGTTTTGATGTTGATTTATCAATTGAAATATCTGTTGGATCTTCTTTCCATTTTAATTGAGCGATAATTGGGGGAATTATTCTTTTGATACTAGGTTCTATTACATCTTTTCTAGGCTGTCTTAGGGTAAAAGAATCTTCTTTTTGAGGGGTTGACATAAATTCAGAAGAATTTTTCTTTTGGTTATTTGCCTTAAAAACAGGGGCGGAAGATGATATATGAGGAGTTAGTTTTGTTATTAACATTGATTATTCCTTTTTAAATGTGTAATTGTATAAAACTTGAGAAGAAAATTTTTTGCTAACCCGAG
>CAKUXO010000050.1 GCA_934700385.1 uncultured Candidatus Melainabacteria bacterium
TTATTTGACAATGGTATAGCTCTTGCAGGCGGTTTATTTGCAGCAGATAAAGTTTCTGATATTACAGAAAATAGCTTAGATAACAGCGAAATAAAAAAAGAAACAGCAAAAATAATCGATTTTATTGCTGATTAATAAAGGTAGAGTATGAAAATTAATACACAAAATGTAGTTAATCAATTTAAAACAGTAGGCCGTGCAGCATTAGAAGAAGCAACAAAAACAGGCGATTATATTTTTGAAAAAGCTTCAAATGTTGTTAAAAACGACACTTTTGTAAAAGTTGTTGGAGATACTAAAAAAACTTTTGGTAAAACAAACGTTACAAAATCAACAATTTTAGGCGGTGCTATTTATGGCGCTGGTGTTGTTTTAGCTTATAAATGTTTAAAAAATATCAAAAACTTCTTAACAAGAAATAAAGAACAACAATAATTTTACTTTAAATTAATACAATAAAATGAACCTAGGGTTATCTTGGGTTCATTTTTTATTATAAATAAAAATTAAATTAAATGGCTTTTGCTAGTTCAAAACCTAAAAATGCTATTAATAATGAAATTAAAAAACTTGATAATGTATATAAAATAAAAGAAAAATAATCTCCTGATTTTATAAAACTAAGC
This sequence comes from uncultured Candidatus Melainabacteria bacterium, assembly GCA_934700385.1. Classification (GTDB taxonomy): domain Bacteria; phylum Cyanobacteriota; class Vampirovibrionia; order Gastranaerophilales; family Gastranaerophilaceae; genus RUG14156. Next base: position 627 of record CAKUXO010000050.1, read on the forward strand.
CCTTCATAGGTGAATGTGCTGAATGTTGTTAAACCGCCCATTAAACCGGTTGTTAAAAATAATTTTAAATGATTGTTTAATGGGAATTTATGAATTGAATAAGAAAAAATAAAACCTATTAAAAAACTTCCTAAAATATTAACTATAAAAGTTGATATACAAGGATTAATAGAAAATTTTGCAACGAACTTACCTGTTAGATATCTTAAACAAGCACCTAAACCGCCGCCTAAAAATACGCTGGCTAAATTAATCATTAGATGGTTTTACTTCAATAGCGTCGATTGAATCGTATTGAGCTCTTGCGATTTCTTGTGCAATTTTGCCATCAACAAAGTTTTCGTTTGCTTTTTGTCTTAAATCTTTAGACATTCCTTCTTCAAGTTTTTTTCTTGCACCAAGAGAAGATATGCCAATTGCCACTGGGGCAGCTAAACTTGTTATAAAACTAGCGGTTGGATGTTTTTTAATGAAAGGATTGATTGTTTCATTAACGAATTTACCAGCTTTTGAAGTATCAATTTCTTTAGCTAGAGTTTTAACTTCTTTTGAAACTGTATCAACAACAGGTTTTGCAATTTTTTCAGAAAGCATTTTTCCGCTTTTTGCAAGTGAAGAACTACAAGCTGCAATTACTGCCATTGAGCCAAAAAGACCAATTGTTTTTGCTGCTGCTTTTTTTCTTTCATTTTCAACTGTTTTTGGTTGATTTTTATATTCTTTTTCAACAGTATTAGAAACAACATTTGAAATATCGTCAACTGTTTCGCTAAGGGCTAAAAAACCCAACCCTGCTGCAGCCTTAGCTGATAATTTATCGGGTTGGGTCATAATTACACTTGCTCCTAGTAATGCCGTAGTTATTGCGGGTAGAGCTCTATATAGTTTTGCTTTGCCACTTTCCTCGACCTCTTTATGGGCTTTTAGTGTGCTCACCAAACATAAAGTGTCATTATCCATTTCTTCATAGTACTTGTATCTAGGTTGACCTTGAGGCATTTGATTGCCTTTGAAGTTGGAATTACGTCGTGGTTTACAACAATCTATATTATTAATTCTCATTTTTTCCTCTCAAAAGGGATAATTAGTCATATTATCAATTTGATACAACTATTCTAACGCAACTTTAGAAAAATGCAATACCCAATTTTAAACTTTACAAAAATTAAAAAATTCTTATTGATTTTTTTGTGCTATAATCTTATTTATCAGTGATTATTGAGGTAATATGAACTATATTAAATTTGTTGATGTAACCAACCGTGACGGTGTTCAAACTTCTCGATTAGGCTTGGCAAAGCTTCAAAAAACAATTATTAACTTAATGCTTAATGAAATGGGGATTAATCAATCTGAATTTGGTTTCCCAACAACTCAACACGAATTGAATTATCTAAATGGCAATCTTGAATTGGTTGAGCGTGGTGTAATTAATAAAACTAAGCTTTCTGGCTGGATGAGAGCCATTAAAAATGATGTTATTAAATCATTTCAAAATGTTCCAAAATTACAATTCATCAACCTTTCTCAATCGACTTCTGATCAAATGATTAATGGAAAATATCAAGGAAAGAAAAATCGCCGTGACGTTTTAAATTCTACTCTTGAAGCAATTAACGAAGCAATTAATCAAAATGCAAAAATAATCGGTGTTAACGCAGAAGACGCTTCAAGATCTGATATTGATTATTTAATTGAATATGCAAAAGAATGTAAAAAATATGGCGCTCAGCGCTTTAGATATTGTGATACTCTTGGTTTTGATGACCCTCAAACTGCTTATGAAAGAATTTTTCGTATTGCAAAAGAAACTTCAATGGATATTGAACTTCATTTTCATAACGATTTAGGCATGGCAACGGCATGCTCTGTTATGGGGGCAAAAGCTGCAATTGACGCCGGTGTTGACGCTTGGATTAACACTGCAATTAATGGCATGGGAGAACGTGCCGGAAATGCCGATTTAGTTTCTTGCATTTTAGCAATTGAAAAATCAAGCGGTTTTCGTGATAAATATAAAATCGACCCTCAAATTGATATTTCAAAGGCATGGAAATTGGCAAAATATACATCTTATGCTTTTTGTGTTCCAATTCCAATGAATCAAGTGGCAGTTGGGGCTAATGC
>CAKUXO010000051.1 GCA_934700385.1 uncultured Candidatus Melainabacteria bacterium
TTAATGTGTTAGCGCATAAACTTACTACATATTTCATTTTCGTATGAGTTAAATTTTGAAACTGCTTGTGGACACAGTCTAGACATTATTTTGTGATACGTCTTTTAATTTAAATATACACTTCCCCATTCCGCAACAAAAAAGGCGCAAGTGCGCCTTAATTATATACCGTAATACTTTATCTAACCGTCACTTATGCTTTTGTCCACATAGCGTCGCTTGATAATTTTGAATTTACAAATTCTTGTGAAATATTGATGTTTGAAGGAGTAAAGACGAAAACATTTTCGCCAACTTTTTTCTGACTTCCGTCAAGAGCGTGAGTACATCCGCATAAAAAGTCAACGATACGTTGTGATTGTTCTCTATCTAAAAGTTGAAGATTTAAGATGACAGTTTTTCTTTCTTTAAGAGCTTCTACAATAGAAATAGATTCATTGTAGGCTTTTGGTTCAATAACCACAATCGCATTAGCACCTGCTTTTGGTTGAGGTAAAACACGAAGGTTTGATCTTGTTTTTCTTAAAGGATTTGTTTCTGTAAAGCTTGGTTGAAGTGCAGCATTTCTATCTGTAGGAAATTCTGATTCAAAACCGTTTTCAACTCCCTCAACATAATCTGATTCATCGTTGATAGGATTTAGTGAATCCGTTAAAGCTCCAATTATTTCTTTAATTTTTTCTGAAAGTGCCATCTTTTCTCCTTTAATTATTTTTCAAATAAAATTCTGCCTAATCTAATCATTGTTGCACCACATTCGACTGCTATTTTGTAATCGTGGCTCATTCCCATTGAAAGCTCTTTAAGTTGATAACTTTCTTGCAAGTGTTTCATATCACAAAACAGTTTTTCAATCGTTTTCCAATCATCAACCAAAGGTGCTATGTTCATTAAACCAACAAGCTCTAGCGACTTTAGTTTTTTGATTTCATTGATTAAATTTTCGAGTTCACAAGGTGCAATTCCGAATTTTTGAGGTTCTAAGGCATTATTTACTTGAATTAAAATCTTCTGTTTAATACCTTTTTTATTAGCCTCTTGGTCAATACATTGTGCAAGTTTCAAATTATCAACAGAGTGGATATATTCAAAATTTCCAACAACGTATTTTACTTTGTTCGTTTGTAAGTGTCCTATAAAATGATATACTGATTGGCTTTTGGTTGTATCATCTATATTGTTGATTTTTTCAACCGCCTCAATAGCCTTCGATTCGGCAAAATTTCTTAAGCCTGCTTGAAAAGCCTCTATCATTCTATTTTCGTCATAGTATTTTGTGACTGCTATGATTGTCGGATTGTAAGGTTTTATATCTTTTAAAATTTTTTCTAGATTTTCTGCTACAGCCATTTTAAAAGCCTTAAATACTCTCCAATATTTAAAGGTATCATATTACCTTACTATTTAATTATAAGTCATTGTTTTTAGCTTGCAAATAATTCATACTGTTGATTTTTTAGGATTTTCAAAACATGCTCTAATCATGAATTGGTGCATGTTTTGGCATGATACAAAAACTGTAATATTTGTTAATATATTGTAAAATTTGAAGATTTCTATAATTTCTAGCTCAAAAAAGGCATGCCTCATTTTAAAATTTTAATTTTGAAATTGTGGGATTTTTGCAATAAAATAAAAGAAAAAAGGAAGTTATATGGAAGAAAAACTATCACCAATTGAATGGAATGAATATTTTTTAGAAATAGCAAAAACAGTTGCAAAGCGCTCTAATTGCCTAAGAGCGCAAGTGGGCGCTGTTATTGTCGGCTCTGATAGAAAAATAAAAGCAACAGGATATAATGGCGTTCCATCTAAAGTTATTTCTTGTATGGAAAAAGGCGAATGTTATAGAATTAAACACAATATCCCCTCTGGCACAATGTATGAAACTTGTCGTTCTATCCATGCTGAACAAAATGCAATAATTCAAGCAGGGCAAGATAGATGTATGGGTTCAAGTATGTATATTTGGGGTCATAACTTTATCTGTATTTTATGTAAAAGATTTATCGTTCAATCTGGAATTGAAACAATTTATCTTAAAAAAGATGAAAATACGCCAATTGTAAAAGTAACTTCTCAAGAGCTAAGAGATGAACTTTCAGGTGCTATTTTGGCGGATGTTAAATAATCTTTTTAGGTATAATTTTTTTAAAAAAGTGAGATTATAATGTTTTTTATGAGAAATAAAATTTTTTTCCTTGCGGCATTTGTTTTAATTTTAACTATTGCTTTTTTTCCAAAAGCAAAAACAGAGCCTAACTATTCTTATAAAATCTATACTCCTCAAAACTTCAGCGAAGTTACAAGAAGTGTTCAGCGTGCTTCAAAAGATTCTCAAATTCTTTTTATTGTTGATTTTTCAAACTCAATGAATGAAGAAATAATGGGAAAATCTAAACTTGAAATGGCAAGAACAACCCTAGCTGAAATTTTACCTAAAATTTCTCCTGATGTTAAATTAGGCTTAAGAATTTATGGTCATAGGGCAGGTTTTACCTATCTTCAAGGCTGCCAAGCCTCAAAACTCTTTGTGCCAT
>CAKUXO010000052.1 GCA_934700385.1 uncultured Candidatus Melainabacteria bacterium
GTCAACATTTCAAAATTTAACTCTTGAATGAAATAAATTGTAGTAAGTTTAGCACCTTAAACAAAGGGTGTGTTAATTCTATATATTAATATGTTAGCGCATAAACTTACTACATATTTCATTTTCGTATGAGTTAAATTTTGAAACTGCTTATGGCACTACCTATACACCGTTATAGGGCTTGCAATCCTCAAGAAATAGTCTAAAACGAGTGTACTAAACCCCTTACATGCATTAAATCAACTTTTAAGCATATAAAAAGCGCAAGGATAAATCTTGCGCTTATATAACATTAATGATTTATCAATCTAATTGAAATTAAAACGTTATTATGCTTTTTTACAAAATTCTCTTAAACCAATTTCATCAAAAGTTTTAGTTTTTTCATCAAAAAATTGTTTTATGCCATCACCAAACTTAACACATCTGACTACAATATCGGAATTTTTATTAGTTTCCATAAGATTTGATTCATAAGGTAACAAAGCACCTTCATAATATTCATCTCTTAATTGTGAAATTTGACAACATTCCATGAGTGCTTGTTTTAATTCTTCGTGTTTTTCTAGATATGTTTCGGCTTGTTCTTTTACATCCATTCCTTTTGAAGCAGCATCTCTCATATTACATCTAATCTGATAAAGCCCTTTGTCACCGCCATTTTGCGCTAAATGTGATATTTTATTAAAATATAGATAATCAAACGCAGAAGCTAAATCGTCATACACAGGTTTACCTGTTGTTTCATCAATATTAATTACAATTGGCTGTTCAACACCATTTTTTTCCATCGTTGTTTTAATGAAAGTCAAGGGTTCAAGTTTTTCAGAAACGGTTTCTTGGATTTTTTCAGCCTTATTTAATACTTCATCATTATTAGCTATTTCATTTGTAACTTTTTCAACTGCTTTTGAGCCACCTTTTTTATTAATTAAAAAAACAGCACCAAAGATAGCTGCAGCAGCAGTTAAAATTGCAGCACCGATTTTAATTTCTTTTTTATGTTTAGATACAAAAGAATCTTCACTTTTTAAATTAATTTTAGATGTGAAATTTTCTTTTTTAGTTACAATTTCATTTCCCTTATAGGAAATATTTAAAAAATTATCGATTTTAGATATTTGCATAGATTTTCCTTTTACTCTTATCTTATCAAAACTTGAAAATATAAAAAATTGCTAGTTTAATGAAAAAAATATTTTAAAAAGTGTTAGAACTCTTTTAAATTAAACACTAGAAACAACAACCAGTCTTTTAGGGGTGCGATACTCTATGAGTAATGTCGGTTAGGGAAGGATAGTCAAATAAAAGTAAGAATGTAAAAAAGAATTTAGAATAAAATCTAAAAATACAAATACAAAAAAAGAGCCTAGAACAAAATCTAAACTCTTTTTTTAAATATAGGAACCAGCAACGACCTATCTTTCCGGGAGGCTACCCTCCGAGTATTGTCGGCGCGAGAAGTCTTTACGACCGTGTTCGGGATGGGAACGGGTGGTGTCCTTCTGCTTAGTCACTGGTAAATCTTTTTTACCTGCGCTATACGCTAAAAAATGCACAGTAATAATTTGATAACCTTTAACAGAAAACTTTGTTTTCTGATTTCAGGAAAAGCCCTCGTCCGATTAGTAATGCTCGACTACGTCTGTTGCCAAACTTCCATCTACATCCTATCAACGTCGTGTTCTGCGACGGGACTTACTAGCTTATGCTATGAGAGATCTCATCTTATGGTGGGCTTCGTACTTATATGCTTTCAGCACTTATCCGCTTGGAACACAGCTACCGGGCGTTTACCCTTGGCAGGAT